>JBDUBL010000015.1:0-33710 GCA_040004125.1 Actinomycetota bacterium
CGATGACCTTGTCTTCTTCCGCGAGCTCGTCCATGCCGAGGATCGCGATGATGTCTTGCAGATTCTTGTAGCGCTGCAGGATCTCCTGTACGCGTCGTGCCGTCGCGTAGTGCTCCTCGCCCACGTAGCGCGGATCGAGGATCCGCGACGTCGAGTCCAGCGGGTCCACCGCCGGGTAGATGCCGAGCGACGCGATCTCCCGCGTGAGCACCGTGGTGGCGTCCAAGTGCGCGAACGCCGCGTGTGGCGCCGGGTCAGTCAGGTCGTCGGCCGGCACGTAGATGGCCTGCAACGAGGTGATCGAGCGACCGCCCGCGGACGTGATCCGCTCCTGGAGGTCGCCCATCTCGCTGGCCAGGTTCGGCTGGTAGCCGACCGAAGACGGCATCCGGCCCAGCAGCGTCGAGACCTCGGAACCCGCCTGCGTGAAGCGGAAGATGTTGTCAACGAACAGCAGCACGTCCTTGTGGTCGACATCGCGGAAATACTCGGCCATCGTCAACGCCGACAGCGCCACGCGAAGCCGTACGCCCGGTGGCTCGTCCATCTGCCCGAATACCAGGGCCGTGTTGGCAAGGACCCCGGACTCGGTCATCTCCAGGAACAGGTCGTTGCCCTCTCGGGTGCGCTCGCCCACCCCGGCGAAGACCGACACGCCGCCGTGCTGCTGAGCCTGGCGTCGGATCATCTCCTGGATGACGACGGTCTTGCCCACCCCGGCGCCCCCGAACATACCGATCTTGCCGCCCTGCACGTAGGGCTCGAGCAGGTCGATCACCTTGATGCCGGTCTCCAGCATGATCTTCTTGGGCTCGAGGTCGGCGAATGCGGGCGCCTCGCGGTGGATTGCCCAGAAGTCCGACGGGTTGATCGAGTCCATGTCCGCATCGAGAGGCTCGCCGAGCACGTTGTAGACATGACCGAGTACCCCTTCACCCACCGGAACCATGATCGGGGAACCGGTGTTGTGCACCTTGGCGCCCCGCACCAAGCCGTCGGTCGGCTTCAACGCGATTGCCCGGATCGACGAGTCGCCGATGTGCTGGGCCACTTCGCAGGTGATGGTGGTCGTCTCGCTGCCCATCTCGATGTCGACCTTCAATGCGTTGTTGATCTCCGGGAGTTGGTTCGGCGGGAACTCGACGTCCACCACCGGACCGATCACCCGCACCACGCGCCCATCGGCGTGCCCGTTCGTGTCAGTCATCGCTATCCCTCCTGGACCGACGCGGAAAGAGCCTCCGCGCCGCCCACGATCTCCAAGATCTCGGTTGTGATCTCATCCTGACGTGCCCGGTTTGCCTGGCGCGTCAGGATCTTCAGCAGTTCGTCCGCGTTGTCCGTCGCGGCCTTCATCGCACGGCGACGTGCGGCATTCTCGGAAGCCGCGGACTCCAGCAGCGCGGCCCAGATCTTCGTGATCAGGTATTGCGGCAACAGATGATCCAGGATCTGCTCGGCCTCCGGCTCGAAGATGTACTCCGGATGGACGAGCTCGCCGCCGCTGCCGGTCACTTCCTCCGGCGCGATGGGCAGGAAACGCTTGTGTGTCGCTCGCTGCGTGAACGCGGAGCGGAAGTCCGTGTAGGCGCACCACAGCTCGTCGATCTCGCCGGTGGCGAAGTCATCGATCAGCATGCGACCGATCTCTTCGGCCTTCGCATAGACCGGAACCTCGCTGAAGCCCTGCCAGTCGCGACGCATCGGCGTCCCGCGGAAACGGAAGTAGCCGGTGCCTTTCTTGCCCGCGACATAGAGCACAGGCTCGAGCCCGCGAGCGTTCACCTCTCGCAAGACCCCTTCGGCCTCCTTCAACACGTTGGCGCTGTACGCTCCCGCTAACCCGCGATCGGAGGTGATCGCCAGCACGCCGATCTTGGCGGGCGTGTCGCGGTCGGCAAGCAACGGATGCGACAGCGACCCCGTGTTCGCGGCGAGATCCTCCATGGCGCGGGTAAGTTGCTCCGCATATGGCCGTGAGAGCTCGACGCGTTGCTGGGCCTTCACGATCCGTGAGCTCGCGATGAGCTCCATCGCGCGCGTGATCTTCTTCGTCGACTGAACCGACTTGATCCGGCGACGCACGACACGAAGCTGGGCGCCCATCCGTTACGCGTCGTCCTCGGGCGCGTCCTCCTCGACCGAGGACATACGGTCCCACCCGACGTCGGGCTTGACCTCGTCCGGCGGCGTCGTGTCGCCAAGCCCCGTTTCGGCGCCGGGACCACGCTGCGAGGCCTGGAAGGTCTGCTGGAAGGCTTCGAGAGCGGCCTTCAGGATGCTCTCGGTCTCCTCGGGCAAGTCGCCGCTTTCCCGGATCGTCGTGAACACCTCGGAGTGCCGCGCGTCCAGGAAGGAGCAGAACTCGGTCGCGAAGCGCTTCGCGTCCTCGACGGGGAACGCGTCCATGTACCCGCCCGTCACCGCGTACACCTGCACGACCTCTCGGGCTGCGGGCTGCGGATCGTACTGGGGCTGCTTGAGGACCTCGACGACCCGCGCGCCACGAGCAAGCTGTTGCTGCGAGGTCTTGTCCAGCTCCGAGCCGAACTGGGCGAAGGCTTCCAGCGCTCGATACTGCGCGAGATCCAGCCGAAGGCGGCCGGCCACCTTCTTCATCGCTTTGATCTGGGCCGCCCCGCCGACCCGGCTGACCGAGGCGCCGACGTTGATCGCAGGGCGCACGCCCGAGAAGAACAGTTCGGTCTCCAAGAAGAGCTGCCCGTCGGTGATCGAGATCACGTTCGTCGGGATGTAGGCGGAGATGTCGCCGCCCTTGGTCTCGATGATCGGCAACGCCGTCATCGAACCGCCGCCCAGCTCGTCCGAGAGCTTCGCGGCCCGTTCGAGCAGGCGGGAGTGCAGGTAGAACACATCGCCCGGGTAGGCTTCGCGGCCCGGCGGACGACGCAGCAGCAGGGAGATCTCGCGATAGGCGACGGCCTGTTTGGAGAGATCGTCATAGACGATCAGCACATGCTTGCCGCTGTCCATCCAGTGCGCACCGATCGCGGCGCCGGAGTAGGGCGCCACATACTGGAACGGCGCCGGGTCCGAGGCCGCCGCGTTCACCACCACGGTGTACTCCAGCGCCCCCTGCTCACGCAGGGTGTCGACGACCTCTGCCACGGTCGAGGCTTTCTGACCGATCGCGACGTAGATGCATCGAACCGCTTGGTCGGTTCCCCAGTACTGCTTCTGGTTGATGATCGTGTCCAGCGCCACCGCGGTCTTGCCGGTCTGGCGATCCCCGATGATCAGCTGGCGCTGACCGCGCCCGATCGCCGTCATAGCGTCGATCGCGGTGATGCCCGTGTACAGCGGCTCCCGAACGGGCTGGCGCGATACCACGTTGGGCGCTTGCAACTCGAGGGCCCGCTCGGTCTCGGCCGCGATCGAACCCTTCGCGTCCAACGGGCGGCCCAGCCCGTCGACCACGCGACCAAGGAAGGCATCGCCGACGGGCACCGACAAGATGCGGCCGGTCTGCTTGACGGTGTCGCCTTCCTCGATGCCGGCCGCCTCGCCGAAGATGATGCAGCCGATCTCGTCTTCGTCCAGGTTGAACGCCACGCCGAGCAGACCGCCGGGAAACTCCAGGATCTCGTTGGCCATCGTGCGCGGCAGGCCCGAGACACGCGCGATACCGTCTCCGGTTTCGATCACGCGGCCGACTTCCTCGCGTTCCACGGACGGGGTCCAGTCCTGGACGTTCTTGCGAAGGGCGTCTGCGATGACGGCCGGGTCGATCATGTTCGATGCCAACGTGCGTCAGCTCCCCAGTGCTTGTTTGGCGTCCTCGAGACGGCTCGAAACGGAGCCGTCGAAGACGAGATCATCGACACGCGCGATCACGCCGCCGACCACGGATGGATCCACGATCACCTTGACCTCGACGGCCTTGCCGGTCGCCTTGGAGAGAGCCTTCTCGAGCCGGTCGCGTTGCTTGTCGGTCAGCGGAACCGCCGAACGAACCTCCGCGACGGCCTGCTCGCGCGAGGTGGCGGCGATCTGTACGAACGCGTCGGCGATCTTCGACAGATCGCGCGCGCGGCCGGATTCGATCACGAACGAGATCAGGTTGATCGTCACCTGGTGCGCGCGATCGCCGAGGATGTCGCGGACGACAGCCTGACGGTTGTCCACCGGGAGGGCCTGATCGGTCAGCGCCTCGCGGAGCTGCGGGTTGAGATCCACGGCCTTGGCGAATGCGAACAGCTCCTCTTCGACCCTGCCCAGGCATCCCTCGGCCTCGGCCACGGCGACCAGCGCCGTGGCGTACCCCGCCACCGCGCCACTCTTGCCGAAGATGCGGTCGAGCAACGCCATACAGCTCAGCCCTGCCCCTCGCCGCCGGCGGCGACCTGTTCGATGTAGTCGTCGATCAGCTTCTCGTGCGCCTTCTTGTCCAGCGACTGATTCACCACCCGAGCGGCCAGTTCGACCGCGATGTCGCCGACCTGGGTGCGCAGATCCTCGAAGACGCGGTCGCGCTCCGCGCGGATCTCGTCTTGGGCGCGGGCTACGGTCGCGGCTGCCTCCTGCTCGGCCTTAGCCTGCAGATCCCGGCGCAATTGATCGGCGGTCTGACGGCCCTCCTCGATAATGCGGTTGGCCTCCCCGCGCGCTTCGGCAAGCTGCTGGCGATAGTCGGCGAGCACGTGATCGGCCTCGCTGCGCGTGGACGCAGCCTTTTCGAGCTCGCCCTGGATCTGCTGTCGCCGCTCCTCGAGCAATGTGTTGACCCGAGGGATCACCCACTTCCACAGGAAGTAGAACACGATCGCAAACGCCAACGCGCCGACCAGCAACTCGGCCGCATGTGGATAGAGGTTCTCCTTGTCGCTGCTCGCCTCCTGGGCGAGCACAGCGGTGCGGATGGCAAGCACTGACAAGCCTCCTAGATGATGAACGAGAAGGCGATGCCGAACAGCGCCAGCGCCTCGATCAGACCGATGCCAATGAACATCGTGGTTCGAACCTGCCCCGCGTACTCGGGCTGCCGAGCCATCGCTTCGACGGACTTGCCGATCAGGATCCCCAAGCCGATGCCGGGGCCGATCGCGGCCAGACCGATGACGAGTCCCTTGCCGATGGTCGCCAGCCCTGAGCTGACGTCCGTGGCCTGCGCGATGAGTTGAACCATCCGTTGCCTCCCTTGACTAGTGCTCTTCCGCCATCGCCTGCCCGATATAGGAGGCGGTGAGGATCGCAAAGATAAACGCCTGCAGTGCCGCCACGAAGATCTCGAAACCCACCAGCACGACACCGAGCGGGAACGAGACCGCCGCGAGGATCCACGTCTTCGGGCCGTTCTCCAGGAAGAACACCGTCCCCAGGAAGAAGATCGCCAGCAGGAAATGCCCTGCAAGGAAGTTGGCCGCGAGACGGACGGTGAGCGTGATCGGCCGGACGATGATGTTCGACACGAACTCGATCAACATCAGTAACGAGTACCGGAGCCAGCCTGGCGCCGCGTCGATGATGCACGTGTGCTTGAGGTAGCCGAAGAACCCGTGCTTGCGGATCCCGACCGCGTTGTACGTCACCCATGAGATCAGCGCGAGCACCAACGGGATCGCGACGCGGCTGTTCGCGGAGAAGCTGAAGCCCGGCGCAACCTCGAACAGGTTGCCGATGAGGATGAAGAAGAAGAACGACGCCAAGAGCGGCAGGTACGTGTCCCCCGCCGGCCCGAGCATGGGGACCGCAACGTTGTCGCGCACGAAGCCCACGCCCAGCTCCATCAGCATCTGCAGCTTGCCCGGCACGACGGTCGGGGAGCGGAAGGCGAAGTAGAACAGCCCTACCACGATCAGGGTCGTCAGCGTCAGCAGCAGCAGGATGAAGTTGAAGCAGAAGGTGAAGCCGAGGAACCGAAACCCCGAACCCCAGCAGCCGTAGACGAAGTCCGTGGTGCTCGGCGGTTCGAAGGTGGCACCCAGCAACGCTGCGATCACGTGCGATCTCCCGCGAAGGTCCACAGGTCGGCTTGCATCCGCCCCGACAGGGCCTTGGCCTCGTACACGAGCAGTGCGATGGTCGCGGGCACGAGGGTCAGTGCGAAGGCAACCGGGGAGAACCACGCCAGCTTCGTCAAAACGACGAGCGCGACAGTGAACACGATCAGCCGAACGAGATAACCGCCGAGCGCGACGATGGCGATCATGGTGGGCGAGATCGAGGCAGCCCATGCGATCGAGAGGGCGAACATGAGGAAGTTTGCGGTGACGATGGCGACGCCGATCACGGCAGACCATGCGGCGTCCGAGCCGCCCGCCAGGTAGCCCAGCCCGAACGCGAGGACGGTCACCAGCGGAACGAACGGCAGGACCCGGCGAACCAGTTCTCGCTCCGGCTCAACCCTCGTCACGATCTTCCTTCCCATACTCCAAGTAGACGATGTAGATGCCCCCGGCAGCTCCGAGCACGATCCCGATCCCGAGAAACACGTGTTTCGTCCCGGCAAGGAGGTCAGCGAGAAACCCGATCCCCCCTACGACGAGCATCCCCGCGATCAGGATCGAGACGATGGCCCAGCCCGTGCCGAGTCCCGACCAGGCATCGTCCCGGTGTTGGTCCTTGGTCATGAGCGCGCGGGCAGTATAGGCGGTGCCGTCGACAGCCGTCAAAGACGGTACCGGGTTGTTTCCGCAGGTCAGAGCGGGTGTGCAAAGACTTTGTGAAATGATTCACGAGCGCCCGAGCGCTACGCCGACCTTCAGGTGATGAAGCGGCCGAAAGCGTCGTTCCAGGCGGCGAGCTCTTGATCCGTCTTGAGCTCCCGATACGTGTGCAGGGTCGCCGCCTGATCCTCGGGCAGGAACACGAGCGGGCTGTCGGCGAGGACCTGCAGCTTCTCCGTCGTCCGCGGATCCGTGGCGGCGCTGGCGTTCGCGAGGATCACGTCGCGTGCCTCGGGCACCGGTGTGACGTAGGCGACGAACTCGGTGATCATGGCGGCGATCTCGGGACGGTACACGAAGTCCATCAGCGTGATCGCATCGACCGGGTGCTGGGCACCGACCGGGATCACCATGTTGTCGGTCCACAGGAGGCCACCGTCGTTGGGAGTGGCGAACTGCAAGCCCTCGGGCGCCCCGATCGCATTCTCCTGATAGATGTCGCCGGACCATGCCATCGACGCGACGACGTCGCCGTTGGCAAGGGCGTTCACGTAGTTCTGCTTGAAGAACGTCACGCGGAGGCCGTGGTCGAGCCGATCCTGTAGCCACGCCGCAGCCTCGTGCCAGTTGGCTTCGGTGGATGTCTCCGGCTCGATCCCGGCAGCGAGCATCAACAGATTGGGCAAGTCGACCGAGTCGCTGAACAGCCCGATCTTCCCGGGAAGATCACCGGAGAACAGGTGCTCGAGCGTCCGCACGTCGGAGCCCGAAAGATCGGGGTTCCAGGCGACGCCGGTGATCCCGGACTGCCACGGCATCGTATGCGCGTTGGCGAAGGGCATCTGGTCGTAGCCAGGGTTCTTGGCCAGCGTCGCGGACGCATGCTGATCGAAGTTCGGGCGCCGATCGCTCGGCAGCTGCATGACCTGACCGAGCTCGATCATGCGGGTCAGCGTGGCGCCGTTCGTGATGACGGCGATGTCCCAGCCGGTCGGCTGCCCGGCCGCGAGATAGGGCTGGATCTCGGCATAGAAGGTGTCGGCGTCCGGGATCACCTCGCGGTAGTTGACCTCGATGCCCGTCTGCCGGGTGAACTCCTGCATGGAGGGGCGCACGACTTGCCCCTTCTCGTTCCGACGGTCCAGATAGAGAGGCCAGTTGGCGAAGTCGACCCGGCCGGACGGCTGCCCGGCGAAGGGACTTTCCCCGCCCCCGGAGGCACATGCCTCGAGGATCGGGGCGAGGGCGAGCAGGCCGAGAGCTCCCCCGGCGCCGCGCAGGAACGTGCGGCGCGTGAAGGGGCGAGCCCATCGCGGATCGATCATCGGGTCATTCGTCATGGCGTCACTGCCGCCGGTGCGGCCGCTGCAGGTATCGGCACACGGACGGGGAACCTTACCGGGCGGTCAGAAGCCCACTTCGGACCGGCGAGCCTTTAAGACCTGCAGGCCGGCGGTCGCCAATCCGATCGTGAACAGCACCGTCCCCCACACGTTGACCTGAGGCGGGATACCGAGACGCGAGGCGCCGAACACCCACGTGGGGAAGGTGTTCGTGGTGCCGTTGACGAAGTTCGTGATCACGAAGTCGTCCAATGACAGAACGAAGGCCAGCAGGAACCCCGCCAGGATCCCGGGCAGGATCATCGGGAACGTCACCTTGAAGAACGCGACCCGTGGGCTGGCGAAGAGGTCCTGCGCGGCATTCTCCATCGTACGGTCCAGGCCCTGGACGCGAGCGCGCACCGTGATCGCGACGAACGCGATCGAGAACGCGATATGGGAGAACAGGATCGTGGGATAGCCAAGCGCCACGCTGATCCCGGCCGGCTTGTTGTTGTTCACCTGCACGAACATCGACAACAGTGACGACCCGAGCACGATCTCGGGCACCGCGATCGCCAGGAAGATGATGAAGTTCGTCGCGCCCCGACCGCGGAACGAATACCGACCGAGGACGAGCCCGAGGAACGTCCCCAGCAGCGTGGCCACCGCCGCACCCGGGATCGCCACCTTGATCGACGTGACGAGCGCATCGTTCAGCTCCCCGACTGCCAAGATGTTCCGCCACCACGACAGCGTGCAACAGGTGAACTCGGCAACCTGCCGGTTCGCAACGATGTTGAAGCTGTACAGGATCATCACGAACACGGGAAACGCGAGGTACACGATCATGCCGATCGTGAAAACCGGCAGGATGAAACGCGTGACGCGCCTCTTGGGCGTTCGCTTCACAGGCGGCGGCAGCTCGGCCGCCCCGTCGAGGCCGGAGGGCGCGACCACCGCGCTCACGCCGCCGCCCCCGCCGCCAGGGTCGAGTCTTCCGTGCCCAACACTCGCGCGTATGCCAGGGCGAGCACGAGCATGCCCAACATCAGGATCACGGACATCGCGGCCGCGATCGTATACAGGTGCCGGACCAGGAAGAAGTTCTGGATGATCTGACCGATCATCGTGGTGCCGGGCCCGCCCAGGATCGTCGAATTCACGTAGTCACCGGTCGCCGGTACGAACGTCAAGATGACCGCCGCGAAGATGCCCGGAGCCGACAGCGGCAAAACAACCTTGCGGAACGACATCGACTTGCTCGCATACAGGTCCTTGGCCGCCTCGACGAGTCGCCGGTCGATCCGCTCGAGCGCGACGTACAGCGGCAGGGCCGCGAAGGGCATGTAGTTGTACGTGATACCCGCGATCACGGCGACCGGCGTGCGCAGCACATGGAAGTCCTCCGGGATCACCCCGAGGTTCTTGAGCGGTCCGAACAGCAGGCCGTTCGTCCCGAGGATGAAGTTCCACTGGATCGTGCGGATCACGAACGACACGAAGAACGGAACCAGGATCATCATGAACAGCGTCGCCTTCCACCTGCCCCCGTAGAAGGCGATCCAGTACGCCATCGGGTACGCGAGCCCGATGCAGATGGTCGTCGCGATCGCCGCGTACGCGATCGAGCGCAGATAGATCTTCCAGTTATCAGATATCGCCTGGGAATAGTTGGACCATTCCCACGAGAAGGTCGTTTTCCCGCCGCTGGAGAACAATCCACCACCGCTGGAAAGGGACAGGATCACGATGATCACCAGCGGGATCACGAATCCGATGACCAGGTAGAGGCCGCCGGGGGAAAGCATGAGGTAGGCGGCCAGACGGCGCCGGCGCGCGAGGGCACGTTCGCCCTTGCGCGCCGGGGGAAGCTCCAGACCCTCCGGGATCAACCCGGCGGTGTCGCTTGCCGTCTTGGCCACCCGCTACTGCTCCCAGATCTTGTCGAAGGTCGCGTGCCAGGCCTCCGATTCCGCATCCGTCGTCAGGTTGCGGCCGAGCTGCACCTGGGAGAGCAGCGCCTCGTCGGGCCAGAGCATGGGGCTCTCGGCCGTGTCGGTCAGCTGCTTCGCATAGGTGCCCGTCTCGTCCTTCGCGTGCTTGGCGATCAGGTCCTGCACCGCGGGCACGGGCGACATGTACAGGACCCACTCGGTCACCATCTGGGCGATCTCGGGCTTGTAGAAGAAGTCCATCATCTCCAGGGCGCCCGCGGGGTTCTGCGAATGCGCGGGGATCAGCATGTTGTCGATCCACAGCAGCGAGCCGTCGGCCGGCACGATGAACTCGAACGGCTGGCCCTCCCAGATCTTGTAGTAGAGGACATCGCCGGACCACGCCATCGTGCCGGCAAGGTTGCCGGCGGTCAGGTCATCGATGTAGTCCTGGTCATAGGCTGCGTAGAACGTGTCGGAGTCGCGCAGCTTCGTCAGCCACGCCGCTGCTTCATCCCACTCGGGCTGCTGCGAGGTCTTCGGGTCGATCCCGAGGTTGACCATCACGAGGTCCGGCGCGTCGGACTTGAGCACCCCCACGGTTGCCGAACGGAAGAAGTCGGTGCTCATGAGGTCGTCGAGCTTCGTCGGTGGTTGGTTGACGAGGGTCGTGTTGTAGCCGATCCCCGTGAGGCCGGACTGCCAGGCCATCGTGTGCCGGTTGCCCTCGTCGTAGAAGGGGCTCTTGGCCCACGACGCCGCGTTGGCATCGAAGTTCGGACGGTAGTTCGAGTCGAGCTCCGTGGCCCACCCGTTCTGGATCAATGCGGCGAGGTACTCGCCGTTCGTGATCACGACGATGTCGCGACCCACGTCCTGACCGGCCTGAAGCTGCGGCAGGAGCTCACCGAAGAACGATGCGTTGTCGTTGATCTCGTCGTTGTACGTGACGGAGATCCCGCTGGCCTCCTTGAACGCATCCAGCGACGGAAACCCCTTGTTGGCCTTGTCGATGTACAGGGGCCAGTTGGAGAAGTTCAGGGTCGAGCCGGCGTTCGCGGGGTCGAAGTCGACCGCGCCGCTCCCGCTGCTACTGCCACCAGCTCCGCCGGTCGAGGAGCCGCTCGAACAAGCGGCCAGGATCGATGACAGGCTCAGCGCTCCGACCGACATGCCGCCCAGCTTCATGACGTTTCGCCGCGACATCCGCTGCGACGTGAGTCCGCGTGCCAGGGCTGCGCTGAAGCCTGGCTGGTCTTGGGGTTCCGGGGTCATTCGTCGTCCTCCTCCATCTCAAGGTCGTCCTGCGGTGTCACCGCGAACGTGTCATCGGGGTGCCAGGACAAGGTGACGGCCTCACCCTGACGTGGCGCTTCTTCCGTGCCGAGGTTCTGGACGTAGACCGTGAGCACGGTCCCGTCCTGGGTCGACACTTTGTACTGGTGGCTCACGCCAATGTAGGTGGTCATCGCCACCGTGCCGCTGATGCTGTTCGTTCCCGCCGGCGTGTCGGTTCCGCGCGAGATCGCCACTTTTTCGGGACGGACGCCGACCTTGATCCGCGTGCCGGCATCCGACGGGATCCGCGCGTTCGGAACGGTGACCGACCCGCCGCCGGTCAACAGGACGGTGCTCACGCCGTCGTTCGATTCCTTGACGTCGCCCTCCAGCAGGTTCGACGCGCCGAGGAAGCCGGCCACGAACTCCGTCGCGGGGTTCTCATAGACGAACCTGGGATCACCAAGTTGCTCGATCTTGCCGTGGCGCATCACCGCGAGCCGGTCGCTCATGGTCATGGCCTCTTCCTGGTCGTGTGTCACGTAGATGAACGTGATCCCGACCTCCTGCTGGATCCGCTTGAGTTCCAGCTGCATCTTCTTACGAAGCTTCAGGTCCAACGCGCCGAGCGGCTCGTCGAGCAAAAGCACCTTGGGGTGGTTGACCAGGGCGCGCGCCAGGGCAACGCGTTGCTGCTGGCCGCCGGACATCTGCGGCGGCGTCCGCGTCTCGAACCCGATCAGGTCGACCAGGTGCATCGCTTCCTTGACGCGGGTCTCGAGCTCGTCCTTGGACACCTTCTTGCGCCGCAGGCCGAACGCCACGTTCTCGTAGACATCCAGATGCGGGAACAGCGCGTAGGACTGGAAGACCGTGTTGACGTCGCGCTTGTAGGGCGGGTCATCGGTCACGTCGCGACCGCCCAGATAGACGGTGCCAAGTGACGGATCCTCGAAGCCGCCGATCATGCGCAGGGTGGTTGTCTTGCCGCACCCCGAGGGTCCCAGCATGCTGAAGAACTCGCCCTCCGCGATATCGAGGGAAAGGTCGTCCACCGCGGCGACGTCTCCGAACAGTTTGGAGACGCGCTCGAGGCGTACGTCGATCTCGGTCACGAATCTAACCCCCTCTGCTTGGCGCCCTGTGGCGGGAAATGTTCCCACAGGGCGGCGGCGATTATCACCCGTTGAGGGCCACTTTGAACAGCCTTCAATCGGAAGGTTCTCGCACGCGGTTATACGCAACCGCGTGCCGGGTGGTTCTCCGGCCGTTCAGGGGGGGTTCACCGGGCCGTTACGTTGTCTGTGGGTGCATCGGGCGCGGCTTCCTCGGTCTCGGGCGGGCCGTGGCCGTCGCCGCGCCGCCGGGCGAGGCGAGGCAGGGCGGTGATCACGAGCAGCGCGGCGGCGCCGATCAGGATCAGCCCGGCCACGACCAGGCCGACGAAGAGCCGGCCGTCGATCATGCCGACCGCGAGGGCACCTGCCGACACGAGGGCGCTCCAGAGATACATCAGCAGCACCGCTTGTCGGTGCCCGTGCCCCATCTCCATGAGGCGGTGATGCAGGTGTTCCTTATCCGCGTGACCGACAGGTTGACCACGCCGCGTCCGTCGGACGATCGCCAGGACCACGTCGACGGCCGGAATGAGCAGCACGAGGAACGGGACGGCGAGGGCGCCTGCCGTGGCGGCGATGTCTCCGCCGCTGGGCGGGGTGAGATTCTTGCCGATCCCCTCGATCGTGGCGATGGCCAGAAGCATCCCGAGGAGCATCGAGCCGGCGTCGCCCATGAAGATCTTCGCGGGATAGAAGTTCCAGGGCAGGAACCCGATACAGATGCCCGCGGTGATGGCGGAGAGTAGGGCGGCCTGCGACGCGGGCCCGAGCACGCCGGGATTCAACACGACATAGGCGAAGAAGAAGGCGGCCGCGATCGCCACCATCCCCGCTGCGAGTCCATCCAGGCCGTCCACGAGGTTGACGGCGTTCGGGATCGTCACGGCCCACGCGATCGTCACGATCACGGGCAGATCGCCGGACAACACGACCACGCCCAACCCCGGGAACCAGAGGTACAACACCTGCACGCTGAACAGCACGAGGACGCCCGCGATGAACACCTGTGCGATGAACTTCGACAAGGCGGTCGTGCCCCGTACGTCGTCGATCACGCCCAGGCCGAGGATGAGGGTGCAGGTGACGAGCGCGCCGGTCGAATGCCAGAGGTTGATCTGGTTGAGTTCCCCGAAGAACGGCAGGAAACGAGACACCGCCAGCGCGAAGACGAAGCCGACGTACATCGCTATGCCGCCCATCGTCGGGAGCGGGACGCGATGCACCGACCGGTCGTTGGGCTGGTAGATCGCCCCGACGCGGATCACGAACCGCCGCACCAGCGGTGTCGCCAGGAAGGTCACGGCCGCGGCCACGACGAACACGATCAGATAGGAGCTCACGCTCCCGAGAGTGTGTTCGTCTCGGCCGCGGCCGACAACCGCGGCCGAGGTCCTACGGGTACAGAGGGAATCGCTGGGTCAAATCGCGCACCCTGCCGCGCGCCTTGTCCTTCGCGCCCGCGTCCTGGACGCTGCGCAGGATGTCGCCCATGATGCCGGCGATCTCGCGCATCTCGGCCTCATCCATACCGAGCGTCGAACACGCGGGCGTGCCGACGCGTATCCCCGACGGCGACGAGGGTGGGTTCGGGTCATACGGGATCTGGTTCTTGTTCAACGAGATCCCCACCTCGTCGCAAACCGCCTCGGCCGTCTTGCCGTCGATCCCCAGCGGCCGCACGTCGACGAGCGCAAGATGGGAATCGGTCCCGCCCGAGACAACCCGCATCCCCTCGTCGGCGAGCCCAGCAGCGAGGGCACGAGCGTCACGCACCGTGCGTTGCGCATACACCTTGAAGTCCGGGCTCATCGCCTCCTTGAGCGCGACGGCCTTGCCCGCGATGTTGTTCTCGATCGGGCCGCCCTGCATCATCGGGAACACGGCCTTGTCGATGGCCTTCGCGTGCTCTTGCTTGCAGAGGATCATCGCGCCCCTGGGGCCGCGCAATGCCTTGTGCGTGGTGAACGTGACGACGTCGGCGTCGGGCACCGGCGAGGGGAACGCGCCGCCCGCGACGAGACCGATGAAATGCGACGCGTCGACCCACAACAGCGCGCCGACCTCATCGGCGATCTCGCGGAAGGCCGGAAAGTCGATCTCGCGCGGGTACGCCGTGTAGCCGGCGAGGATGATCTTCGGCCGCTCCGCCTTGGCGAGGTCACGCACCCGGTCCATGTCGAGTTGCTCGGTCTCGCGGTCGACCTCGTAGCCGACGAAGTTGAACCACATGCCCGAGACGTTGACGGGCGAGCCGTGGGTCAGGTGCCCGCCGTGGGCGAGCACCATTCCCAAGACCTTGCTGTTCGCGTCCTTGGGATCCAAGAAGGCGCCGAACACGGCCATGTTTGCGGTCGCGCCGGCATGCGACTGCACGTTGGCGTGCTCCGCCCCGAAGAGTGCCTTCGCCCGATCGATCGCCAGCTGCTCGACAACGTCGACGAACTCGCAGCCGCCGTAATAGCGGCGCCCCGGGTACCCCTCCGCGTACTTGTTGTTGAACGTGGAGCCCACGGCGGCGAGCACGGAGGGGCTCGCGAAGTTCTCCGAGGCGATCAAACGAAGTGTCGATCGCTCTCGACCCAACTCCCCAGCCACGGCGGCGGCGACCTCGGGGTCGGTGGCCTGCAACGCCTCCCAATCGGCAGCGTACTCACGCATCGTTCATCGCTCCTCTCGTTCGATCGCCGCGATCTGCTCAATGCGCGGCACGTGCCGTCCGCCCTCGAACGGCGTCCCCAGCCAGACGGACACGATCTCGTGCGCGTAGGCGGGCGCGACGACGCGGGCGCCCATCGCGAGCACGTTCGCGTCGTTGTGCTCGCGCGACAACCGCGCGAGGTAGAGGTCGTGGCAGAGCGCAGCCCGGACGCCGTGCACCTTGTTCGCGGCGATCTGCTCACCCTGGCCCGAACCGCCGAGCACGATCGCCCGGTCCGTGTCGCCACGGGCGACCGCGCGCGCGGCGGCGGCGGCAAAGGCCGGGTAGTCGACCGGCGCGAGGCCGTCGGTCCCGACGTCGAGCACCTCGTGGCCCCCTTCTCGCAGGAACGCTGCGAGATCCTGCTTGAGCGGGAACCCGGCATGATCGGCCCCGATCGCGATCCGCATCACGCGCTCTCTCCCGGCACACCGGCCGGCACAGGCCCGTACAAACCCGCGACGAGACGATCGGTCCACTCGTCAAGCTCCCAAGCGATCGCTCTATACGTTTCCAAGGGCATCCCCAGCGGGTCGACGATGTCTTCATCGAAGGGGTTGGAGGGTCCTTTGTTGCGGCGGGAGACCGCGGCGGACGCCACGCGAGCCGCAATCACGTCGTCGGCCTGAGGCGCGTCCGGGGCATCGCCCTCGAGCAGCCGGACGAGTTCCTTCAATGTGAAGGTCCTCTCCGTTGCCGCGGGCACCCTTGCACCGATCTCGGCGCGATGCTCCGCGGCCATGCAGACGACCAGGTCGGCATCCTCGACCATCGCGTCGGTCAGGCGCCGGGCGATGTGGAGGGCGATGTCGACACCGCGTTCGCCGGCGGCCTCTACCGACTCGCGCGTCGCCGCCGACCCTTCGAGGCCGATCGTGCCCGCGGAAGAAACGACCGGCGCCTCGGCACCGAAGCGACGCTGCACCCCGCGGCGCAGCAGCCCCTCCGCAACCGGGGAGCGACAGATGTTGCCACTGCACACGACGAGGATGGAGGCCATCTGGGAGGACCGGAGTCTAGCAGTGGCCCTCAGCCCGCCGATAGCCGTGCGATGGTCGAGGGACCGAGGTCGCCGGCTCGAAGGATCTGCACCTGATCCCCGAGCAACGACACCACGGCGGACGCCACCCCCCGCAGCGGATCGTCCTGACAGAGGAACACCTCGACGTCGCCGGCGAAGACGGCGACGAGCTCGGCGCACGTCGCGGCGGGCGGCTCCCCGGAGCGGTTCGCGCTCGTCGTGGCGAGCGCACCGCCCGCAAGCACCGCCAGCGCGAGCGGGTGATCAGGAACACGTACGCCGATCGACTCGGCGTCGCCGCCGAGATCCCATCCCTCGCTCGCCGGCATCCGGGGCAGGACAAGCGTCAGCGGCCCGGGCCAGCACGCCTGTGCCAACCGGTGCGCGCGGTCGTCGAATCGGGCGATCGCCCGCGCCTGCCCCGCGTTGCTGACGAGGACAGGCAGGGTGAGGTCGCGCGGGCGGTTCTTCGCGTCGAACAGTCGGTCGGTAGCCGCGGGATCGTCGGGACGGGTCGCGAGTCCGTACACCGTGTCGGTCGGGAACACGATGAGATCGCCACGGCGCACCGCGGCCACGGCGTCGGCCACCGGATCCCCGCTCATGGCCGCCTCCCCGTGACGACTCGGTCTCGGCCGGTCAGATCTCGCAGCACCCGCACCTCGGTGAAGCCCGCGGCGCGAGCGGCGGCCGACACCGCCGAGCCCTCCCGTGCGTCGATCTCCACGACCACGGCCCCGCCGGCGCCGAGCCATTCGAGGGCGTCGGCGAAAAGCCGTTCGTACAGGTCGATCCCGCCGAACAAGGCCGAGGACGGATCCGCCCGCACGTCGGCCGGCAGGGTCGACCCGTCGTCTGCCGGCAGGTACGGCGGGTTGGCGACCACCAGATCGATCGCTGCGTGCAGCCGCGGTGGCAACGGCTCGAAGAGGTCACCGTGGGCGACCGTCACCACAAGCCCGAGTCGCGACGCGTTCGCACGGGCGAGCCCGACGGCCTCGGCAGACGCATCGGTCGCGAACACGGCCGCACCCGGGTGCTCGTCGGCGATCGCCAGCGCGATCGCGCCCGAGCCCGTGCAAAGATCCACCACCACCTGCGCCTGGGGCGCCATCTCGAGCGCGATGTCCACGACGATCTCGGTCTCGGGTCGCGGGACGAACACCCCTGGGCGGACTTCCAGAACGAGGCGCCGGAACCCCTGCTCGCCCGTCAGATGCTGCAGCGGCGTGCCGGTGCAGCGGCGGCACAGCGCGCGGCCGAACGCCCTCGATTCCCCGGGGCTGAGCGGTCGCTGCCGAGTGAACAGAGAGGCTCGATCCAGCTCGAGGATCCCCTGCAGCAGTGTCTCCGACTCGGCGGCGGGCGCCACCACACCGTGGCGGGCGAGATAGTCGGCTCCGCGCCGGGCGACGGCCGCCGGGCGCATCACGCGCCGGAACCGTCGGCGAGCTGGGCGGCCCGCTCGGCCGCCATCAGCCGATCGATGAAGCCGTCGAGATCTTGGCCGCCACCGAGCACGTCTTGCAGCTGATGCGAGGTGTGTTTGATCCGGTGATCCGTGACACGGCCCTCCGGATAGTTGTACGTGCGGATCTTCTCCGAGCGTTCCCCGGTGCCGAGCTGCGAGCGCCGCTCGGCGGCCTCCTTCGCCTGGGCCTCGTCGAGCGCGGCTTGGTAGAGGCGCGCACGTAGGTAGCGCATCGCCTTCTCGCGGTTCTGCAGTTGCGAGCGTTCTTCTTGGCACTCCACCTTGATGCCGGTGGGTTTGTGCACGATGCGCACCGCGGAGTTGGTCGTGTTCACCGACTGTCCGCCGGGGCCGCTGGAGTGATACACGTCGATCTGTAGGTCTTCGGGGCGGATCTCGACTTCGATCTCCTCGGCTTCCGGCATCACCGCGACCGTCGCGGTCGAGGTATGGATCCGGCCCTGCGACTCCGTCACCGGCACGCGCTGCACGCGATGCACGCCGGCCTCGTGCTTCAACCGGCCATACGCGTCCTTACCGCGAACCTCGAGCGAGACCTCTTTGAAGCCGCCGAGATCGCTCGGCGAGGACGCGATCACGTCGGTCTTCCAGCGGTGTCGTTCGGCCAGGCGGCGATACATCTCGAACAGGTCGCCCGCCCACAGGGCCGCCTCTTGGCCCCCGGCGCCCCCGCGGATCTCGACGATGACGTCCTTTCCCTCGTTCGGATCCTTCGGAACGAGCAGGGACTCGAGCTGCACCCGGATGGCCTCGGCTCGGGCGTCCAGAAGCTCGATCTCCTCGGCGAGATACGACGCCATCTCCGGATCGCCTTCGGCGACGATCTCGCGCGCCTCCTCGGCCTGCTCCAGCACCGTTCGAAGCTCCCGATACGGCGTGACGATAACCTCGAGCTCAGCGTAGCGTTTGCCCAGCGTGCGCAACAGCTCGGGATCGGCGATCGTTTCGGGTGCGGCAAGGCGGGCCGCGACTTCCTCGTACGCAGCCTCGATCCCCACCAGCCGATCGTTCACCTCAGCCATGACGTGATTCTCTCAGCACGCCGCCGGCGCGCGGACAACCCGGGCCGCGTTACTCGCGTTCGTCGTCGAAATCGATGTCGAGGGCGCTGAGGTCGGGGATGTCGACGGATCGCGCCTCAGTCGAAGCCCACAGATCTTCGTACCGCGGATCGACGAGTTCCTCGTCGGATTCGGCGGCCTGGCCGATCGGCACCGGGGTCGCCTCCGCGGCGGGCTCGGACGCGGGCTCGTGCGGCAAGGGAGCGGCCGCGGCGGGCTGCGGCGGCTTGGCGGCCGGCGACATCGCGATCGGCGTCGGCGTGGGTGGCGTGGCACGCGCGGCCGTCGCGACGTGTGCGCCGGGCGGCGCGGGACCCGCGTCGGGAACCTCGAGCTCCTTGGCGACGGTCAGCAGACGCGACTGCATGTCGTGCATCTGAGACAGCAACGACTCGCGACGTTGTTCGAGGCCGCCGAGAACGCGGTCGGACTCTGCGCGCACGCGCTCCAGCTCGGCAGCGCTCTTGGTCCGCGCCTCCTCGGCGTTTGCCTGTGCATCCACCCGGATCTTGTCGGCCTCCACGCGCGCTTCCTCGAGGAGCTTCGTCGCCTCGCCCCTCGCGTTGTCGATCAGTTTTTGCGCCTCCGCGTCGGCGGCCTGCAGTACGGCGGCGAAGCGCTTACTGAGCTGTTCGTAGGCGGCCTCGGCGCTGGCGGTCGCCGCGGCGGCCACAGCTGGCGTCGGCGGCGGCGCGGCGATCACCTTCGGCGCTTCCTTGACCGCGGTCTCGGCCGCACGACTCGACGCGCCGAGGCGTTCGTCCCGCAGCTCGGTCTCGAGGGTCTCGACCTGGATCGCGACCTGGTTGAGGTAGTCCGTTACCTGATCCGGGTCGTAGCCGCGACGCACGGTCGCGAACTGCCGTCGCCGGATCTGCTCTGCGCTCGGCAGGAGGGGAAGGTCGAGATCAGACATCGTTGGGTACCTCCGGGGGCTCGTGAACTTCCATCTTCGACCCGACGACCATACGTTTCAACGACCCTGCTCAGCCGCCGGGCGCACCGGTGCTTGCCTCGGTCTCGCGCCGGAGCACCTCCTGGAACGAGGCGACCGCCACCTCGATCTGCCCCCGATCGGGCTCCTGCGTGGTGATCTTCTGCAGCCAGATCCCGGGGCGCATCAGCGCCCGCATGAACAGCGAACCCGGGTACTTCGCTCCCAGACGCAGCGCCTCGTAGGCGATCCCAGCGATGATCGGGATCGCGATCACGCGCGACAGCAGCCGCCACAGCAGCCCGGGCGTCCCGAACAGCGAGAACACGAAGACCGTCACGATCATGACGATGATCAGGAAGTTCGTACCACAGCGCACATGTTCTTTGGGATAGCCGTCGATGCGTGAGGGCTCGAGGTCGACGCCGTGTTCGTAGGCCGCGATCGTCTTGTGCTCGGCCCCGTGGTACTCGAAAACGCGATGGATGTCTTTCGTACGTCCGATCAACCAGAGGTAGCCGACGAACAGTGCAACGCGGAACACGCCCTCGGCGATATTCACAACGACGCCGTGGATCTCCAGCGTGTTCTCGAGCCAGACGAACAGGGTGGTTGGGCCGAGCACGAAGATCGCGACAAACGCGACCAGGGCGATCGTCAGCGAGATGCCGACCTGCCGGGACGACAGCTGCTCCTCTTCCTCGGTCGCGTGGTTCGATGCGACCAACAAGGCCCGGACGCCGATGCGCAGCGACTGGCCGAGCACGACCATCCCGCGAAAGAACGGCTTGCGCCAGATCGGCTGTCGCGTGGCGATCGAATCGATGTCATGGGACTCGACATAGACCGATCCATTGGGTTCACGGACGGCGACCGCCCAATGATCCTGCCCGCGCATCATGACGCCCTCCACGACGGCCTGGCCGCCGTAGAGGTGCGTCGCCTGCGGGGGCGACGCAGAAGCTTCGCCCACCGAGCCTAGCCCTTGGCCGCTTCCTGGGCCGCCTGCGTCTTGGCGTAGCGGCGCTGGAAGCGCTCGACGCGGCCGCCCGTATCGACGAGCTTCTGCTTACCCGTGTAGAAGGGGTGGCAGTTCGAGCACAGCTCGGCGCGGATCTCACTCACGGTGGAGCGGGTTGTGAAGGTGTTGCCGCAGGAACAGTGCACGTTGGCGATCTGATAGTCGGGGTGGATGCCTTGCTTCATCGTCGTTCTCCTCCGTGGCGGGGACAGGCTATACCTTCCAACGCCGCCCTATTCCCCTAGTTGCCGGCAGGCGCCTTCGCGATGTCCTTGAGGAACTGCTCGTTGGACTTCGTGGCACGCAGCTTGTCGACCAGCAGCTCGAGCGCCGCGCCCGAATCGAGCGCGTGCAGCACCCGTCGAAGCCGGATCACGAGCGCCAGTTCCTCCGGCGGCATGAGGAGCTCCTCCTTACGGGTGCCCGAGGCGTCGACGTTGATCGCCGGGAACAGGCGCTTCTCCGCCAGCTGGCGGTCCAGCCGAAGCTCCATGTTCCCCGTGGCCTTGAACTCCTCGAAGATACCGTCGTCCATCCGGGAGCCGGTCTCGACCAGCGCCGAGGCGATGATCGTGACGGAGCCGCCTTCCTCGATGTTGCGCGCGGCTCCGAAGAACCGCCGCGGTGGATACAACGCGGCCGAGTCGATGCCACCGGTCAGGATCTTGCCGCTGGCGGGCATCGCGAGGTTGTAGGCGCGCGTCAGACGCGTCAGCGAGTCCAGGATGATCGCGACGTCCTGGCCGGCTTCCGCCAGGCGTTTGGCCCGCTCGAGAACGAGCTCGGTCACCTGGATGTGCTGGTCGGTTGGCTTGTCGAAGGTCGAATAGACGACCTCTGCGGCCAGGACCGTGCGCTGCCAGTCCGTGACCTCCTCGGGACGCTCGTCGACCAGTAGGACGATCACGTGCGTCTCGGGACTGGATTGCAGGATGCCGTTCGCGATCTGTTTCAGGATCGTGGTCTTGCCGGACTTGGGCGGCGCCACGATCATCCCCCGCTGACCCTTGCCGATCGGCGCCACCATGTCGACGATACGCTCGGCGATCGCGAGCGGACCGTTCTCCAGGCGGAACCGCTCGTTCGGGAACAGGGGCGTGAGCTTGTCGAATTGGGCTCGCTTGGACGCGAGCTCGGGATCCATGTCGTTGACCGACTCGACCAACAACAGCGCCGGGTATTTCTCGTTGTTCTTGGGCTCGCGGATCTTGCCCGTCACCGTGTCGCCCTTGCGAAGCGAGTGCTTCCGCACGTGTGACAGGGACACGTAGACGTCCTCGGGCCCGGGCAGGTACCCACTGGTGCGCAGGAACCCATAGCCCTCGGGGAGGATGTCCAGGATGCCGGTGCGGCTCGGGGCGGTCTTGACCTCCTCGGCTCGATCGGCCTCTTCCTTCACACGACGTTCCTCGCGCTGGCGGCGACGGTCTTCACGAGAGGGTCGGCGCCGGCTCCGATCGGACTCGCTGTCGCGGTCCTGGTTGCGATCGCGATCCTGGTTCCGCTCGGGGTTGCGGTCGCGATCCTGGTTCTGACCACGGTTGCGGTCGCCCGTGCCCCGGTCGCTGTTCCCGCGGTCGTTACCGCGATCGTTGTTGCCGCGGTCGTTGCCGCGGGTCTCGGTCCGCTCGCTTGGCGATGGCGCCCGGTTCCCCTCGTCAGCCTCGTCCTCGTCCTCGTCTCGCTCCTCGGAGGCCTCGGTCGGGGTGTCGACAGGCTTGGCGGCGCCGTTGCGCTTGGCGCGCGTTGGCGTCGGTGCGTCGCCACCATTGGTGGACGCCGCGACGATCGCGTCGATCAGGCCGGCCTTGCGAAGCTTCTGCGCACCCTCCACGCCCAGCGTCTGGGCGATCTGCTGCAGCTCGGGCAGGAGCTTCGCGCCGAGGGTGTCGCGATCCATCGTGGTGTCCATCAGGCGGATGCCTCTCCATCTAGCTCGGTTTGGAGCCCTTGCCAATCGGCGAGGAACCGTTCCAATCCGAGATCGGTCATCGGGTGCTTCACGAGCTTCGTGAAGACGTCGAACGGCATGGTCGCGATGTCTGCACCGGCGAGGGCGGACTCGACGACATGCATCGGGTGTCGGAGCGAGGCCGCGAGCACCTTGGTGTCGTAGCCCTGTACAGCATAGAGGTCACAGATGGTCCGTAACACTGTCATCCCATCGGCGCCGGCATCGTCGAGGCGCCCGAGGAACGGCGACACACAGTAGGCGCCTACCTCGGCAGCCAAGATCGATTGCGCAGCAGAGAACACGAGTGTGACGTTCGTTCGGATCCCCTCCTGCCGAAAACGGGATGCCGCCTCCAGACCTGCGGGGGTCATCGGCACCTTCACGACGGCGTTTGGCCCCATCTCGGCCAATCTCATACCCTGTTCGACCATCCCGTCTGCATCGAGGGCGGTGACCTCGAGGGAGACATCCCCCGCCACCTCGGTCAGGATCTCCTTCCACACGGCCTCCGGCGAGGCGTGCTCGCGGGCCAACAACGAGGGGTTCGTCGTGACCCCGCCGAGCACACCCCAGCGGTTTGCCGTGCGTATCTCCTCGACGCTGGCGGTATCGAGGAACAGCTTCATGCGCTCCGTCCTTCCGTATCCGTCGGTGACGAGGCCGCGTGCACCTGTTCGGCAGCTTGCGACGTCGCCTTGCCCATCACCAGATCGATCACCGTCGCGATCGTCTGATCGAAACTGTGGTTGGGGATCACCGGAACCCCGTGGGCCAGGGCCTGGCTCTTGACGTAGCCCTGGAGCCTGCGGATGCCGTCGAACCCCTCTGCGTATCGGATGGCGGGGCGGGAGGCGACGGCGTCCTCGCGGGCGGCGAAGTGCGATCGGTGCCGGTCCTCGTCGTCGACCCCGATGATGAATGGTACCGCGAGGATCCGCTCGCCGTGCACCTCGACGTCGAAGAAGCCCGGAACGACGTGCGCTCCCTCGATCACGATGCTGGTGCCTTCCGTGGCCGCACGCTCGATCAACGCGTTGATCCCGACCGATACGGCCGCCGTTTGCTCGCGGAACCCGACGACCAGCGCGTCGGCGGTCTTGATCGGCGGCTCGCGCATCGCTCGATCGGCCTGGAACGACGAGACGTGCAGGGTCGGCATAAGCTCGGGCGAGAGCATCGCGCGCATGACCTCGCGGATCGCATCGGTGGCGACCACCCGAACGATGCCGAGGCGAGCGGCCAGCTGGGTCGCGATCGTGGATTTCCCCACTCCGGTCGCGCCACCGATCAAGATCACGACCGGCACGTCCAGGTGCTCCACGCGCTGCCAGCGGACGAAGTTGGATGCGTACCGCTCGCCGGCGAGCTCGCGGATCACCAACAGGGTCATCCCGGCAAGCTCGTCGGTGCTGACCGCCGCCTTGCGCCCCTCCAGAAGTCGAAGCTCGACCTCCTCGGCGATCTGATAGGCCCGATATGGGGAAAGCCCCGTCACCATGATCTGCGAGGCGAGCAGGCCCTTGGAGAAGGGCAACCCGGTCTCCCGATCCGAGATCAGGATCTGGCTGCTGCGGCTGCGATCAGTCACGCGGTTCCCCCGTGGGCCGTCCGGGTACCGCCCCGGGCGATCGCGAGATCCTGCGTTCGCGCCAGCACACCGGTGAGGTCGTCCGGGCCCTCGACCACGACGGCCCGGTTGTCGACGAAGACGACCTCGATCTCGTGCGATACGGCGTGGGCGCAGGCGACATCGACGGCGGCGGCCTTCAGTTCGGTCAAGAGCACCTCGTAGTCATCGGCATCGTGCAGATCGGTCGCGAGCCCGGCGCGATCGGCCAGCCGAGCCGACCAGCCGATCACCTCGACACCGTGAGTGGCTTCGAGATGCGCCACCTGGCGTTCGGCGACCCCGCTCGGCGCGGTCGTGGCGAAAAAGGCTCGTCGGCCGGCAACATCGGCCAGCGGCGTCGGTTGGAGATCGGTCACGATCACCCGGGAATCACCGAGGCAACCCCGGAGGTGCGTGAGGAGATGGGCTCCGTTCTCGGAACCGAGACCCGGACTGCCCGCCATGGTAACCACCGCGAGGTCTGCTCGCAAGAGGCGATAGGGGCCGAGGTATCCGCGGAGGTACTCGGGCGGACAGGTGACCGGCACCACGAGGATGCCTGCATCCCAGTCGACCGGAGGCAACGACGCGCCGCTGCCCTCGAGGATCAGGAGCCCAGGGTCACGCTCCGCCGCCAGCGCGACCGCGGCGCCGACGTTGCTCGCGAAGGGCGCGCCCGCGAGCCCGCCGCCGGCTCGCCGCGCGCCGATCGTCGTCACCCCGGTCGTCAGCGCATCCTCGAGGTAGTCCGATGCTGCGTGCTGCCCATCCCGGACCAACGCCAGCAACGTGTCAAGCGTCACGCTGCCGGCCTCGGCCACCTGCGGCTCGGCCGGGCCACCGCGACCCATCGCGACGACAATCGGGGCGAGACCGCGGTGAGCGGCCACCCGCGCGACCTCGCCCGCGATGGCCGTTTTCCCAGTTCGCTTTCCCGTGCCGAACACCGACAACGCCGGGACACCGGCCGGCGCGGGCGCGGCGGGCGGTGGATCGAAGCGGAAGTCAGCACCGAGATAGGGAACGCCGCGGACCAGCGCGATCGCTGCGGCCTCCATCCGCTCGCGGTAGCCGAGCACGGGCTCGTCTGACAGGTCCAGAACCACGTCGGGGCGCAGGTCCTCGATCGCAGCGGCGAGCGCTCCAGACCGGTCGCCACCGCTGACCCGTACGGGGACACCCAACTCCGGGATCTCTCCCGCCGCCAGCTTTTCAGCGCCCCCCATCAGCAGGGCAGCCACCACCTCATGACCCTGCGAACGGGCGATGTCGAGCGCCCACCGTGTGACGGGCGGGTAGTGCTCGCCATCGACAAGCGCAAGGGTTCGCATCGAGCCGGCCTCCTCGATGGTCGGGATCAGGCGTCGGTGGCGGCGCGGTCCATCGGCACCTCGCGGGGGTGCCGCCTGGTCCCCGTCACCGCGAACGACGCCATCTGGTGGGACTCAGAATCGAACGGGAACCGCCGCAGGATCCGAACGTTCCCGCCGTCGAACTCGAGCACGTTGTAGCACGGCTTCCCGTGGCCGCGCACGCGCATCGACGAGACCGTGCCGGCGTTGGCCACGTAGAGATCTTCGAGCCGCCACACGTAGGGCACATGCTTGTGCCCGGACAAGACGACGTCGACGCCGGCGTGGATCAGCACTTCGAGCAGATCGCCGGCATCCATCACGGTGCTGCGCTCTCGGCCGGTGCCCGGGATCGGCAGCAGATGGTGGTGCAGCACGAGGATCTTCAGGTCGGCGGGCTGCTGGAACTCCTTCGAGATCCACGGGTAGTGGACGCGCCCGATCCTGCCCTCGTTCAGGTCGGGCTCGCTGGAGTCGACGCCGACGATGCGCACCCCGCCGACCTCCTCGCTCCACATACGCGGCCCGATCAGATCCTCGAAATGCACGTAGCCGACGTTGCGCGAGTCGTGGTTGCCCGGAACCGTGAGCAGCGGCGCCTCGATCCGCTCGGCGTAGGCCAGCCAGGCCTTGTATTCGGGCCGGTAGCCCTCGGTCGTGAGATCGCCCGAGACCACGACCGCGTCGGGCGCCATCTCGTTGAGCTCCACGATCACCCGGTTCATCAGGTTCGGCACGAAGTAGGGGGAACCGAGGTGCGGATCGGAGATATGCGCGATCGTGACCATCTGGGACCGAGTCTACGGTTCGGCAAGGCGATCGGTGCGCATCCCGGCGCGCATCCCGCCGTCGACCAGCAGCGCCACACCGTTGATGAAGCTCGCCCGGGCCGAACACAGGAACACGGCGGCATCGGCGACGTCGATCGCCTGGCCGACCCTGCCGAGCGGTGGCACGATCCAGGCGCCGGGATCGTCCTCGGGGCGGTCCTGGCCGGGCGGGCCCATGTGTCGCATGCCCGGCGCGGTGTCACCGGGGCACAGGGCGTTGGACCGCACCCCGCGCCGCCCGCCCTCGATCGCGAGCATGTTCGACAGCATGATCAAGGCGGCCTTGCTCACCGAGTAGATGCCGATGTCCTCCTCGCCCATCACCCCGGCGTCCGAGGCGACGTGCAGCATGCTCCCCCCGCGGGCCTCGAGGTGCGGGAACGCGGCCTGTGCGTACACGAACGGCCCGCGAACGTTCACGTCCATGACGAGGTCGTAGCTGGCCAGCGGCGTGTCGAGCACGCCGGCCGTTACGCCGAGACCGGCGTTGTTGACCAGGATGTCGAGCCCGCCCAGCAGCGCGACCGCCTGCTCGACGCCGGCCAGCGCCTGCTCCGGATCGCCCGCGTCCGCGCACAGGAACTTCGCCGCACCCAGGGGACCGAGGGCGGCCTCGGCGTTGGCCCCGAGAGTCCGGTCCCGTCCGGTGATCACGACGGAGGCGCCCTCTGCCAGGAAGCAGCGCGCGATCTCGAGCCCGAGGCCAGTCGTGCCACCCGTGATCAAGGCCGCGGTGCCCTCGAGCTCACGCATCGATCGAGAACCCCCGGCCGCGCACCGCCAGCGGCCAGATGCGCCACCCGTCACCCACGCCGAGCAGTTCGTGCGTCAGATCGGGCGTGTCCTCAAGCGCGAACGCAAGCACGGTGGGACCGGCGCCCGACACGCACACCGGTACGAAGCGACGCCGGAGCTCGTCGAACACGTCGCGCACGTCGGGCACGAGCGCGAGGCGAACATCTTGATGCAGCCGGTCGCGCAGCGCCGTGCGGAGCAGGCTTGGATCGACGGTGAGCGCCTGGACCATCAGGGCCGCATGCGCGGCGTTGGCGACCGCGTCGGCCATCGACACGGTCTCGGGCAGCGCGGCGCGGGCCGCCGTCGTTGGGAGCTCCACGTCGGGAACGATCGCAACGGGGCGAAGGTCGGGGTGCGGGTCGAGCCGGTGCACCTCGCCGCTCGGCAGGGCGATCGTGAACCCGCCGAATGTCGCGGGCGCCGCGTTGTCGGGGTGGCCTTCGATCTCGGCCGCCAGCGCGAACACGCCCGCAGGCTCCCTATGGATGCCCAGATCGAGCAGGACCGAGGCCGCCACGACGCCGGCAACCGCCGCGGCAGAAGACGACCCCAGACCACGCGCCAAGGGGATCCGGTTCACCCCGTGCAACGATACGGGAGGTGGCTCGAGTCCCATGCGTGCGGCGACCCCGGCGATCGTGACGCTGACAACGTCGCTCCCGTCGGTCGGAAGCTCCCGCGCACCCTCTCCTTCCCACGACACGCCGGCGGGCGCCGACGTGTCGACGGTCACCTCGTTACAGAGCTCCAGCGCAAGACCGAAGACGTCGAACCCCGGGCCGAGGTTGGCGGATGTTGCGGGAACACGGACGGTCACGCGCATGACGCGCGGAGCCTACCGCGAGAGGCCGAGCTCTTCGGCGACGACGGCCGCATCGGCCGGCACGGTCACGGGGTGGGCGGCTCCCGAGATCGCCCACTCGGGGTCCTTCAGGCCGTGTCCAGTGAGGATGCACACCACCGTGGCGCCGGGTGGGACGCGACCTTCCTCATGGGCTTGCAGCAGCCCGGCGACGCTCGCTGCGCTCGCCGGCTCGGCGAACAACCCCTCGCGCGCGACCATCCGGTAGGCGGCGAGGATCTGACGGTCGGTGACCGACCAGATACCGCCCTCGGAACCGCGCGCGGCCTCGATCGCGAGGTCCCAGGAGGCGGGGTTCCCGATCCGGATCGCCGTGGCGATCGTCTGCGGATCAGACACAGGCTCGCCCGTCACCAGCGGCGCGGCGCCGGCCGCCTGGAAGCCGAACAGCTGGGGCGGCTCGGCGATCATGCCGTCGGCGAGGTATTCCGAGTAGCCCAGCCAATGACTCGAGATGTTGCCGGCGTTGCCCACCGGCACGCAATGGATGTCCGGCGCGCGACCGAGCATGTCGCAGATCTCGAACGCGGCCGTCTTCTGCCCCTGCAGGCGGAACGGGTTGACGCTGTTGACCAACGTCACCGGGTACCTCGCCGCAAGGTCGCTCGCGAGCTCGAACGAGGCGTCGAAGTTGCCCTCGACCTCGAGCATGCGCGCGCCGTGCACGAGCGTCGCCGCCAACTTTCCCATCGCGACCTTGCCCTTAGGAACCAATACCGCGCAGGTGAGGCCGGCCTTGGCCGCATACGCTGCCGCCGATGCGGAGGTGTTGCCGGTGGAGGCGCACACCACCGCCTGGGCACCCTCCTCGACGGCCTTCGAGATCGCCAACGTCATGCCTCGGTCTTTGAACGAGCCGGTGGGGTTGGCGCCCTCGTACTTCAACCAGACCTCGGCGCCAATGTGTGCCGACAGCGCCTCGCTCTGCACGAGTGGGGTGCCACCCTCGCGCAGAGTGATCACGGGGGTGGCCTCGCTCACCGGCAATCGGGCGCGGTACTCCTCGATCAGCCCTCGCCACTGGTGCGCGCCGTGCACGCCGTCGCTCACTCCTCGCCCTCGACGCGAAGGAGGCTCACGACCGCGCGGACGGAGTCCCGGCCACGGAGCTCCGTCACGGTCTCCTGGAATGGCGCCTCCTGCGCCCGGTGGGTGATGAACACGAGCGCGGCTTCCTCGCCGAAGCCCTCCTGCCACACGCGCTCGATCGACACGCCGTGCCTACCGAAGGCTTCGGCGATCTCTGCGAGCACACCCGGGCGGTCCTGCACGTGCAGGTTCAGGTAGTACTGGCCGTGCGTGTCTCCCATCGGGCGGATCCGACGATCAAGGCCGACGCTGTCGGCACCCTGCATCCGTCCGCCGAACGCCAGATGGCGGGCGACGCGCACCAGGTCGCCGACAACAGAGGTCGCCGTGGGATCGCCGCCGGCCCCCCGGCCGTAGAACATCAGCTGCCCGGCCTTCTCCGCCTCGATGAACACCGCATTGAACGCATCCCGCACGTTGGCCAGTGGATGCTCGGCCGGCACCATCGCCGGATGGACGCGCACGGTGATGTCGTCGTGGTCCAGCTCGGCGATCGCGAGCAGCTTCACGACATAGCCGAGGCGCGCCGCATCGGCGATGTCCTGTGCCGTGATACCGGCGATCCCCTCGCGGTAGACGTCGTCGGTCGTCACGCGCGCGTCGAACGCGATCGAGGCGAGGATCGCGCATTTGGCGGCTGCGTCGAATCCGTCGACGTCGGCGGTGGGGTCGGCTTCGGCGTAGCCCAGCCGTTGCGCCTCGTGCAGCGCCTGATCGAAGCCCCACCCACGTTCGGACATCTGGGTCAGGATGTAGTTCGTCGTGCCGTTGACGATGCCAAGCATCCGGGTCACGCGATCGCCGGCGAGGGATTCGCGCAGCGGGCGGATCAGCGGGATCCCACCGGCCACGGCGGCCTCGAACGCGAGGTCGGCGGCACCCGCATGGGCGGCGGCCTCCAGTTCGGCCCCGGCGCTGGCCAGGAGCTCTTTGTTCCCGGTGACCACCGGCTTGCCGGCAGCGAGCGCCCGAAACACCAACACGCGGGCCGGCTCGAGCCCGCCGAGCAGCTCGAGCACGATGTCGACCTCCGGATCGTCGACGATCGCGACGCCGTCGGTCGTGAAGACGTCGGCCGCAAGCGGCGTGTCGCGCGCACGGCCGAGGTCCCGCACGGCCACCCGGGTGACCTGCAGGCGGACGCCGGCGCGTCTCGCGATCGCGTCGCCGTGCTCATGCAGGGTGCGCGCCACGGCCGACCCGACGGTGCCGCAGCCGAGCATGCCGATCCGTATCACCCGTTCGCTCACGTGCCACCCTCTCCGCGTGCCCCCCGGGCACCGGCTGCCTCCCACGGGGTCCCAAGTATGACGTCCAGACGATCCATGTCGTCGTTGTCTTCCCGGCGGATCCACAGCGTGGCCGCTGCATCGCGGACACCGATGACCGCGGGCCGCCCAAATCGGTTGTAGATCGACGCGAGCGGATAGGCGTAGGCCCCGGTGGCCGCCATCGCGACGAGATCGCCGCGTCGCAAACGCACCGGCAGGCTCGCGGCCGGCGCGAGGACGTCGCCGGACTCGCAATGGCGACCGACGACGGTCACCGTCTCCGTGACAGGATCCGGCGCGCCGGCGCTCCGGACCTCGTGCTGCGCGTCGTAGAGCGCGGGGCGCAGGTTGTCCGACATGCCCCCGTCCACGGCAATCAGCGTGCGAAGCCCCGCTCGTTTGCGAGCGAGCACCCTGTACAGGGTGAGGCCCGGGTTGGCGACGATCGCCCGCCCCGGCTCGATCTGCAGCGCCGTGTTCCCGAGCTCGGCGCGCACGACCGCCGCCACGGCGCCGACATCGAGCGGTCGCTCGATCCCGTAGGTGACACCGAACCCGCCGCCGACGTCCCAGATCCGCGGCTCGATCCCGGCGAGCGCCGCGACCGAACTGAGCGCGCGAGCCACCGACGCGTATGCGCCGGCATCGAGCACCTGGGATCCGGCATGCGCCTGCAGACCCTCGAGCCGGACGCCCGGGAGCTCGGTCGCCCGCCGAGCCACAGCGGGCGCCTCCGAAAGGGGCGTGCCGAACTTCGAGGAGGCGTGGCCGGTGGCGATCGCCTCATGGGTGTCCACCGCGACCTCGGGGATCACGCGCAACAGGATCGGCTGCACGACGCCGGCCGCGCGCGCCAGCCCGTCGAGCCGTTCCAGCTCGTCGGCGTCATCGACGATGACCCAGCCGATCCGCTCGGCGACGGCCAGCGCCAGCTCCCCGTCGCTCTTTGCGTTGCCATGCAGCAGCACCCGGGCCGGCAGCGCACCCGCCCGCAGACACGCGAGCACCTCGCCACCCGAGGCGCACAGCAGGTCCAGACCCTCTTCCAACGCGATGCGGATCACCGCGGCACAGGTCATCGCCTTGACCGCATAGGCGACGTGCGCCACGTGCCCGCGCATGGATCGCATCCGCTCCCGTAGATCTGCCTCGTCGAAGACCAGCAACGGCGTGCCGAACCGCGCGGCGAGCTCTCCCGCCGGCATACCGTCGATCGTCAATCCACCCGGACCCCATCGCGCCGAGGCTGGCCAGGGCGAGGGCTCAGGCATCGTCGCGGTCCATGCGCGTCGGCGCAGAGACCCCGAGCACGTCCAGCAGGTTCGCGAGCACGCGTTGCGCGGCCCGGCACAACCACAGACGGGCCTGGGTCAGCTCGGCGTCGTCACCGACCACGCGGCACTCTGTATAGAAGCGGTGGAAACGCCCAGCGACGTCCTGCGCCGCGTGGGCGATCCGGTGCGGCGCGCGGAGCTCGGCCGCGCGCGCCAACGCCTCGGGCATGTCGGCCAGAGCACGCAGCAGATCGGTCTCGGCCTCGTGCGTCAACAGCCCCAGGTCGACCTCTTCGATCGGCCGGATCGTGATCCCTGAGGCCTCGGCCTTGCGGATGATCGCGGCGATCCGCGCGTGACCGTACTGCACATAGTAGACCGGATTCTCCATCGACTGACGCGCGACCTCCTCGATGTCGAAACGCATCGTGTGATCGTTGGAGAACAGCAGCAGGTGGAAACGGGCCGCATCGGTACCGACCTCGTCGATCAGCTGATCCAGCGACACGAACGTGCCCGCGCGCTTGCTCATCGGCACGGGCTCGCCGTGCCGAAGGAACGAGACCCATTGGTAGAGCAAGAGCTCGACGCGGTCGGGATCGAACCCAAGCCCGTCGGCCGCGCCTTTCACGCGCGCGACGTCGCCGTGGTGGTCGGCGCCCCACACATAGATCAGATGGTCGAACCCACGACGGAACTTGTCGACGACGTAGGCGAGGTCGGCCCCGAAGTACGTGTGCCGGCCGTTGGAGCGCACGACGATGCGGTCCTTGTCGTCGCCGTAGGCGGTCGAGCGGAACCAGACCGCGCCCTCGGCCTCATAGATCAGATCGGCGGCGCGCAAGCGCTCGATCGCCTCGCCGATCTCGCCCGCGTCCTCGAGGGACGCCTCGGACACGAAAGAATCAAACACTACGTTGAAGCGTGCGAGCGTTGCGCGGATCCCCTCCATCGAACGACGAGCCCCCTCGGCTCGCAGCCGGAGGAGGCGCTCGTCGACGGGGAGGTCGGCCAGCGCCTCGCCGTGCCCGCGCACGATGTCCTCGGCGTAGGTCGTGATGTAGTCGCCGTGATAGCCGTCCTCAGGCACCTGTGCATCGCGACCGAGCAGCTGCAAGTATCGCGCTTGGACCGACGCGCCGAAGCGATCCATCTGACCACCGGCGTCGTTGAAGTAGTACTCGCGCTCGACCGTATGCCCGGCGACGTCGAGCAGCCGCGCGATCGCATCCCCCAGGACGGCGTTGCGTGCGTGCCCGACATGCAGCGGGCCGGTCGGGTTCGCGCTCACGAACTCGACTTGCACGCGCTCGCCGGTGGGGGCAGACCGTCCGTACCGTTCGCCGTCGGCCACAACCCGGCGCACCACATCGTGGAGCCATTCGGCGGTGGTCCAGATGTTGATGAAGCCCGGGCCTGCGAGCTCGGCCCGCTCCACGAACGCAACGGGCGCGAGGGAATCCAGCAACGCCTGCGCGACATCGCGCGGCGGACGGCCGACGCGCTTGGCCAAGGCAAGCGCCACGTTGGTCGCGAAGTCACCGTGCTCCTTCTGGCGAGGAGCCTGCAGCTCGGGCAACGGGAGCTCGCCGTCCAGCCCGAGGCCGGGCGCGGCCATGCGCAGGCCCTCGGCCAACCACGACTGGAGCTCGGCCTCGATCACGCGCCCTGCACCAGGGTCCGCACGGTCGCAACCAGGCCGACCGTGTCGAAGGGCTTCTGCACGTAGATCTCGCTGGTGCCGTCGATCGCGGCGTCGTCGCGGCCCCGGGCGGTCAGGAATACCACCGGCACATCGGCGGTCGCGGGCATCGATCGCAGACGCGCGAGGATCTCGCGCCCGTCCATACCCGGGAGCATCAGATCCAGGATCGCCACGTCGGGCCGGGCGGCCGTCGCGGCGGCGATCGCCTCTTGGCCGTGGCTGGCCGCATCCACGTCGAACCCCTCCATCCGGAAGTTGACCTCGAGCAGTCGCAGGATCGCGGGGTCGTCGTCGACGAGGAGCACGCGCGGCATGGCCTGAGCATACGGGCCGCCGTCCCGCCGACGGAGCGTGTGAGGCGGGTTGTTAGACTCGGCGCCTTGCCCCCGTAGCTCAGGGGATAGAGCACCGGCCTCCGGAGCCGGGGGCGCAGGTTCGAATCCTGCCGGGGGCACGGA
>JBDUBL010000070.1:0-10708 GCA_040004125.1 Actinomycetota bacterium
CGAACCCCGGACGGTTCTTTATGCACATCTCACCAGGGGCATGAAGGAGAGTGAAGACCGCGCTATGCCGGAGCGTACTTCCTGTTTGACCCGAGCCCTCAGAATCCATCTGTGCGCCACCGCGGCCCAATCTAGGGCGACAAGATTGCGTGCCGGACCGGCACGCAATTCAACAACCACGAGGTGCGCGACGAGATGTGGCGCGCGATTCTGAGCCTCCCCCCATGGCAACGCGCGGCGATCGTCCTGCGGTACTACGAGGACCTGAGCGAGCGGCAGGCCGCCGAGGTCCTCCGCTGCTCCGTCGGAGCGCTGAACCAGCTCGTCGCGAGGGCGATGGGGAACCTCCGCACCCGGATGGAGGCGAAGCAGGATGAATGACCTCGAACACCAGGTCCGCGACACGCTCCGTCGCCACGAGCAGGACGCGCCGTCGGTCGACGCCGCCGACGCGCGACGTACCGCGGGGCGGACGCGACGTCGCCAAATCTTGAACGTGGCCGGAGTTGGCGTCTGCACGCTCGTCGCGCGCCCATCGGGACGTTGGGGATTCCTAACAGCGGCCGTTGGACCCAACGGGCAAGCGTCCGGCTTGACAGGCGTTGACCTCGCCCATACCGTTCGGACACGAACGACTACGTCCGTCAGCGACGGTGCGCGCGATGGACCAAGGGGGGTCGCCACGGACGAGCACGCCGTCGTGGAAGGGGTGGAGGTTTCCACCGAGCACTGGATCGGCGGCGCCCGGGTGCCCTCGACGCGAGCCTTCGAGGACATCTCACCGATCGACGAGCAGGTCATCGCCCGGATCGCCAGGGGTGGAAAGCCGGAGGCAGAAGCGGCGGTCGCGGCCGCCCGAACGGGCGCCGAAACATGGGGGGCGACGCCGCCCAAAGAGCGCGCCGAGGTCCTGCATCGGGTGGCCGACGGCGTCGAGGCACGGGTTACCGAGCTCGCTGGGGTCGAAACACGGGACAACGGCTCGCTCCTGCGCTCCATGCGCAGGTCCGTGATGCCGCGGGTGGCGCGCAACTTCAGGTTCTTCGCCGATCATCTGCTCACGCTGGGCGATGAGAACAAGGATCACGACGGGTTCGCAGAGCGGTTCGCCTGGGACCCCGCGGGCGTGACCGCGGTCATCACGCCGTGGAACGCTCCACTCATGCTGGCGACCTGGCGGGTGGCCCCGGCGCTCGCAGCCGGCAACGCGGTCATCCTGAAACCGCCGGAGTGGGCGCCGCTGAGCGCCTCGCTGCTCGCTGACATCGCGCAGGAGGCGGGCCTGCCGGCCGGTGCGTTCAACGTGCTCCAGGGCATCGGCGAGGAGGCCGGCGCCGCGCTCGTGGCCCACCCGGGCGTGGACCGGGTGGCGTTCACGGGATCGGTGCCCACGGGACGACTCGTCGCCGCCGCTGCGGGGGCGAACCTCACGCCGGTCTCACTCGAGCTCGGCGGCAAGTCGCCGTTCGTGGCGTTCGCCGACGCCGATCTGGAGGCGGTGGTGCGCCAGGCAGTGAACCAGTTCGACAACGCGGGTCAGGTCTGTCTCGCCGGCACGCGCCTGTTGATCGAGGCGTCGATCTACGACGAATTCCTGGCGCGTTTCACCGCGGCCACCGGAGCTCTCACGCAGGGCGACCCGCGCGAGGGGGCGACCGATCTCGGACCGCAGATCACGCGCGCGCACTTCGATCGGGTCGACGGGTTCGTGCGGCGTGCCAAGGCGGACGGTGCCCGTGCGGTCTTCGACGGCGGCCCCAACGAGGATCTCGGCGGCCTGTACTACCGGCCCACACTCTTCGTGGACGCGCCCGTGGGCTCGGAGATCCTGCGCGAAGAGGTCTTCGGGCCGGTGCTGACCGCACAGCCGTTCACCGGTGAGGACGAGGCCGTCGCGCTCGCCAACGGGACGGACTTCGGCCTGGCCGCGATCCTGTACACGGGGGACGAGGCGCGCGCCGAGCGGGTCGCCTCGCGTCTGGTGGCGGGCACGGTGTGGGTGAACTGTTTCTTCGTGCGCGATCTGGCGGCCCCGTTCGGCGGCTCGCGCAACTCCGGGATCGGCCGCGAAGGCGGCACTTGGAGCTTCGACTTCTACGCGGACGTCAAGAACGTCTGCACCGCACCGTGGGAAAGGAGCTGAGCCATGGGGGAGATCGTCGGGGCGGCGCTGGTCGCGCACGTGCCCACCATCATGCTGCCGGAGGAGACCCGTCTGGAGATCAACGACGGCAAGGAGATCACGCTCGTGCCGGGGCTCCGCCGCCTGCGCACCGAGTGCATCGACCGGCTGGAGCCGGACACCGTGATCGTGTTCGACACCCATTGGGAGTCGACGTTCGAGCACATCGTGACGGCACAGGACCGACGGAAGGGCCACTTCACGAGCCATGAGCTACCGCGAGGCATGGCCGGGATCCCGTACGACATACCTGGAGACCCCGAGCTCGCCAGAGCTATCGCCGCCCAGGCCGAGGGCCGCGACGACACCTGGATCTTGGCGTGCGAGGACCCGTACCTGCCGATCTTCTACGGCACCGTGAACGTCTGGACGTACCTGGGCGATCCCGCCACGCGGTGGCTGAGCGTCGCGCTCAACCAGTGCTGCACCACCGAGGACTTCTTGCTGCTCGGCGAGCTGATCGGGCGGGCGGTGACCCAGAGCGACCGGCGCGTGGTCCTGCTGGCGTCCGGCGGCATGACGCACCGGTTCTTCCCGTTCCGCGAGCTTCGGCAGCACGAAGCCTCCACGGCGCCCGCGAACATCCTGGGCGTCGAGTCCTACGAGGCGGACCAGCGCGTCATCAAGATGTTCCTAGAGGGGGACCACGCCGGCGTCATCGACTGGATGCCCGAGTATCGCAAGGCCGCGCCCGAGGGCCACTTCGGGCACTACCTCATGATGGCGGCCGCGATCGGTGGGGCCCGTTGCCAGGCGCCCGGTGAGCTGTATAGCGAGTACGAGGCCTCCGTCGGCACGGGCCAGGTACACGTGTGGTTCGAACGACCTGTGGACGGCTGGACGGGAGAAGACGCGGCCTGAGCGGCCGCGGCGTCACGAGGGAAAAGGGGACTACGTGGCAGAACAGCAGCAGTCGAGGGACTCGCCGACGCGGGACTTCCTTGCCGTGAACCTCATCATCTCCAACTTCGCCTATGCGAATCGCTTGGCGGACGGACTCGGCATCGGCATCGAGGGCGACGACGACAAGGTCGGGTGGTGAGCGTTTCCGCGACATGACCGAACCCGAACGAGCGCTGCGGCTCGATGCGCCTCGGGACGAGGCGCTCGCGCACGCGGCGCGTCTCGTCGCCGATGCCTGGCGGAGCTTTGATCGCTTCCGGCCCGAGGAGCCGCCGCTCGACGACCGCGTGCGCGAGCTCCTGGAGGCCGGGCTGCCGGACGCACCCGCGCCCGTGCACGAGGTGCTCGATGACGCGGCGGCGATCCTTGACGAGTCGATCGCGCAGGCGCGCCCGCGCTACTTCGCCTTCATCGGCTCGAGCGGGCTCGAGGTCGGGGCGCTCGCCGACCTGATCGCGCACACCTACGACATCAACCTCGCCGTGGACGCGCGCGCCGCCACGCAGGTCGAGGATCAGGCGGTGCGCTGGGTCGCTGAGTTCATCGGCTTCCCGGCTGCCAGCGGGGCGTTCACGAGCGGCGGCACGATCAGCAACGTCAGCGCGCTTGCCGCCGCCCGGGAGCGGGCGCTTCCCGGTTCTCGCCACAGGGGACTCGGAGAGCGGCGCGCGGCCGTCTACTGCTCCGAGGAAGTCCACTACTCGGTCACGCGAGCGGTCGAGCTGCTGGGGATCGGCTCGAACAATCTGCACGCGGTAGCTCTCGACGGCCTCCGCCGGATGAACCCCGAGGCGCTCGCCACGGCGATCGAGCGCGACGTGGCCCAGGGCGTCACGCCCATCGCGGTGATCGCCACGGCCGGCACGACGCTGACAGGGGCGGTGGATCCGCTCGATGCGATCGCCGACGTCTGCGAGGCGCACGGGGTCTGGATGCACGTCGACGGCGCCTACGGGCTGCCGGCGGCCTCGTTCGCCCCGACCGCGCACGAGTTCGCCGGGCTCGCTCGGGCCGACTCGTGCTCGGTCGATGCCCACAAGTGGCTGTACCTCCCCAAAGCGTGCGGCGTGGTGCTGGTCAAGGACCCCGACGTGCTGTCGGTCGCCTTCGGGCACGAGCAGGGGTATCTGCCACACCAGCGATATGAGCTGCACGCCGTGGATATCACCCTCGAGTACTCACGACCGTTCCGAGCGCTGAAGCTCTGGCTTGCGTTCCGCGCGCACGGGGCTGCGCAGTTCCGAGCCGCCATCGCCAAGAACCTCGCCGAGGCCGACCTGCTCTACCGCACGGCACAGGCCTCGGAGGATTTCGAGGTCCTCGAGGGGCCGCCGCAGCTGTCCATCGTGCCGATCCGCCACGTGCCGCCGGGCGACACCGACGTGAACGTCCACAACGCGGCGCTCGCAGCCGCGATCCAGGCCGACGGCCGCGTGTACCTCGCGTCGGCGCTGATCGACGGCGAGGTCTGGCTCCGCCCCTGCTTCGTGAACTTCCGCACCACCGAGGACGACGTCCTGGCCCTGCTCGATGTGGCGCGGGAGTTGGGAGAAGGGATGGCGCGCGAGGAGACCGCCACGTGAGCGAGGCCCTCAGCGGCGAAGACCTGCAGCCCGCCGAGCGCCGGATCCAGGAGCAGCTCGATCAACTGCCGCTCGATTTCGTGGCGATGGCCGCGCTCTCGAACCTGTTCCGCTGCTCCACGGCGATCCGCCGCCACATGGAGGCGAACGTCCTCGCGCCCGACAAGCTCTCCTGGACCTCGTTCGTGGGCCTGTGGGTGCTCTGGGTCTGGGGTGAAACGGAAGCTCGCGGGTTCGCGACGGCCGTGGGCATCAGCCGTCCCACCGCCACCGGCGTCATGACAACGCTTGAGGGTCGCGGATTCGCGGCCAGGCGCAAGGACCGCGCGGACGGTCGGACGGTGGTGATCTCCCTCACGCCGGCGGGCACCAGGAAGATCGAGGAGCTGTTCCCACGATTCAACGAGCAGGAGGTGTTCGTGGTCTCGGCGCTGACGCCTGAAGAGCAGCGATCGCTCGCCTCGATGCTGCGCACGTTGCTCCGCGCGGTCGATCCCGCGGCCCGATAGCTAGTCTGAGCCAGACTACCCGAGCGTGACCCGGACCGGCATCCGCTTGGTGCCGTTCACGAAATTCGAACGGATGCGCTCGACCTCACCGCTCAGCTCGACCGAGGCCAGCCGGGGAATCAGCTCCTGGAACAGGATCTTGGTCTCGAGGCGAGCGAGGTGCGCGCCCAAGCAGAAATGCGGTCCGCCCGGACCGAAGGTCACGTGGTCGTTCGGCGAACGCGTCACGTCGAACGTGTAGGGATCGTGGAACACCGCATCATCGAAGTTGGCGCTGATGTACCAAGTCACGACCTTGTCCCCCGCCTCGATGTGCTGACCTCCCAGCTCCACGTCGCGGGTGGCCGTGCGCCTGAAGTGCATCACGGGCGTCGCCCACCGAAGGATCTCCTCCGTGGCGCCCGGGATCAGCGACGGATCCTCGCGCAATCGCTCAAGCTGATCCGGGTGCTGGATGAGCGCGAGCAGCCCAGCGCTGATCGTGTGCCGGGTCGTCTCGTTCCCGGCGATCATCAGGACACCGAAGTAGTTGTGGAAGTCCTGCTCGCTGAGGAGACCTTCGGATTGCGCGATGGCCAGGGCGCCGATCACGTCGTCGGCGGGGTCTTCGTAACGCAGATCGCGCTGACGGTCGGCGTAGGCGAAAACGTCGTAGGCGGTCGGGGAGCGGAACGGCAGGAGGCGGTACTCCTCGGTGTCCACGGCGTCGACCTGGGCGGCCGACAGCTCGGGATCCTGGTTCGCGATCATCTGATCACCCCAGCGGATCAGCTGCGGTGCGTCGTCCTGGGGCACGGTGAAGATCGAGCACAGGAAGCGGATCGGTAGCTCCCGGCTGATCTCGCGCACGAAGTCGAACTCGCCCATCGGGAGCGCGCGGTCGAGCACGCCGCGCGCCACCTCGCGGATCCAGTCCTCGTATCGCCCCACGCCTCGTGCGGAGAACCGCTTGGTGCAGATCCGGCGCAACTCGGTGTGCCGGGGCGGGTCGGTCTCGAGCATCGACTTGCGCCGGGCCAGTTGCTCCTCATCGAGTTCCTCGAGCGCCACCGCCCCCAGCTCGGAGGAATAGGTGTGCCAATCCCTGTGCACGGCGGTGAGGTCCTCGTAACGGGTGACGGCCCAGAACCCGGTGTTCGGCGCGGGCTCGGGGTGCCAGGTCACGGGCGCCTGCGCCCTGAGCCGGTCGAACCACTCGAACGGCACGCGTTCCACGTAGTTGTCCGGATCGGCCAGATCGATGCCGTCGAGTACCTCGCTCATGCGCTCCCCTCGGGATCGTGTGGTCAGAAGAAGGGCAGGTAGTAGCGTAGCTCCCAATCCGTCACGTCGGTGGTGGAGGTGTCCTGGGTGGCCGCTCGGTAGCGCTCCCACTCGGCGCCCTTGAGGATCGTGAACGCCTCCACCAGCTGGGGGCCGAGCGCGTCCACGAGTTGTGTGTCGGCGTTCAGTGCGGCGAGTGCCACGTCGAGATCGCGGGGCACGCGCACGTCCGAATTGACCGGCGCGCCCGGCCGCTGAGCCTCGGGCAGGGGCAGCTCGTCCTCTAGGCCGAAGCGGGCCGCGTGCAGCACGGCGGCGCCGACCAGGTAGGGGTTCGCCGCCCCGTCCGCGGTGCGCTGCTCGAGTCGCGTCCCCTCCCCGCGCGCCGCCGGCACGCGGACGCTGACGCTGCGGTCATCATGGCCCCAGGTGGCCCAGTACCCGTTCATCATGTCGGGCTGCAGCCGCTTGTAGGCGTTCACGTGCGGGGCCATGATCGCGCTCATGCCCTCGTGATGGGCCAGCAGGCCGGCGATGCAGCGACGCGCGAGCTCCGAGAGGCCCTCCGTATCGCTGGCGTCGTGGAACGCGTTGGAGCCGTCCTCGCGACGGAAGCTGAGGTTCACGTGCATGCCGCTGCCGCCCCGCTCGTTCAGGGGTCGGCCCATGAACGTGGCGAGCTTGCCGTTGCGCGTGGCGAGCTCGCGGATCAGCACGCGGAAGATGAACGCTTCGTCTGCGGCCGCGATCGCGTCGTTGTAGCGGATCGTCACCTCGAAGGCGGCCTCATCGAACTCGCTGCTCCACCCCTCAACGGCGAAATCGCAGGCCAGCGCCCCCTGGACGATGTCGTCCACGCACCCGGTCGGGTCGATCGAGGCACCCGTGCCGTAAACCCGATGCGAGGGGAGGCTGATCGCACGCCATCCGCTCCCACCATCGGGCTCCATGAGGTAGAACTCGAGCTCGAAGCTGATCTGTGGCTCGAGTCCGAGCGCGCGCCAGGCGTCCACGGCCTCACCAAGCACATGTCGGGGGTCGATCGCGAGCGGCGCTCCGCGGAAGGTGGCGTCGCCGATGCCGATCAAAGTATTCGGTTCCCAGCTCGGGCGCAACGTGTCTCGGTCCAGATGCACGTCGATGTCCGGCAGCCCCACGTCGAACTGCGTCCCGGGTACGGCCAGGATCTCGCGGTCGTGTGTGAGGGGGTAGACGCCGATGCAGAAGGCCGCGTGACCCGACTCGGCGACGTCGCCGAACAGGTACTTGCCACGCTCTAGCCCATGGATGTCGGAGAAGAGCAGCCGCAGCCGTTTGCCGTTCGTATCCATCGACCCTCCCGTCCACGGTGCCGTGCATTCGCGCGCTGGAATCGTTCGGGCTCAACCTATCGCCTCCTGGCTGCCTCGGGAGACTCAGCAGATGTCGGATCGGCGCTCGCGTGGCCACGCGCGCAATGCGAGCAGCTGCACGAGCCCGGCGTGATCGATCGTGGGCGTGCCGTCGTAGGACCCGATCCCGCCTCCCGTGAACAACCCCGTCCGGGGGTCGCGCCGTCCTCAGCACGCGCTCGAGATACCCGTCGAGCGCCTCGGCGAGGCCAGGCACCGGCTCTGCCGCATCCAGTGCCATCAGGTTGCGCAACCAGACGGCGTTGAACGCGGGCGGGTGCGTCCACACCGTTTCGTCGCTGAAGCGGTTCAGCGAGACCAAAGCCGTCCTGCGCGCATCCTTCAGCGCGTTGGCGTCGTCCGTCGCCCGATGCAGGAGGGCGTAGGCGCCCAGCACCGAGCCTTGGTTGTACGACCAGACCGTGCGATCGCTCCTGCCGTGGTGCGTGTGATCGCCGATGAGCCCGGAGGGCAGACGCATGGCGTCCTCGATCCAGCGCATGGCGTCTTCTGAGAAGGCCAGCGCCGCCGGGTCTCCCTCCAGCATGAACAGCCTTGCGGCAAGCTCGGCGGCCGGCGCGGTCGCGCACGTGTTCACCGAACGGCTGCCCTCCACCCAGCGCACGAGGTGGAGCTGCAGCATCGCAAGCCCCACCCGCGCGTTGTCGTCGAAGCGGTGCCGAGCGCCCGGCGTGGGCGCGTAGCCCTAGCCCGAGCGGTACGCCTCGAGCCCGCGCACGAGCGCGAGCGTGTCGTCGAGATCGCCCGTCACCGCCACGAGGTCGACCGAGGCCGCCAGAACCTGGCTCGCGGGCCACAGCTGCGCCACGGCCCCGCCCGGCCCCTCGAGCACCACCGCCTCGACCCTTTCGACGAACCGCAGGCACGGGCCGCGGATCGAGTCCACGCCGCCGCGGTGTATGCCGCGTGGTCGGTCAAGGACGTTGGGGCGGGCGGATGCCCCGGAACTCCCAGTCGCCTCCGAAGGTGGTGGAGATGACCTCCTCTGATCCGCTGGGCTGGGCGCCGACGTCCTCGCGCACGGGCACGTCACCCTCGACCACCGCGTTGCTTAACGTGCCGAGCCCTTCGACCTCGACCTCGACGACGTCGCCGGGCTGCACGGGACGCGAGTTGGCGGGCGTTCCCGAAAGGATGACATCGCCGGGCAGGAGCGTGATCGTTCGCGCGAGGTCAGCCACCAGGTAGTGCATGTCCCAGACCATCTCGTCCGTGGTGCCATCCTGGACCACATCGCCGTTCACGCGGGTGCGGATGCGCTTGCTGTGGAAGTCCCAGCCGGTGACGAGCCCCGGGCCCAGCGGGCAGAGCGTGTCGCTCCCTTTGACCCGCAGCATCGAGCCCGCGTCGGTGTCGCGGAAGTCGTGCAGGCCGAAGTCGTTGGCCACGGTGTAGCCGCGGATGAAGGCGCCGGCCTCCTCTGGCGCGATGTGCCGGCAGGTGGCTTCGATGACGATCGCGATCTCGCCCTCGTAGTTCAGATACTTGCAGCGAGGTGGGCGCACGATCTGGCCGCCGTGTCCGTTCAAGGCGCTCGTGGGTTTCTGGAAGTAGGTGGGCGCGGGGCCCAGCTTGGCGCCGAACTCGGCGCGGCGACTCTCGTAGTTCAGGTGCACGCACAGGATCTTGGAGGGCTCCGCCGGGGGCAGGTGCACGGGCTCGTCCAGCGGCATCCGTCGTCCGTCCGTGGCCACGAGCTCGTCGTCCTCACGCATCACCGAGGTGGGCAGGCCGTTGAGCAGGATCCGTCGCGTTTCCATCCCAGCGCCTCCTGAAGTCGTTCGATACCGACGCGTAGGATAGGCCGCATGACGCAGGCGCAGGGGTTCATGCTCCCGAAGTCGCCCAAGGGCCGAGCGTCCATCGTGCCCGCTCCGCCGTGGCACTACTCCGGCGACGTGCTCACGGTGGAGTACCGCACGGACCCCACGAACGTGGCTGCCCTTTTGCCGCCGGGCCTCGAGCCCGCGCCCGAGGACCCCGGGGCGGTCGCGATCATCTGGGCCGACTGGCAGTCGTGCAGCGACGGCGGCGAGGAGCTCCTGGACCCGGTTCGCTCGCAGTACAAGGAGTGCTTCGTGGTGGTCCGCTGCGCCTTCGGCGGCGAGACCTACTCGCGGTGCGTCTACATCTGGGTGGACAAGGACTTCGCGCTGGCGCGGGGGTGGTACCAGGGTTACCCCAAGAAGCTCGGGCAGATCTGGCTGACGCGGCCGGTGACCGTAGGGAAGGCAGGTCCGAGGCTGGCACCCGGCGGGGTGTTCGGAGCCACTCTGGCAGCCGCCGACCGGCGCCTCGCCGATGTGATCCTCACGCTGGTCGGGGAGGCCGAGTCCGGCGGCTTCGTGAACGCGCTTCCGATGCTGCACTCGCGCTGGATGCCCAACATCGACGCCTCCCAGCCCGCCTCCTTGGACGAGCTGGTGACGATGGGCTCTCGGGACGTCGAGCTCGGCCCGGTCTGGACCGGGACGCCGACGGTGAGGCTCTTCGAGGCGCCCACCGAGGAGCTGGCGGCCCTGGCGCCCGTCGAGATGATCGCCGGCTACTGGCGCCAGGTGGGCGCGACCTTCGCCGGTGGCCGCACCATCCCGCCGGGGCCGGGGTAGCGCGTCTCGCGCGGGCGCTGGAGATCGATGCGGTAGCCTCGGGCGTCATGCGACTCGTCCGATTCCGCCATGGGGACCGCATCGCCACGGGGGCCGTCGAGGTCGGTGCGGACACGATGCGCATCCGCAGGGCACGTTCTTCCAGGACCCTGTAGGGGTCGGAAACTCCTGATACGCGGTATGAGCTGGGGAGAAGTAGCATCGCGCGGTGATCCTCGCGGTCATCTACTTCATGCTTCGCCTACTC
>JBDUBL010000071.1:0-10213 GCA_040004125.1 Actinomycetota bacterium
GCGCTGATGCCAGTCCTGCAGGTAGTACGACCCCGTCAACCAGAAACGACCCTCGTCGAGTCTGGCGACGGTGAAGTCGCCCATCAGCCGCCCGGCCTCGTTCAGCATCGGGGCGAGTCGGATGTTCCCCACGGCGGGGATGCGGGACGACAAGAGGTGATCGAGCCATGTCTCGGCATCGGGTCCGGTCACCTCGTAGCGGGCGTACTGGGCGATCTCATACGCGCCCGCGGCAGTACGAACGGCCTCGACCTCTTCGGCGACGATCGGCTCGGCGTTGGAACGTCCGAGGGTGTAGTGCTCCTCGAAGTCGAGCGAAGGCGCGAAGTAGAGCGGCACCTCGAGGCCCCAGTTCACGGTGAAACGCGCGCCCTCCGCCAGGAAGGCCTCGTAGCACGGGGTGGTCTTGAGGGGCCGGGCCGCGGGGAGCTCCTCGTTCGGGAAGGCCATGACGAAGCGCCGCGCGTAGAACTGCGCCGTCGTCTCGAGCAGGTACCGCTGGCCGGGGGCGTAGGGACCGAAGCGAGCGACGTCCATGCCGAACACGTCGTAGCCCGGGTCGCCGTCGACGATCCAGTTGGCCACGGCGAGCCCGATCCCCCCGCACTGCGAGAACCCGGACATGCACCCGCAGGCCGCCCAATAGTTCGGGATGCCCGAGACGGGTCCGACCAACGGGTTGCCGTCGGGGGTGAACGTGAAGGCACCGTTCACCCACCGCTTGATGCCGACCTCCCGCAGGACGGGGAAGCGATCGAAGCCGATCGAGAGCTCCGGCATGATGCGTTCCAGCTCTTCGGGGAAGAGCTCCCGGCCGAAGTCCCAGTCGGCACCCTCGACCTTCCAGTGGCGCGGGTTCTGCTCGTAGACGCCGAGGAGCACGCCGTCGCCTTCGCGCTGCAAGTACGTGAAGCCCTCGAGGTCCGTGACGGCGGCCATATCGCCCTCGATCGCGGCGACCTCCGGGATCGCATCCGTGACGAGGTAGTGGTGCGGCATCGGCACGAGCGGATGGTCGACGCCCACCATGTTGCCGACCTTGCGCGCCCACAGTCCCGCGGCGTTCACGACGTGCTCGGCGGTGATCATGCCGTGCTCGGTTTCGACCTTCCACTCGCCGCCGCGGATCGGCGTCAGCGAGAGCACCCGGTTGTGCTGGATCACCTCGGCGCCGCGCTTGCGCGCAGCTCCGGCGTAGGCCTGCGTGGCGCCGTTCGGATCGAGGTTCCCTTCGAGCGGGTCGAAGAGGCCGCCGTAGAGACCCTTCGGGTCGACGATGGGGACCATCCCGGCCGCCTCGTCGGGGGTCAGCAGGTAGGCGTCGGTGTCCTGACTGTGGAGCCAGTCGAGCTCCGACTTCAACCACTGCCACCGCTCGGGCGTGCCGGCGAGCTCCATCCCGCCGCTCATGTGCAGCCCGACGCTCTGACCGCTCTCCTGTTCGATCTGGGGGTAGAGGCCGATCGTGTACTTCTGCAGCTCGGCGACCCGGGTGTCGCTGTTCATCGCGTGGAAGCCGCCCGCGGCGTGCCAGGTCGAGCCGGCGGTGAGCTCCTCGCGTTCGATCAAAGCCACGTCCGTCATGCCGCGAAGCGTGAGGTGATACAGGACGCTGCAACCGACGATCCCGCCACCGATGACGACGACCTGGTACTGATCCTTCACGCCGCTCGCTCCTCGAACCGGGCTGGGATGGCAACGGAGTGTAGCGAGTGAGGTTCGCGGAAAGGTGCGCAGGAGCGACCTCCGGGGATACCCCCGGTCACATCCCATTCATGCCACGATGCCGCAGGTCGTGGCAGACTCCGCTTTCGCGAACCTGAACGGGGGTCACGGATGGAAGGACGGGAGGGTCGGCCGTGACGCTGAAGGTCCCCTGCGCGCACTGCGGGCCTCGCCCCTCCACGGAGTTCAGCTTCGGCGGGGAGGTACGCGCGATCGACGCGCCCGACCTCGAGACGGACTTCGCGCGTGTGTTCCTTCCCGTGAACCCGGCCGGTCCGCAGGAGGAGCGCTGGTATCACGCGCTCGGCTGCCGCACCTGGACGACCCTGACTCGCGACACCCGCACGAACGAGTTCGGCTGACGTGGGATCGATCCGGTTCGAAGGCCGAGAGGTCGGCTTCGTCGGGGGCGACACGGTCGCCTCGGCGCTTTTTCGCGACGGGGTGCGGACGTTCTCGAGGTCGCTCAAATACCATCGTCGCCGTGGCCTCTACTGCGGCACCGGCGACTGCCCGAACTGCCTGATCACGGTCGACGGCCAACCTGCCACTCGCTCGTGCCAGACGTCGTGCCGCGAAGGCATGGCGGTCGTGCGCGAGGACGGTTGGCCTTCGACCGAACACGACCTGCTGCACGTCACCGACTCGGTGCACCGGCTGATGCCCGTGGGCTTCTACTACAAGACCTTCATCCGGCCGCGGTTCGCGTGGGAGGTCGCCGAGAAGGTGATCCGGCGCGCCACCGGCCTGGGAGCACTGCCCGAGACGCGGCGGGCGGAGCGCAAGGTGGTGCGGAACGCGCACTGCGACGTCTTGGTGGTCGGCGCGGGCAACGCGGGCCTCGAGGCCGCGCGCGACGCCGCCGCCGCCGGCGAGCGGGTGCTGCTCTGCGATGAATCGACGATCGGCAGCGCGATCGCGTCGGGTCCGTCGCTCGACCGCGTGCGCGCGCTGGAGGCGGAGGTCCGCGCGCTGCCGGAGGTGACGGTGCTGGAAGGCTACGCCGCGATCGGTATCTACGAGGGGATCGAGGTGCCCCTCGCCGCGGAGGACGAGCTCGTCCGCGTTCACCCGCGACGTGTGGTCGTGGCCACGGGGGCAGCGGAGATCCATCCGGTGTTCCCCGGGAACGATCTGCCCGGGATCTGGCTGGGCCGCGGAGCCGCGCGGATGGCCGGCCTCCACGGGGTGCGCCCTGGAGACGTCGCGGTCGTGGTCGCGGGGACCGAGGAAGCGATCGAGCACCTCGTCACGCTGCAGGAGTCCGGGGTTCGCGTCGTCGCGGTCGCGGTACCGGCGGCGCTCGCCGATCGCGTCCCGGCGGGCGTGGGCGAGATCGTGATCGACGGGGTGGTGCACGAAGCGCGCGGCGGCAAGACGCTCCGGTCCGTCGTGCTCCGGCGCGGCACACAGGGGAGGCGCTTCGCGTGCGACGCGCTGGTGCTGTCGCTGGGGCTCGCACCGCGAGACGCGCTCGCGCGGATGGCCTTACCGGATGAGCCGGTGGAGCTGGTAGGTGACGCGGCGATGTCCGACGCCACGCCCTCGAACGGCGACGACGGCACCGTGTGCCTCTGCGAGGACGTGTCCCTCCACGACCTGGAGCAGGCGTGGGACGAGGGATACCGCAACGCCGAGATCCTCAAGCGCTACACGACCACGACAATGGGCCCATGCCAGGGCGCGATGTGCGGCCGCGCGCTCTCGTGCTTCGTGCGCGACCGGGTCCGCGCCCCGGCCGACGGTTCGACTCCAACCAAGCCGGCGGGAGTCGAGCTCGAGCGCGTGGCCGCCCGCCCGACCGCGCGCCCGCCGGCGCGATCGGTCACGTTGGAGACGCTCGCGGCCGGCGTGCACGAGCTGTACGACAAACGCACGTCGCTGCACGAGGTGCACCTGGCCGCCGGCGCCCGGATGGACCGCTCCGGCGGCTGGCTGCGGCCGCTCACGTACGGCGACTGGCGCGAAGAGTACCGCGCCGTCCGGGAGCGCGTGAGCGTGATGGACGTGGGCACGCTCGGCAAGTTCACGGTGGCGGGGCCCGACGCCGCCACCCTGATCGACGGGGTGTTCCCCTGCCGCACCGACGACCTGGTCGCGGGTCGCACGCGGTACGTCCTCAGCCTGGACGAGGCCGGCTACGTGATGGATGACGGGCTGCTCAGCTCGCTCGGCGACGGCACGTTCTACGTCAACTCGACCTCGGGCGGCGCCGGACGCACGGACAAACGTCTGCGCGACCTGGCCGACCGGATGGAGCTCGACGTCCACGTGTTGGACCGCACGGCGCAGTGGGGCGCCATCAACGTCGCGGGTCCGCGCGCTCGCGACCTCCTGCAACGTCTGACCGACGACCCGATCGACTCCGCCACGCTTCCGTACCCGGGCCACGCCAGCATCACGGTCGCGGGCGTCCCGTGCCGCGCGATCCGGACCGGATTCGTCGGGGAGCTGGCGTTCGAGCTGCATCACCCGCGCTCGCGTGGGCCCGAGCTGTGGGGAGCCCTGATGAGCGAGGGCGCGGCGTGGGATCTCCGGCCCCACGGGCTCGACGCACTTGAGCTGCTCCGGCTGGAGAAGGGCCACCTCTACCTCGGGCAGGACACGTTGCCCGACGACACGCCCGCGAAGCTTCGGATGACGTGGGCGGTGGCCATGGACAAGGAGTGGTTCATCGGCAAGCGCGCCCTGGAGCGGATCGGCGCGCTGCCGCTCGCGCGGACGTCCGTGGGCCTGGCGTTCGACCGGCCGCCGGCGAACGTGGCCGAACTGCGTGGCGCGCCGCTGTTGGTCAGCGGACACGTCGTGGGGCGCGTCACGTCGGCCGAGCGATCGATTGTGCTGGACCGCCCGATCGGGCTCGGGTGGATCCGCGCGTCGGAGGGCGGGTTCCCGGCCGCCTTCGATGTCGCCGGCGACGGCGGCGTCCGCGCGAGCGTGGTGCCAACGCCGTTCTATGACCCCGAGGGGGAGCGGCTCCGTGGCTGAGCTCCGCACCGTCTCACCTACCGTGTTCGCCGTCCTTGCCTCCGCCCACGCGATCGATGCGCTGCGCGTACCCCGAGGCGCAACGATGTGCCGGGTGGCACCGCGCGAGGCGCTCGTCATCGGGGGCTCCGAGCTGTCCGCCGCCGATATCGTGATCGACGAGCAGGGAGCGATCGTCGAGGACGTCACCGACGGGTGGGCCGGATTCGAGCTCGCCGGCGACGACGTCCACGAAGCGTTCGCGCGCCTCTCAGAGCTCGAGCTGCCCGGAGACGGGTTCGTTCAGGGAGACGTGGCGCGCATCGGCGCGAAGGTCGTGGCAGCACCCGGCCGCGTCACGATCTTGGTGCCGGCGATGCTCGGCGCCTTCGTCGAGGAACGGATCCGCACCGACTGCGCGGAGGTGCTGGCGTGACCGGACTCCTGCGCCGCCACGAGTTCCTCAGCGACCGCGAGCTCAAGCCGAGCTACGACGTCGTGATCGTCGGCGGCGGCGTGAACGGGCTCGCGCTCGCGTTCCATCTGGCCGAGTACCACGGGATCCGCGACGTCGCGGTATTGGAGCGTCACTACATCGGCAGCGGCGGCAGCGGCCGCAACACCCAGGTCCTGCGCGCCACCTACAACACCACCGAGACCGTGCCGCTGTACGCCGCGAGCCTGGGAATGTATCGGACCCTCTCGCAGGAGCTGGACTACAACGTCCTGTTCAGCACCCAGGGGAACCTGGACCTCTGTCACTCGACCGAGACCCTCCAGGTCGAACGCGAGAAGGTGGCGATCCAGCGTCAGTTCGGTGTCACGACGGAGATCCTCACGCCGGATCAGGTGCTCGAGGTGTGCCCGCTCGTCGATCTGACCGCGGGCGGTGAGCTACCGGTGATCGGTGCGTCGTACCACCCCCCCGGCGCGTTCGCCCGGCACGACTCGGTGGTGTGGGGCTACGCGGCCGCCGCGGATCGCCGCGGCGTGGCGATCCACCAGGGCGTTGAAGTGATCGGACTCGACGTGGCCGACGGCGCGTGCACGGGCGTGCGAACCACGGCGGGTCCGGTGTCGGCGGGACGGGTCGTCTCCGCGGTGGCCGGGTACTCCTCGGAGCTCGCCCGGATGGCCGGGCTGCGACTGCCGATCGAGACGATGGCTCTGCAGGCGTTCGTCACCGAGGCGTACACGCCCGTTCTCTGGGGTCTCGTGTCCTCGATGGACCTCTACGTCTACACGCAGCAAACGGCACGCGGCGAGCTGGTCGTGGGCGGGGAGACCTTGCCGTACAACACGTACTCGACCCGGTCCACGTTCGAGTTCGCGGCTGAGACGGCGAAGCGGACGATCCAGCTGCTCCCCTTCATGGCCAAGGCGCGGCTGATGCGCCAGTGGACCGGGCTATGCGACATGACGCCCGACTCGTCACCGCTGCTCGGCGAGTCCGAGGTCAGGAACTTCTTCCTGCTGTCGGGCATGGGCACGTGGGGGTTCAAGGGTGCACCGATCTTCGGAAAGACGATGGCCGCGATGCTGGCGACCGGACGCATCGATCCGCTGATCGCGCCGTTCGCGCCGGATCGGTTCCGTAACGACCGCATGGTTCCCGACGCCGCGAGCGCCGGCACGCACCGCTAGTCGGGTTTGACGGGCGGTCGCCCGCCGATCAGACCTCGGTCTCGGAATGCTCGCGATATTCGTAGCCCGACATCGGCTTGCCGCTTGAGGACTTCCATTCGCGCTCCTCGGTCGGCAGCTTGCCGAGCACCTTGGCCATGGCACGGACGTGACCCTGCACCGAGCCGCAGCACGATCCGATGTAGTTGATCCCGGCGTCGTTCGCCTGTCGCGCGCACTCGGCCATCTCGTGACGCGAAAGCTGCATTGGATCCAGCCCGTAGGGGAAGTTGCCGGTGGCGGTGAAGTCCGGCTGCTCGGCTGTTGTGCGGAACGCAACTGGCTGCGCGGCAACGTATCCCGAGACCGCTCCCCGCATCTCGATCGCGATCGGCAGCATCTGCTCAGGTCCGTTCAGGCAGTTGACGCCCACGATGTCGGCGCCCGCGTCGGCGAGCTTGCGCGCACACTCGGCGGGCGTGTCGCCTTCGTAGGAGACCGGCACCAGCTGTTCGAAGCTCATCGTCGCCATGACGGGCAGGCCGGTGAGCTTGGCGCGTTCGATGAAGAGCGCCGCCTCGCCGACGAAGGAGAACGTCTCGCCGATCCAGAAGTCGACACCTCCGGCGTCGATCTGATCCTGCAGCTGCCGGTCGAAGAGCGCCCGCACGTGGTCGGCGCTGGCGGGATCCGCGGGATCATACGCCCACGTGAGACAGAGGTTGCCGGCCACGAGGGCGTCCCCCTCTGCCGCAACCTGTCGCGCGATCTGCACCGCGTTGCGGTTGATGTCGTCGACCTTGCCCTGCAGGCCGACCGTCGCGAGCTTGTCGTCACTCGCGTAGAACGTCATGGTCTGCAAGACGTCGACGCCGGCGCGCAGGAACTCGCGATGCAGCTGCGCAAGCGCGTCCGGATGCTCGATCACGACTTCGGGCGTGAACGGCCCCGCCTGGACGTATCCGCGCTTCTCGAGTTCGAGCAGGTAGCCGCCGTCGCCCAGCACGGGGCCTTCCGCGAGCCGTTCCAGGATGCCCTTCGGCATGTTGACGTACCGCCTTCCTGATCGTGAGCCGTGGTCACCGAGTGTAGAGACGCCCCTCGTTCGGAGGCCTGTCCCTCGGGTGACCTCAGGTCAGGCGCGGAGGGCTCTGCGCCACGCCGCCGGCATCCGCCGAGTGAATTGGATATCCCGGGCGCCCAGCCATGCCGCCAGCTCGTGGATCGCTCGCGACACTGAGGGTCCCGTGGTCGCCGGTGTACCGTCTTCCGCGAAGACTGCGTTCACGTGTAGCACGCCCGTCGCGCGGTCAAACCGCGGATCGATACGACCGATCAACCGGTCACCATGAAGGATCGGCAGGACGAAGTACCCGAACTCCCGCTTGGTCTTCGGCACGTAGATCTCCAGGCGGAAGCGGAAACCGAAGAGCTCCTCGGTGTGATCCCGATCGGAGATCAGATCGTCGAACGGTGACAGCAGCGTGACCCGAGGCCGGAACGAACGCTCCAGGATCTCTGCGTGCGCGTACCAGTCGCCCTTCAGATCGGAAACGCAAGCGGGGACCGCGACGCCCTCCCGCACCAGCTCAGCGAGCGCCCGCTCCCATCCCGGCGGGCGGGCGTCGAAGGCCCATCCGAACTGCTGCGTCTTGGCCACGCCCCAAGCGCGGAGCTGCCGCTCCACGATCGCGCGCGCGACCGCTCGCTGCGACAACGCGGGCTGGTCGACGGGCACGCATCTCTCCGCGAGGTCCCACAACCGCTGCTGCCCGTCGCGACCGGCGATCATGACCTCGCCGCGACTCCACAGCACCTCGAGCATCATGGCGCTGAACCGACCGTCGTCGTTCCACCCGCCCGTGCGCCAACCCTCGACGGTTCGGTCCTCCAAGTCGCGCGTTCGCAGCGGTCCGCGTCGCCGGAGCTCGCGCAGTACGTATCGCCGGAACGAAGCGTTCGCGGCCAGCCACCGGTCGATGTACCTGCTTCTTGAGTGACCGCCCTGCATGGAGTGACGCCGCATCGTGCTCCGGTGGAGCGGGTAGTCGGCCGTGGGCACGATGTGCGCCCAGTACTCGAACAGCGACCGCTCCTCCCAGAGCATCCGCTCGAGATCTGCAACGCGGAATCGCTTGCCCAATCGGCTGAAGAGCACCAGGTGCTCGGTACGCGCGACGGCGCGCGTCGGGTCCATCTGGACCATGCCGAGCTCGTGCACGACGCCGGCAATCGACTTCGGCCGCGGGGCCGACAGGAGCTGCCCCATGACCGCGAGGCGACGTGCCTCGCGCAGATCGAGTTGAAGAGGCGACCGGGTCACTTCACCGGACCGGGGTCGGGGTCCTCCCGCTTCCAGCGGTCGCGTATACGTTCGATCGGTCCGGGCCCTTCGTCCCGCGGCGGAGGCGCCTCCGAGGTGAGGGTCGACTCCACAACCTCGTATCGCTTGCCGAACTCGCTCACCACCGCCTGGATCACTCCGGCTACCGGCAACGCCAGGAAGGCAGTCAACACACCGCCGAGCGAGCCGCCGATCAACGCGGCCGCGAACGCGAGCGCCGGGTGCAGCGCCATGGTCTTCGCCGTCAGACGCGGGCTGAGCAGGTAGTTCTCGATCTGCTGGTAGATCAGGACGTAGGCGAGAGCGGCGATGCCCGCCGACCACGAGTAGAGCACGGCGACCAAAACGGGCGCCACGCCGGCGATGTAGGTACCGACGATCGGGATGAACTCCGCCACCAGGCCCTCGAAGATCGCGAGCGGCGCCGCGAAGGGGACCTTGAACACCCGCAGGGTGATGTACATCCCCGTACCGTTGATTACCGCCAGCAGCAGCCGGGAGTAGAAGTAGCCACCGGTCTTCTCGATCGCATGCTCCCAGACGAACAGCACGCGCTCCTGGCGGCGCGGCGGGAGCACGCTGCACAGCGCGCGGCGGAGCCTCGGTCCATCGGCCACGATGTAGAACGTAAACAAGGCGATCGTCGCCCAGCGGAAGACTCCGCCCAAGATGGACGCCGCAATCCCGAAGACGTTGCCGGCTAGGCTGGTCGCAGCGCCGGCCAGCTGCTGTGCGTTCTGCTTGATCTGATCGGTCAGGTTCTGCGCGGAGACGTGCCACCCGAGCTTATTCGCCCACTCCACGAGCTTGTTGACCAGATCGGGGGCCGCCGTGATCAGCTGCTTGGCGCCGCTCACGACCGCCGGGATGATCAGCGCGACAAGCCCGATCACGGCCAACCCCACGATGACGAAGATCAGCCCGGTCGCCGAGCCGCGACGCCATCCTCGCTTCGCGAACCAGTTGACCCCGGGCTCCAGCGCGAACGACAGGAAGAACGCCGTGAAGATGATCCCGAAGAAGCTCGTGAGCTTTCCGGCCAGCCCGGTGATCGCAAACACCGTGATGGCGCCGATCACGATGACGGCGATGCCCCGGATCGTCAGCTCACGCAGAAGTGCGGGCGCCCAGCCGGGGAGCGGTTGATCGTCCGCTTCCTCCGTTGCGCCCGGCGTCCCATCAGCCACCGGTGATCGCCTCCGCGAACGACGCGAAGTTGTCGACGTAGCGCTGGGCGTCGTCATCGCTCATGACGATCGACGTCGTCCAGCTCTCCCACTTCGAGCCGGGAGACTTGAACACGCCGCGATTCAACTGCCAAAGCCACGCGAGCTGCGGCACGCGGTCGTCGATCTCCCAGAGGTCGCGGTACTCGCGGATCGGCGTGGAGCGCCAGTCGATCGAACCCTTCGCCCCCAGGCGCTTCATCGACGCCGGCAAGCCGTACCGGGCGATGACGTCCTCGCATCCGGCGAGGATCGCGTTGACGCGTTCCAGCTCGCCGTAGGCATCCTTCGTCAGAACCTCGGTCAGGTTCACCTTCGCGGCGGCCAT
>JBDUBL010000016.1:0-32012 GCA_040004125.1 Actinomycetota bacterium
ACGCCCGACGTGGAGGCCGGCTGGGCCGCTCTTGCGGCGAGGCTGGATGTGCCGCTCGCACCCGTCGTACCGATGCGGAAGCCGTCGCGCGCGCGGACGGTCGCCCTGGCTGTGGCCGCCGCGATGCTGCTGGCGGGTGCTGCCTTCGCAGCGGTGGCGCACTTCGAGAATGGGCGTGCCGGCCACCCAGCTCCGGGCAGCAAGCTGATACACGTGCCGGTGACTGGACCCCACGCACACATGCCGTTCGCAGGTCCGCCGGCCCACCCGCAGCCGGCGAACCATCACCACGGTGGCGGCACAGGCACAGGCGCCGGGGACGGATCTGGGTCGGGGTCGGGCGACGGAGGCTCGGGCAATGGGTCTGGAGGCGGCACGTCCAAGCCGGGTGACGATCCGAACGATCGCGACCAGGGCACGGGCAACGACGGCCACCACAACGATCACGGCGGCGGGAATAACGGCGCCGAAGGCACACCGCCCCACACGTCGCACGGTGAGGGCCACTAAACTCGATTTCGGGTTTTCTTTGGGACTGGCGTATATCTCGCTCCGTTCGCCCGATGGGAAGGGTGACAACGCCAGGACAGCCAAACCCCATCCCCCTCGGCGACGGGAGCTGGTCTCCAACCTTCGCGCCCCCGCCATGGACCTGGCTGCAACGGAAAGGGCCGGCCTTCGGGCCGGCTTTTCCGCATCTCAGACCCGGATCGCCCGCCGGTGAACGACCGCGATCGGCCACCCGTGAAGCCCGCGCCTTGGTTCAGGGATCGGTCACTGCTCGGGGTCTCCGGCCAGTGCGCGGGCCGCGGTCACCTGCTCGACCAGGCGTATGCGGAGTCGCTCCTTGAGATCCTCCACGTCAGCGTCGATTGCCTCGCCGTCGGGCAGGATCGGCGGACCGAACACGATCGCGAGCCGGGGCCGACGCCACAGCCTTGCCCAGATGATGCCGCTCCGGGCCCAGCGATTCTGTGTTCCCCAGATGCCGACGGGCACGATCGGAACACCCGTGGGCAGGGCAAGACGCGCGACACCGCTGCGGATCCGCTGCAGGTCGCCGCGCGCCTCGGGGTTCACAGCGCCCTCGGGCGCGATCGCGATCAGGGCGCCGTCACGAAGCGCGTCCAATGCCGTGTCGAGCGCATTCGCGTCGCCGGTGCCGCGATGGATCGGGATCTGCTCGAACGTTCGAAGCACCCACCCGAAGAACGTCCTGGCGAAGAACTCGGCCGCGACCAGAAACCGGGTCTCGCGCTTCGTGCGACGGCTCAGCTCGATCGCAAGCGCCGGCCCGTCGAGTGCGCTGACGTGGTTGAAGGCGACGATGGCCCCCCCGCGCGCCGGCACGTGCTCGAGCCCGGCGATCCGCACACGGAAAAACAGATGCACGAGCAGCGTGACGACCGGCAGGCCGAAACGCCACCATGGGTTGAGTTCGCCGGCCGCCACGAGGCCGATGCTACGCCGCCGCGCCCCGGCGCGCGCGTCAGTCGAGGCGGATCACCGTGCGGATCACCTCGCCGGCCAGCATCGCCCGGAAGGCTTCGGCGAGCGCCTCGTCGGTGAAGGGCGCAACGGTCGAGACCAGCGCACCCAGATCGAGCGGCCCCTTTTCGGCCGCATCGAGCCAGGCGGTGAAGTCCTCGGCGAGGGCGTCGCCGCCGTCAGTGATCTTCAACGTCGCTTTGCGCGGGTATGCGGCGCCGATCGTGGCCTCCCCCCAGTCGAGCGTGACCATGCTGTCGGGCGCGGGAACCCCGATCGCCACGGCGGTTCCCCCGCGTGCCAGCATGGCGACCGCCTGCGACACGACCGCGGCGTTGCCGACGGCCTCGAACGAGACATCGACGCCGCCGTCGGTGAGGGAGCGGACCGCCGTGACAGGGTCCTCGACGGCGGCGTCGACCACGTCGGTGGCGCCAAGGCTCCGCGCGATGTCGAGCTTGGCCGTCACCTGATCGATCGCGATGAGCCGTTCGGCGCCCGCAAGACGTGCGCCCTGCAGGGCCGACAACCCGATCCCGCCGAGTCCGATGACGGCGATCGCGTCACCGGATCGCACCGGCGCGGTATTGATTGCGGCTCCGATCCCGGTGGAGGCGCCGCACCCGAGGAGACACGCCGCTTCGAGATCCAGCCCCGAAGGGATCTTGATGACCTGGGCGGCGTGCACAACGGTGTTCGTGGCGAGACCGCCGATCGACAACGTGCCGGTCAGCGGCCGGCCATCGACGGTGCGCAGACGCGGCGGCTGTTCCCACCCGTGATCACAACGTCGGGGCCGGCCGCGGCGGCACGCGGGGCATGCGCCGCACGGCACCGCCCAGGCCAAGAGGACGCGATCGCCGGGCACGACGTGGTCGACGTCGCTGCCGGTTTCCTCGACGATGCCGGCCGCTTCGTGGCCGAGCAACATCGGAAAGGGCGAGCCCCAGTTGCCATGCTCGATCGCCCACAGATCGGAGTGGCAGACCCCGTTGGCGACCACGCGCACGAGCACCTCTCCGGCGCCGGGCGGGTCCACCATGATCCGCTCGATCCGCGCGGGGGCGCCGCGCGCGGCTATGACCACTCCCCGTGCGTCGCGCATCTGCCCATCCTCCATGGTTCGTGACCGACGCGCATGCTAGCGTCCGGCGGATGGACGTTCGGGGCCTCCGCGACCTGGTCACCACCCGCTTCCCGGAGTACCTCGCCGAGCTGGAGACCATGGTCAACATCGACAGTGGGTCCTTCTCGCCTGCGGGCGTGAACCGTGTCGTGGACCGTTGCGAGCAGCGGTTCCGTGCGTTCGGGTGGGACGTCGAGCGCCACGAGCATGAGCCGGCGCCCGGAGCGCCGCGTCTCGGCGATCTGTTGATCGGTCGACGACTGGGCACCGGTGGAACGAAAGTGCTGTTGGTGGGGCACACCGACACCGTGTTCGACGACGGCACCGCCGCCGAACGCCCCTTCCGTGTCGAAGGGTCGCGGGCGCGCGGCCCGGGTGTATCGGACATGAAGGCGGGATTGCTCACGGGATTCTTCGCGATGCACGCGCTGCAAGATGCCGGCCTGGAGACGTTCGAGCACGTCACGTTCGTGTGCAACCCCGACGAGGAGATCGGTTCGCCGTTCTCCGGCCCCGCGATCCACCAACAGGCGCTCAGGCACGATGTCGGTCTCGTGCTGGAGGGGGCGCGGGCCAACGGAGACATAGTGTCGGCCCGTAAGGCGACGACCGACTACGTGCTCACCGTGCTCGGTCGAGCGGCGCACGCCGGGGTCGAACCAGAGAAGGGTCGAAGCGCGATCACCGCTGCGGCTGCTCTCGTCGGGGAGTTGCAGGCGCTCAACGGGAGCTGGCCGGGCGTGACGGTGAATGTCGGCACGATCGACGGGGGCACCCGGACCAACGTCGTTGCCGCTCGCTGCAGCCTCCAGGTCGATCTCCGATCGCCGACGGTCGAGAGCCTCGAGGCGGCCCAGCGCGAGATCGAGCGGCTGTGCGCGAGCCCGGCACAGCCGGATATCACGATCGAGGTCGTGCGCGACGCGGGGCACCGCCCGATGGAGAAGACGCCGGCGATCGCAGCCCTCGTCGAGCGCGCGGTCGGGCTGGCCGCGGAACTGGACTTCGACCTGCGTGATGCCGCGACGGGCGGAATGTCCGACGCCAACACGATCGCGGCCGCAGGCGTGCCGGTGATCGACGGGCTGGGACCGGTCGGCGGCGACGATCACGCGCCTGCGGAATGGCTGGATCTCGACAGCGTCGTGCCTCGGACGGCGCTGCTCGCCGGACTGATCGGACTTCGATGAACGATCGAGAGGCCTGGCTCGACGACCTACACCCCGAGGCCTATCGAACCCTGGTCGAAGGGGTGCCCGCCATCCTGTACATCGACCGGCCCGACGAGTTGTCGACGAACCTGTACACGAGCCCCCAGATCGAGCCGATCCTGGGCTTCTCGCTGGATGAATGGACGGGTGATCCCGAGCTGTGGCGCACGCAACTGCACCCCAACGATCGCGAACGCGCGCTCGAGACGCACCGGCGGTCCAACACGGCGGCGCAGCCCTATCTCGACGAGTACCGGATCCTGACGAAGGACGGCCGGACGCTGTGGTTCCGCGACGAAGCGTGGCCGGTGCTCGCCGAGGACGGTTCGGTCTTGTTTTGGCGCGGCGTCATGCTCGACATCACGGGTCGCAAGGAGGCCGAGGACAAGCTGCGTTGGAGCCTCGACGTCCTGCGGCGCACGCTGCAGCAGCGCCGCGAGCTCGCGCAGCGCCTGCAGCACGCCCAGGAGGCCGAGCGGCGCCAGATCGCGGCGGACATCCACGACGATCCGATTCAGGTCATGAGCGCCGTCGATATGCGGCTGCAGATGATGCAGGGGTTCCCGGAGTCGATCACGCCCGAGGCGCTCGCTGAGATCGAACACGAGGTCGCCCACGCGATCGAGCGCCTGCGTTCGATGTTGTTCGAGTTGCGCCCGACGGCGTTGGACCGAGACGGGTTGGTGGCCGCGCTGCGGATATACCTCGAGCACACGGCCGCATCGACCGGGTGGTCAGTGTCCGTCGTCGACGAGCTGCCGGTGAAGCCGGACGCCGATATGGCGGCGCTGCTGTATCGGATCGCGCAAGAGGCGGTCGTGAATGCGCGCAAGCACGCCTACGCCACGTCGGTGCGGATCGAGGTGGTCGAGGCGGCCGACGGTGTCGTCGTGCGTGTGGTGGACGACGGCAAAGGGTTCGTGCCCGATCTGCAATCGGAACCGGCGCCCGGCCATCTGGGATTGTCCACGATGGTGGAACGGGCGGAGCTTGCCGGCGGCTGGACGCGGGTGATCAGCGCGCCGGGGGACGGCACCACGGTCGAATGCTGGCTTCCCGTGGATGTCGCCGCTGGCGATCCAGATCTGATCCGGCTGTCACCGACGCCCTCGGAGCCCGGGGACTAGGTTCCCGCGGGGGCAAGTGCCGGGTCGATCGCGACACCGCTTGCCGGATCGAAGAAGTGGAAACGGCTGGGGTCCAGCGTCAGACGGATCGTGGAGCCGGCCGTAGATGTCGTTCGGGCGTCGACACGGGCGCAAAAGACACACTTCGGGTCCTCTTGCGCCATCAACAGGATCTCTTCGCCCTGTTCGTCGGCGGCGGCGCGCAGCTCCTCGGTCGCGACCGGTGGTGCGTCGATGCGGAAGATGACGTTTACCTCCGAGCCGAGTTCCTCCGTGACATCCACGGTCACCTCGATCGTCGGCAGGTCCTCCCCGCGCCGTAGGTCGTGGTCTTCGATATCGGAGGGCCGGATCCCGAGGATCACGGTCTGTCCGTCGTACGCCGTGAGCACGCCGTGCGCCAACGGGAGGTCGTAGCCCGCGAACACGACGTGGTCGCCTCGCACCTGCGCCTCGACGAGGTTCATCGGCGGGGAGCCGATAAAGGCCGCGACGAACAGGTTCGATGGGTGCCGGTAGAGGTGCTGGGGTGTGTCCACCTGCTGGAGGATGCCGTCGCGCATCACGGCGACTCGATCGCCCAGCGTCATCGCCTCCACCTGGTCGTGGGTGACATAGACGGTGGTCGTGCCGAGCCGCTCGTGGAGTCGTTGCAGTTCCGCGCGCATATGCACACGGAGCTTCGCGTCGAGGTTCGACAACGGCTCATCCATCAAGAAGGCCTTCGGCTCGCGAACCATCGCGCGCCCGATCGCAACTCGCTGCCGCTGCCCGCCCGACAGTTCCGAAGGTTTGCGGTGCATGAGGCCCTCGAGACCGAGGATCGAGGCGGCGTCTCGCACCCGGCGTTCGCGTTCGTCCTTCGGCAGGTGCCGGAGCTTCAGACCGAATCCGAGGTTCTGCTCGACACTCATGTGCGGGTAGAGGGCGTAGTTCTGGAACACCATCGCGATGTCGCGAAGCTTGGGCTCGAGGTCGGTGACCTGTTCGCCCCCGATCGTGATCTCGCCGGCGGTGACCTCCTCGAGACCCGCCAACATGCGCAGGATCGTGGACTTGCCGCACCCCGACGGTCCGACGAGAACCATAAATTCGCCGTCGCGGACCTCCAGGGTCACCGCGTTGACGGCGATCACGTCGCCGAAGACCTTCGTCACCCCGTCCAAGACGATCTCAGCCATCACGACTCCTTCCGGGCGCGAGTGTGCGGGTCGAACCGCCGGTGGGTCAAGCTGCCTCGTGCCCGGGCGTGCGCGGCCGGCCCCGAGCCGAGCAGGTCGAGCCCGAGCATCGCCGCGCCGACGACGGGGGGTGAGGTCAATCGCACGATGCGTGCCTCCGGGGCCACGGCGTGGACCCCCGCCGCGATCCGCTCGAAGAACGGGGGCCAGCCGTTGCGGAAGATGCCCCCGCCGAGCACGACGTCGGGATCGAGGTTCCGCATGCCGAGCCGCCGGATCGCCGCGGTCGCCATCGTCGCGATCTCGTCGGCCTGTTTGCCGACGAGCGCCGTTGCGATCGCATCTCCTTGCGCGGCCTCCCGGAACACCGTTGGAGCGAGCTCGGCGAGCCGATCCGAGTCAAGCCGGCCCGTGTACAACGCCTCCATCACCTGGCGAGCAGTGCGCATCCCGAAATGAGCCGGCACGCCACGCTGCAGGCTGGTCCGGTTCCCCCGACCGTCGCCGGCCCGGATCGCGTAGGACAGGGCAGAACCGCCCAGGTCGCCGCCGCCGCCCCAGTCGCCGCTGACCGGGCCGATGGCCGGCAGTCGATACACGCGGCCGTCGGGTGCCACCGCCGAGCAGTTGGTACCGAACCCGCAAACGATACCGACCCCCCAGTTCCGATCGGTGCCGGCACGCAGGACAGCGAACGTGTCGTTGCGCAGCACCTGAGAGTTGACCCAGCCATGAGCCTGTAAACCTTCACCGATCCGACGGTCATCCAGCGGGAGGTCCGCGCCCGCGAGACAGAACACGCCCAGCTCGGCGACCGGCCGGCGGTCGGGATCGAGCCCCGCGTCCTCGCTCGCCGCTCGGATCCCGTCCTCGATCTGAGCCAGGAACGCGTGGTCACCGGTTCGTTCGTAGTCGCGCGCGGCGACGCGTTGCGCACCGAGCACCGTGCCGTCGCGACGAAGGAAGGCGGCGTCGAACTTGGATCCACCGCCGTCCACGGCGAGCAGCGCGGGCCGCCTCACGGCACCGCGTCCAGTTCATCGATCGTGACGAAGGTCGCCCCGGCCCTCTGGAGCCCATCGATCATCGGCTGCAGGCCTTCACCGGTACCCCCCGGCCAGGTATGCAACAACACCACGGCGCCGTCTCCGTGTGCGGTGGCACCGGCGATCGCGTCGGCGGCGATCGCCTCTCCGGTGCGCCACGGTTCCCAATCCTGCACCTCGACGTGCCAATGGACGTTGCGATACCCGAGTGCGTCGAGTTGCTCCAGGACACGGGGATCGTCGGAGCCCGCGCCGAACGGACAGCGGAACCACGGCCGTGGGTCGACGCCCGTGTGTTCCAGGATCGCACGAGCCCCGTCCGCGACGTCGTCGGGGAGTCCACCGCCGAGAAGGAGCGGCATCCGGGCGTGGTAGTGCGAGTGGTGCCCGATCAGATGGCCTTCGTCGGCGATCCGGCGCACGGTGCTGGGGTATGCCTCGGCCCAGCGACCCTGCACGAACATCGTGGCGCGCACGCCGCGGGCGCCCAAGACATCCAGGATGTGCTCGGCGTTGCCCGGCGGGCACCACGGCCGGTCCGGATGCTCGGCGTCGAACGTCAGGGCGACACGGAACGGTTCACTCACGGGTCGTCACCTTTGCAGCGTGCACGTAGGCGCCGGGCTCGCGCCCGGCGAGGATCGCCAGACGCCACGCGAGGAGCTGGGCCGGCACGATCGCTGCCGCCGGGCTGAGCAACCGGCCGAGCGGGCCGACGTCGGTCGCCCCGGGCGCCGCGACGCCTGCGGTCACGGTCCAGACGGCCGCTCCCAGGCCCCGGAGCTCCTCGGCGATGCCGAGGTCGAGCTCGCGCGTCTCCGGCTCGGTCGCGATCACCATCGCCGCCAGGGCCGGCCCCGCCAACTCCAGCGGGCCATGCCGGAACTGCGCGGTCTGCAGCGACTCGACCGGCATCCCGACCGCCTCCTTCAAGGTGAGCGCGCCCATCTCGGCGGCCGCGCGTGCACCACCCCGAGCCAGGATCACGGTCGTCGCGCGGCCGCCGTGCCAGGTCACGAGATCATCGGCCAGGGTGTCGCGCGCCAGCAGATCATCGATCGCCGCCGCGGTCATCTCCGCATCGACCGTCATACGGTCGGTCACGTCGGAAGGCCGGGCTCCGGCGATCGCGAGGGCCGAGGCGCCGATCACGACGAGCGCCGCGGCGAAGGTCATGGTGCTCGGACCCGTTTCCTGCCCGGCGAGTGTCTGCAGGGTCAGGTCCGCCACGCGAGCCAGCGAGCTGCCGGGATCGTTGGTGACCGCGATGATCCGCGGCGTATCTCCACGGGCCCGCAGCTGCTCGGCCGCGCGCACCGTCTCGGCGCTCTCGCCGGATTGGCTCACCAAGATCAGATCGTCGCTCGTATGCAGCATCGGCAGGCGGAAGTGCAGGAGCTCGGCGGTGTCGGTCATGACCGCGGCAACGCCGTCGCGGGCCAGCGCCGTGACGGCTGGATAGCAGGCGTCGTAGGAGCTCCCCATCCCCGCGAAGACCAGCGCGCCACCGGCTCTCCTGGCAAGCGCCTGGAGCGCGTCGGTCTGCGATGCAAGCCCTCGCGCCGCTCTCCGCAAAGCATCGGGTTGCCCCGATATCTCGGCGATGAATGGGTCAGGAAAGTTTCCTAACGATTTCACGACCGGAGTGTACGATGCCGTCGTATGGGTGTGAAGGTGGCGGTTGTCGGCGCGGGGAGCACCTACACGCCCGAGCTCGTGGAGGGTTTCGTGACCCGCGGTGACCGACTCCCCGTGGACGAGTTGACGCTGCTGGACATCGATCCCGAGCGCCTCGGCATCGTCGGTGCGCTGGCGGAGCGGATGATGCGCCGCGCCGGCTGGGGCGGCACGCTGCGGCTGACGGGCGACAAACGGGAGGCGCTCGAGGGCGCCGACTTCGTGATCGTGCAGCTGCGCGTGGGCGGCAACAAGGCGCGCTACAAAGACGAGACGATCCCTCTGGAGTTCGATTGCATCGGGCAGGAGACGACCGGTGCCGGTGGCTTCGCGAAGGCGCTGCGAACGGTGCCCGTCGTGCTCGACCTGGCCGAGCTCACGGAGGAGATCGGCGCGCCCAACGCCTGGTTCGTCGACTTCACGAACCCGACCGGACTGGTTACCCAGGCGCTGCTGGATCACGGCCACCACGCGCTGGGCCTGTGCAACGTTGCGATCGGATTCCAGCGGGAGTTCGCCGCGCACTTCGGGGTCCAGCCCGATCGCGTACAGCTCGAGCACGTCGGCCTGAACCACCTGACGTGGGAGCGAAGGGTGTTGGTCGACGGGATCGACCGCCTGGCGGAGCTGCTGGCCGACCCGCCGCTCGAACCGGGCGAGGACGAGTTCGAAGGCATGCCGGTCGAGTTCATCCGTGAGCTGGGGGCGATCCCGAGCTACTACTTGCACTACTACTACCGAACCTCCGCGGTGCTGGCGCACCAGCACACGGGAAAGACCCGGGCCGAAGAGGTGATGGAGATCGAAGCCGGGCTGCTCGAGCTCTATAAGGACCCGACGCTCGATACGAAACCGAAGCTGCTGGAGGAGCGCGGGGGAGCGTTCTATTCCGACGCTGCGGCAGCGCTGATCGCGTCGCTGCACGCGGGCACCGGCGACGTCCAGGTCGTGAACGTCCGCAACGAGGGCGCGATCCCGAACCTTGCTCCGGATGATGTCGTGGAGGTCTCCTGCACGGTGGATCGAGACGGAGCGCGTCCGCTGCCGGTCGCGCCGCTCGGTCCCGAGATGCACGGTTTGGTGGCCCACGTCAAGGCCTACGAGAAGCTCACGATCCGGGCAGCCCTGTCCGGCAGCCGAAGCGACTCGCTCCTGGCGCTCATGGCCAATCCGCTGATCCCGGACTGGGACACTGCCAAGCCGCTGCTCGATTCGCTCCTGGAGGTCAACCGCAGGCACCTGCCCCGTTTTTTCCCCGACAGGTGAGCCCGGCCTACCCTTGCGGAAGCTCCGCGGCGTGGGCTTGGATCTTCGCAAGCGCGTCGGCGGCGTCGCGGACGCCTCGCTCGCCGTCTCGAAACGTGGTCTCCATGAAGTAGACCGACTCGCGCTGACCGGCCGCCTCCGCGACGGGGAAGGACATCGTCGTCGGGTCGAGACGGTCGGCGTGTTCGACGGCCACCGGCAGCCGAGACAGGCTGGGCTGGAAGAGCTCGTAGCGATTCATCGAGGGATATTGCACTTCGGCCTGGATGCCTTCCGCTTCCATCGCCTCGCAGACCACGCCGTTCGTGCGGCCGGCGAACGCCTCGGGGTCGATCTTGAGGATGTAGTTGTAGAAGCTCCAACGCGTGACGCGGGCGTCGACCGGCATCACCGTGACGCCCGGGATCTCGGCGGCCATCGCTTCGAACGCATTGCCGGCGATGGCGCGCTGCTCCTGCTGGGCGGGGAAGCGGCGCATCGCGACCTCCAAGAGGGCCGCGTTCAGTTCCGAAAGCCGGTAGTTCGCGCCGAACGTGTACTCCTTGTCGTCCGGGTCCTTCGCACGGCCGCAGTCGATGATCGAGTGTGCGCGCATCGCGAGCGTGTCATCGTTGGTGAGCAACGTGCCGCCCTCACCGGCGGTCAGGATCTTGGAGGACTGGTGACTGAACGAGCCGAAGTCGCCGATGCAGCCTGCGCCCTGGTCGCGCCAACGCTGGCCGTGCGCGTGCGCGCAGTCCTCGATCACGGCCAGGTCGCGACGACGTGCGATCTCCATGATCCGATCCATGTCGGCCATCTGATGCCCGAGGTGTACGGGGATGATCGCCCGCGTGCGGTCGGTGATCGCCGCCTCGATCAGGTCCGGATCGATCGTCCAGCTCTCGGACGTCACGTCCACGATCACGGGAAGCGCGCCCGCGGCCATCGGGGCGTAGGCGGTCGCGGAGAACGTCAGCGCAGGGATGATGACCTCGTCGCCCCACCCGATGCCGAGCGCCTTGCAGGCGACCTCCATCGTGACCGTGCCGTTCATCATCAAGATCCCATGGCGGGCTCCTTGATAGGCCGCGAAGGTCTCCTCGAACGCGCCACCGTGCACTCCGGGCTCTGGGAACCCACCCCATTCGCCGCTGCGGACCACATCGGCGACTGCGGCCACGTACTCCTCGTCGTTGGTCTGCGGCCACGATGGGTACGGCGTCGTGCGCACCGGGGCACCCCCGTTGATCGCGAGTGTTGCCATAGCTGATCAGCTCCTCTCATGGGCACTGCTAGGGTTCGCCGCGTGGGCGAACGGCTCTGCATCATCGGCGGTGGGTCGGCCTACATGCCGGGTATCGCTTTCGCGCTGGTCGCGCATCACGATACGTTCGCCGAGTCGACGGTGGTGCTGTACGACGTCGATCCGGAGGCGTTGGACCTGCAGCGTCGGTTGACCACCGGCATCCTGCGATCGCGCGGCGCGAGCGACATCACGGTCGAGTCCGTGGCGGACCGGACCGCGGCGATCGAGGGTGCCTCGATCGTGCTGACGGCATTTCGTCCCGGTGGGTTCGAGGCGCGACATCTGGACGAGCGGATCGCGATCGACCACGGGATCATCGGTCAGGAAACCGCCGGTCCCGGCGGGTTCGCGATGGCGCTTCGCTCGGTCCCCTTGGTCCTGGCGATCGCAGATGAAGTGCACGAGCGTGCCCAACCCGGGGCGTGGCTCCTCAACTACACGAACCCCGTGCAGCTGGTGAGCGAGGCGGTGCGCCGCTTCGGTCCGCCGGTGCCCTACCTCGGTCTGTGCGACCAGACGGCGGGCGAGCAGCGGTTTCTCGGCGAGCTGATGGGGGTCGCCGCGAACGCGATCGAGCTGGACACGGCCGGCGTCAACCACATGACGTTTACGCGCGCGGTCCGGATCGACGGTGTCGATGCGACCGAGGCGGTGTGGCAACGGCTGGACTCGGCGACGCGCCCCGACGTCGTGAGCGACGGTTGGTGGCGCGTCGTGCGCCTGTTCCGGACGTTGCGGGTGATCCCCAGCCTGTACATGCAGTACTTCCTGTGTCACGAGGAGGTTCTTGCCGAGATGCGCGCAGCCGGGCGCACCCGCGCCCAGGAGATCATGGCGATGCTGCCCGAGGTCCGCGCGAGCTACCGATCGCAGGCCGATGCCGACGTCCCTCGGCCGACGATGGCGCGGGCAAGCACCGAGCATGGCGACTTCGCGATCGCCATCGCGGCCGCGCTGCGGAGCGGCGACACGCATCGCGTGATCTTGAACCTCCCGAACGAGGGACAGGTCCAGGACGTGCCGGTGGGCGCCATCGTCGAGACCCCGGCCACGATCCAGGCCGGGGTCGTTCGAGCGATCGATCAGGGCGCGCTGCCCGGGGAGGTTGCCGGCCTGGTTCGCCAGGTGGCCGCGCACGCCGGGCTGGCCGCGGAAGCTGCCGTCACGGGGGACCGAGCGCTGGCTGTCCGGGCGCTGGCGATCCATCCGCTCGTCCGTGATCTCGACGCGGCCGAACGGCTGGTCGAGGCCTATGTGGCTGCGCACGCGCGGTTCCTTCCCGCCGGCGGGTGAGCCGACCTCCGAGTGTCTCCTTGACCGCCTCCCGAGGGGCAGGCTAGCATCCGGGCTGTTCGTTAGGAAAGTTTCCTGACTGACTCGACGAGGGGTGACGTTCACGGCCGTCCAGCAGACCTTCGCGGCGGGAACCCCTAGCCTGCTCCGCGCGATCAACGAGCGCACCGTCCTCGAATGCATCCGGCAGGTCGGCCCGGCCTCTCGGGCGCAGATCGCCCGCGCGTCCGGTGTCTCGAAGCCAACCGTGTCCCAAGCGTTGTCGGTCTTGGAGAAGGCGCGCTTGGTTCGCGAGGCCGGGCGGACCTCCGGCGGGAAGGGGCCGACCGCCCTGCTGTATGAGCTGAACCCGTCCGCCGGCCACGTCGTCGGCATCGACGTCGGCCGGGAACGCGTGCGTGCGGCGGTCGCGGACCTCGCCGGCGCGGTGGCCGCTCGTGTCGACGAGCCGACCCGCCTTTCCAGCGCGAAGGCATTGATCGGCCAGCTCGGCCGTGTCGCTCGTGGGGTCGCCGACGACGCCGGTCTACGCTGGCCCGACATCACCGTCGCGTGCATCGGCAGTCCGGGCGTGTTCGGCGAGGCCGGCGATCACGCGACGCTTGCCCACAACCTGCCGGGATGGAGTCGCACGGGCGTGCTCGATGCCGTGCGCGCCGAGTTGGGCACCCACGTCTTGTTCGACAACGATGTGAACCTCGCGGCGCTGGGCGAACGACGTCTCGGGCTCGGCCGTGACGTCGAGCAGTTCATCTACCTCCACGTGGGCACGGGCGTCGGGATGGGAATCGTGATCGACGGCCAGGTGTACCGAGGAGCGAGCGGTGCGGCGGGCGAGGTCGGCTACCTGCCGCTGGCCACGACCGACCCGCACGACCCCGCGAACCGCCGGCGGGGGTCCCTGGAGTCGGCCATCGGCGCAACGGCCGTGGTGCGCGCAGCGCGCGACGCCGGCTTCCGGCGAACCGGTCTCACGGCGGCCAACGTTCTCGAGTCCGCACGTGCCGGCGATCCGCGCGGGCTCGCCGTCGTGGCGGAGCTCGGCGCACGGATCGGGCTCGCACTGGCCGCGATCGTGCCGGTTCTAGACCCCGCGCTCGTGATCCTGGGCGGCGGGATCGGGCGTAACGGCGACATCCTGCTGGATGCGGTCCGCCGAGAGCTGGCCGCGCTGTCGCCGATCCAGCCACCCGTGGTCGTGTCGCAGCTGGGCGAGGATGCCGAGCTGCTGGGCGCGCTCGCGATGGCGCTCGGTGTGGCGCAGGACCGCCTGTTCGCACGCGCCGAGATGAAAGGGGAGATCGCCGTATGAGCAAGGTGGGCGGTGTGCCGTGAATCCCAGGTCCCACGAGATGCGTACCGACGGGTAACACGATCGAGAAGGAGGCCAAGATGCGACGGATCATGGCGGTGACGGTGGCGGTGCTCGCCGTCGTGGCGGCTGCATGCAGTTCCGGCGGCGGCTCGAGCTCATCGGCGGTCAACACGACCACGCACGACCCGGTGACCCTCACGATCACCGGCGAGTGGACCGGCGAGGAATGCACGAAGTGGAAGGAGATCTTCCCGGCGTTCACGCAGGCCTACCCGTGGGCGACGGTCGAGCCGATCTGCAACGTGAACGACGACAAGGCGATCAAGCTGATCAACGCGGGCAACGCCCCTGACGTCGTGCAGTCCTTCGGCGTCGACAACGTCGGTTCGTTCTGTAACTCCGGAGCATGGGAAGACCTGAACCCCTACATCCAGGGTGGCGACGGGATCGACATGAGCCAGTTCCCGGGGGCCGCGCTGACCTACACCGCGTGGAACGACCAGCAATGCGCGCTGCCGTTCCTGACCGACACGTTCGGCTTGTACTACAACACCGACGCGTTCCACGCCGCTGGATTGACGGCCGCGCCCAAGACCACCACCGAGTTTGCGGACGATGCGAAGAAGTTGACACAGTGGAACTCGGACGGGTCGATCAAGGTGGCCGGCTTCGTCCCCAACTCGACCTACTACTGCTGCGCGTTCACGGCGGTCAACCTCGCCTACATGTTCGGGGCGAAATACCTGGACGACAGCGGGCAAGCGGCGTTCGCCTCGGACCCCGCATGGGCGACCGCGCTGCAGTGGCAGCACGATCTCATCGCCGATGTGTACGGCGGCGGCGACTTCCAGACCGGCGCCGACAAGCTGACGGAGTTCATCGCCGGTGCCGGCAACGAGTGGAACGCGCAGCAGGACCTGGGCACGGGCCGGGTCGCGATGACCATCGACGGCGAATGGCGCAACGCGTTCGTGCCTGACTCGCTCAACTACGACACGGCACCGCTGCCGGTATCTTCGGATCGCACCGATCTGTACGGGGGTGGCCCAGCCGGCGGAACGCTCATCGCCCTGCCGAAAGGGTCGCCGCACCCTCCCGAGGCCTGGCTGTTGCTGAAGTGGCTGGCGACCGACACGAGCACGCTGGTCGATGTGGCGAATAGGATCAACAACGTGCCGACCACCAACGAGGCGATCTCGTCTCCGGATCTGGACCTGCCGCCGCAGTTCAAGACGTTCATGGACGTGTTCCAGAACCCGAATTCCGGCTGGGTGCCGACGACCGCCATCGGCATCGAGATGGACACCTACATCAACGCATTCATCCAGAAGTGGCAGGCGGGGAGCGCGACGGATCTGCAGCAGGGCTTGCAGGACGCGCAGAACCAGACGAACGACGCGCTGGCGCAGGCGCAGATCTAGGAGGAGCCACGGCAACGTCCACGGCAGCCGTGTACGAGACGGCGGCGGCGATTCCCCGCCGCCGCCGTCCTCGCCGCTGGCGCGAGCGCGGAGCGGTGCTTCTCTACCTGTCTCCGTGGATCATCGGGTTCGCGATCTTCACGCTCGCACCGATGATCGCGAGCCTCTACTGGTCGTTCACCAAGTATCAGCTGCCCGCACCGCCGAAATGGATCGGCACGATGAACTACCAGTTCATGTTTACGAAGGACCCATTCTTCTGGGTCGCGGTTCGCAACACGATCTGGATCATCGCGGTGGGGCTCCCCGTCCGTATCACGTTCGGCATCATCACGGCGCTGTTGTTGACGCGGAAGCGCCGCGGGGTGAATTCGTACCGGACGATGTTCTTCCTGCCGACAATGGCTCCCGTGGTCGCTGCCACGCTCGCGTTCGGGTACCTGTTGAATCCCGAATTAGGGCCGGTGAACGTGCTGCTGCGCAAGATCGGCATCGCGCATCCGCCGCTCTGGTTCTTCTCACCGCAGTGGTCCAAGCCTGGACTGGTCCTCCTTGGCCTCTGGGGCGTCGGCGATGCGATGATCATCTTCCTCGCGGGGTTCCTCGACGTGCCGAAGCACCTCTATGAGGCGGCAGATCTAGAGGGGGCCAACCGCTTTGCGAAGTTCCGGCTCGTGAGCCTGCCCATGGTGTCGCCGGTGATCTTCTTCGAGGTCGTCACCGGGATCATCTTCGGATTCCAGTACTTCACCCAGGCCTACGTCGTCGCTGGGGTCAGTGCCGGAGGTGGGGTCGGCGACCCGCAGAACTCGACGCTGTTCTACTCGCTTCACCTGTACGCGGAAGGGTTCGTCAACTTCAAGATGGGCTACGCATCGGCCATGGCCTGGGTCCTGCTGATCATCTCGCTTTTGTGCACGGTCGCGATCCTGCGGGGCTCGCGCCGATGGGTGCACTACCAAGGCGGGGCGTTCCTCAAGTGAGCGCGCCCACCCGTCTCGCGCCCGGTCTCGCCGATCCCGGGCCATACGCCACCGCCGAGGACGTCACGCCGCGTCGGATGCCGCAACGCACACGGAACCGTCGGCGACGGGGCACCGCCATGTCCCACGCGCTGTTGATCGCGTTCGCGATCGCATTCATGTTGCCGATGGTCTTCGTGCTCTTGAGCTCGCTGATGACCAACGACCAGGTCCTGAGCGCCAACTTCTGGCCGCGGCCCTTCCAATGGAGCAACTATCCGACGGTCTGGCACACGATCCCGCTCGGTCTGTATGCCTGGAACACGGTGCAGATCGCGGTCATGTCGACCATCGGCATCGTCGTGTCGTCGATCCCCGTGGCATACGCGCTGGCCCGGATGCGGTGGAAAGGCCGCCAGGTCGTGTTCGTGATCGTCTTGTCCACGCTGATGCTCCCCTATCAGGTGACCGTGGTGCCGCTGTACGTCTGGTTCTCGAAGATCCACTGGATCCCGTCGTTTAAGCCGCTGATCGTGCCCAACTTCCTCGGCGACGCATTCTCGATCTTCCTGTTGCGGCAGTTCTTCATGTCCGTTCCGGAGGATCTGGCGGATGCGGCGCGTGTGGACGGTGCCAGCCACTGGCAGATCATGACGCGGATCATGGTGCCACTGTCGAAGGCGGCGATCGCGGCGATCGCCCTGTTCAACTTCCTCTACAACTGGAACGACTTCTTCGGCCCGCTGCTGTTCGTGGGCGACGACCCGCATCTGTTCACGCTGGCGATCGGGTTGGATGCGTTCCGTGGGCAGCACCACGTCGAGTACAACCTCATCATGGCGGCCTCCGTCATGTTCATGATCCCGGTGATCGTCTTGTTCTTCCTGGCGCAGCGTGTGTTTATCGAGGGCGTCACGCTGACGGGGTCCAAGGAGTAGGTGGCGACCTTCCCAGCCGACTTCCTCTGGGGCGCGGCGACAGCGGCGTATCAGATCGAGGGCGCCTGGCAGGAGGACGGGAAGGGTCCGTCGATCTGGGACACGTTCAGTCACACGCCCGGGAACATCGCGCGCGGGGAAACCGGCGACGTGGCGTGCGATCACTACCACCGGTGGACAGACGACATCGCGCTGATGCGTGATCTGGGACTTCGTGCCTATCGGTTCAGCGTCTCGTGGCCTCGCGTGCTGCCGGAGGGCACCGGCCACGCGAACGAGCCGGGCCTGGACTTCTATGACCGCCTGATCGATGGGCTCCTCGCGGCCGACATCGCGCCCGTCGCGACCCTGTTCCACTGGGACCTGCCACAAGCATTGCAGGACCTTGGCGGCTGGCGTGCCCGCGAGACGATCGACGCGTTCGTCGCCTACGCCGACATCGTGTCCCGGCGGCTGGGCGATCGGGTACCGATGTGGATCACCCACAACGAGCCGAGTGTCGTGGCGATCGACGGGCACGTCGTGGGCGAACACGCTCCGGGTTTGCGCGACCCGGCGCTCGGCCTGCAGGTGGCCCATCATCTGCTGGTGTCACACGGGTTGGCCGTCCAGGTGATCCGCGCCAACGCGCCGGCGGCCGAGATCGGCATCACGATCAACGTCTGGCCCCAGCGGGCCGCGAGTGACGCCCCGCAGGACGCGGCAGCCGCCGAACGCCAGTACGCAGCCGATGCCGGCTGGTACCTGGATCCTTTGTACGGCAACGGATATCCTGAGGAGATCTGGAACCTCTACGCGTCGGCGGGGATCGCTCCCGCTGTGGCCGACGGAGATCTCGAGACGATCGCCGTTCCCACGGACTTCCTGGGATTGAACTACTACTCCCGCTCGCTGGTTCGGGCAGATCCGTCGGCCGAACCCTTCGGCGCCGTTGCCGTCGATGAGCCCGGGGAGTACACCGACGTCGGGTGGCTGGTGATCCCCGACGGGTTGTACGACCTGCTGACGCGCGTATGGCGCGACCATCGCCCGCAGGCGATCTACGTCACGGAAAACGGCGCGGCGTTCACCGATGTCGTGGCGGCCGATGGTTCGATTCACGACGGCCGCAGGCTGGCGTACCTCCGCGAGCATTTTCATGCCGCTCATCGGGCGCTGGCCGAGGGCGTGCCGCTGCGGGGCTACTTCGTCTGGTCGCTGTTGGATAACTTCGAATGGGCCGAGGGCTACGACAAGCGATTCGGCATCGTGCGTGTGGACTTCGACACCCTCGAACGGACCGTGAAAGACTCGGGTCGTTGGTACCGGGACGTGATCGCGACGGGTGAGGTGCAGTGATGCGGGTGGCGCTGTTCGGCTGCGGATGGATCCAGGACTTCCACGCGCGGGGCGTGCTGGCATGCGGCCATGAGCTGGTCGCGGTGGCCAACCACCGGGAGGAGTCGGCCAGGCCGTTCGCGGATCGGCACGGCATCGCCCGGGTGACAACCGACTGGGAGGCCCTGGCGCGCGACCCCGAAATCGACGCCGCCGTGGTGGCCACACCCAACTCCCTGCATGCCCCGCAGGCGATCGCGCTGCTGGATGCCGGGAAGCACGTGTTGGTCGAGAAGCCGATGGCGATCTCGGTCGCCGAGTGCGACGCGATGATCGAGGCCGCGGGCCGTGGTCGGGCGTCGCTGATGGTGGCGCACTGCTGGCGTTTCCATCCCGACGTGCAGGCGATGCGGGCCCGGGTCGCGGCGGGGGAGATGGGAGAGGTTGTCAAGACGCGGGGCTATGGCGTGCACGCGGGCTGGGGGCCGTCCGGTTGGTTCACCGACAAGGCCCTCGCCGGCGGCGGCGCGCTGCCCGACATGGGCGTGCACGCGATCGATACGGCGCGCTACCTGCTGGGGGACCCCGATCCCGAGCGTGTGTGTGCCGTCATCGGCACACGCTACGGCGACTACGACGTCGATGATGACGGCATCCTGCTGATCTCTTGGTCGCAGGGCACGAACTCCATCGTCGAATCGGGCTGGTGGCATCCCCACAAGGAGGGGCTCGAGGCCGAGACCGAGATCTACGGCACGCAAGGCTACGCCCGTATCTTTCCGCCGGAGGAGCCCAACGAGGACTACGAGCACTGCACCCAGCCGATGTACACGACGCAGATGCAGGAATTCTTGGGTGCCATCGAGGCGGGGCGTCAGCCGAGGCCGAGCGGCCCGGACGGGCGGGTGGTGATCGAGGTCGTCGAGCGTGCCTACGCGTCGTCGGCGGGTGCGTCGTGAGCCTCGTGCTGGGTGTCGACGGCGGCGGACGCAAGACCTACGCCTTGGTATCGGACGACGACGGGGCCTTGCGCGGCGCCGGCGAAGCCGGAGCCTCGAACTGGGAGATCTCCGGTGCGGATGGCGCCGGGGTTGCGATCGCATCGGCCGTCGGCGCGGCCTTCGACGAGGCCGGCGTGGGGGCCGATGGGATAGCGGCCAGCGCCTTCGGACTGGCCGGCATGGATTGGCCCTCGGACATCGCCCGTCTGACCAGGCTCGTCGAGCCGGTCACACAGGGCATCGAACGCCGCATCGTCAACGACGCCTTCATCGCGCTTCGCTCCGGCACCTCGGAGTCCTGGGGCATCGCGGTGATCGCGGGTACCGGCACCGTGGCGGTCGGGCGCGACCCGGTCGGCAACGAGTTTCGAACGATCGGCGAAGGTCGCGCGTTCGGTGACTTCGGCGATGAGTTCGACGTGTCCGAGCTCGCCGTGCGCGCCGTCGCCGACCAATTCACCGGGCGCGGACCCGCCACGATGCTGAGTGACATGCTCTGCGAGCGGTTGGCCGAGCCGACGGTGGAATCGATGCTCGAGCGACTCGCTCGCCACGATCCTCGCTTCCGCGCGCCGGAGTTGCAGAACCTCACCCCGATGGTCCTGGCCGCGACGGAAGGGGGCGACCTCGTCGCGCGCAACGTGCTCGAGGACATCGGCCGATCGCTCGGCGAGGCCGCCGGCGTGGTCGCCCGCCGCTTGAACCTGTCGAACCTGCCCGTCGAGGTCGTGCTGGCCGGCGGGCTGTTCCGAACGCCCAATCGGTACCTGCTGGATGAACTGGAGTTCGGCGTCCGACGGACGGCGCCGCGGGCCGAGGTGCGGCTGCTGGGCTCGCCTCCGGTCGTCGGGGCGGCGTTGATGGCGATGGAGCTCGCGAAGATGCCGATCACCGTGAACGCGGCGGCGCGCCTGCGCAGCGAGGCAACCGCCCACTTCTGGGGCGAGGGATCGGCCTGACGGCGCCCGATCCGTTCCCCTGACGATCGCCGACGGGGCCGCGATCGCTCGGCTGCGCGAACTCGCGGGGAGCGCGATCGTGTGCTCGATGTCGGAGCCGTGGGCGCTCGTCGCGGAACGGTCGCCCTCCCCGCACCACTACGTGGAGTCGCGGTCGGTCGAGATCCGCGTGCTTCGGGCGACGGTGGCAGCGCTCCCCGAGGGTGCGACGGTTGTGATCGGGCTGGGCGGCGGCTCCGCGATCGACACCGCGAAGTTCGTTTCCGAGGCGAGCGGCCTGCCGCTGGTGCAGATCCCCACGATCATCAGCGTCGACGCCGCATTCACCCCTCCCTACGGGTATCGAGAGGGTTCTCGCGTGCGCTATGCAGGCGACCAGCGCCCCCGGGAGGTGATCTGTGACCCGGCGTTGATCCGCCGCGCGCCCGCCGCGTTGAACCGCGCTGGCGTTGGCGACCTCCTGAGCTGTCACACGGGTCTTTTTGATTGGCGACTCGCGGTCGACGGCGGTCGCGGTGCCGTCCCCTGGAGCGCTCCAGCTCGATGGATTGGAGGAGGCAGCGCCCGAGATCCATGCGGTCTCGGAACTGGGCGTGCGATGGCTAGCCGAAACGCATCGTGACGTTGGCGCCGGCTGCGTCGCCTACGGTGCGCGGTTCGAGGAGGGCAGCGAGCATTTCCTCGCCTACGTGTTCGAATGGCTGAAGAACGAGCACCGCGTGCACGGCGAGTTGATCAGCTTCTGTGCGCTCGCGATGTCGTTCCTGCAAGGCAACGACCCGGAGCGCGTCGTCCGGCTGGTTCGGCGAACCGGGGTCGCTGCGGCGCCCTCGCACCTCGGCATCTCTCGCGAGCTGTTCCGCCGGATGTTGCTCGAGCTCCCAGGCTACGCGGCGCGCGAGGAGCTATGGCCGAGCGTGATCGAAACGCTCGAGTTCACCGATGAGCTCGCGGATCGAACATTCACCCACATCGAGAACGCGACCCGCTTGTAGCGGGCTACTCCACGGGGGACTCCGGTCCGACGCGGCGCCCGAGGTTCATCCAGGTCAGCAGCATGCGGTACATCGTTCGGATGTCATCGGTCTGGAACTGCACCGAACGCGGGCTGGTCCGCTCCGTGCCCGGCGCGATCGACAGCATGTCGCCCAGCGCGCTCGTCGTGAGCAGCGCCTCCAGGGTGAACGGTCCGTCGGGCTTCCACACCTGCGCCCGGTCCGCATGCTTGATCGACTCGGCGACCAGGCGACGGGTCGCTTCCTGCACGGTCTTGGGCGACTTGGAGCGCCCGGCTCTCGCGGCGAACCCGGTCTTCGTCGAGAACGCTCGAACCCACGGCAGCGCCGCCGTCGCCTGGTTGCAGCACTCGTCATCGCCCGATACGAACAGCAGCGGCACGCCGAACGTGCCGGCGAGCGCGGCGTTCAGATGGGTCTCGTTCCACGACAGACCGTTCACGCGGATATCGGCGAACCACCCCGTGTAGGTGTGATCGAGGATGGCGTTCGCGGTGCCCGAGCCGGCGTGGTAGCCGAGGAACACGCACCCGGTGAAGCCTTCCTCGATGCCGGTCATCATGCTCCAGGGAAGCTTCGGCGTCCCCTGCACCAGCTCGGCGCGTGGATCGAGGTCCATCGGCAAGATGTTGCCCATGTCCCCGTGCGCGTCCGACACGACGATCTTCAACGCACCCGCGTCGACGGCCCCCGCGATCGCCGCGTTGGCCTCCAGGGTCATCAGCTGTCGAGCCCAGCCGTAGTCGTCGGTTCCCCGGGTGGTCTGGCGCAGGGTCGTGATGCCACCGATGCCCTCCATGTCCACAGAGACGAAGATACGCAGCGTCATGGCGCGCAGGGTATCGCGGCGGAGCCAAGCCCGTTGCAGGAGGTCGACGGGTGTCGGTGGCCACGGCCATGCTCAGGTGGTGCGACGCTTTCTCACGATCCCTCTCGTGCTCCTGTTGGGTTGTACCTCGACCGCCGTCACGGTCTGGACCGGTGACGGCCTGTCGAGATCTCCCTCCGCATCCGCTGTTCGGATCCACGGGAAGGCACTCGTCACGATCACCCGTGTCGTCGATGGCGATACCGCCCATGTGCTGTTGCGAGACGAGGACGTGACGATCCGGTTCATCGGTGTCGATACACCGGAGACCGTCGCGCCCGGCCGGCCGGTCGAATGCTACGGCCCGGAGGCGTCGCGCTTCACGACCCGACGGCTGACCGGCCGGCGCGTCGGTCTGGAGTTCGACGTCGACCGCGTCGATCCGTTCGGACGGACGCTCGCATACCTGTGGATGCCCGATGGCTCGCTGTTCAACGAGACGCTGGTGCGCGCCGGGTTCGCGACCGTGGCGACCTATCCGCCGGATACGCGTTACGTCGACCGGTTCGAAGGAGCGCAGCGCTCGGCGGAGGCCGCCGATCGCGGCCTGTGGGCCGCGTGCGAAGCCTCGGGACCATTGGCTCTCTCGAGCGGGTGATGCGAGCGGAGGCGGACGGGAATCGAACCCGCCAGGGGACTCGTCGCCCCCTCTACGGTTTTGAAGACCGCGAGGCCCACCAGGAACCCTGACGCCTCCGTCGGCAACCATACCGGGCCGTGCTCCTTGCGAGACTGCCCGGGTCTGCCGCAGATCCGCCGAAGGCACACCGTGGCCTACGATGGTTCCGTGGAAGCCGCATTCTTCGACCTGGACAAGACGATCATCAGCCGATCGTCGTCGCTGGCGCTCGGGCGCCCGCTGTACCGCGCCGGGATGGTGTCGCGCGGGCAGCTGATGCGCGGCGCATACGCCCAGTTGGTCTACCTGCTCGTGGGCGCCGACGAGGAGCGGATGGATCGCCTCAAGGACGGCATGCTGCAGCTGACGAAGGGCTGGGACCGTGGCCAGGTCGAGCGATTGGTGCAGGACGTGATGCTCGATGTGATCGATCCGTTCGTCTATCAGGAGGCACTGGACCTGATCGCCGAGCATCAGTCGGCCGGTCGCCGGATCTACATCGTGTCGTCCTCACCCGAGGAGGTCGTGCGGCCGCTTGCTCGCCATTTCGGTGTGTCGGGTGTGATCGCGACCCGCGCCCAGGTCGGTCCCGACAACCGGTACACGGGCGAATTGGAGTTCTATGCACACGGTCAGCAGAAGGCCGACGCGATCCGCACGCTCGCCGAGCGCGACGACATCGATCTGGCCGGGTGCTACGCCTACACCGACTCGATCACCGACGTGCCGATGCTCGAGGCCGTGGGGAACCCGGTGGCGGTCAACCCGGATCGTGATCTGCGCCGTGTCGCGGAGGACCGCGACTGGCAGATCCGCGACTTCGACAGCCCGGTGCGGTTGCGGTCTCGGCTCGCCGAGGCTGTGCCGCCGAAGCGGGCCGGGGTCGCGGCTGCGGCCGTCGGGATCGTCACCGTGGCCGGCGTGTTGGTCTGGGTGTCGATGCGGGCGCGCGAGCGCCGGGCGCTCGCATAGTGCCGAGTGGCGCGAACGCGCGACCGGGTGTAGCGTCAGGTGGGACGCCGAAAGGCGCCCGCGGGGGGAGCAGAACCCACGCGTGAGTCATGCCGCGGGAGGCATGTCCCAGGACCCGGGGCGAATGAACCCGGCTCCAGGGACACGTGCGGACAGCGCTTGATACCTGCTCTCCTCGCTCTACGCCCGGGTCAGTCCTGACCGTTGGGTGGCTTCCGATAGCGGAACAGCGCGCCCTGCGGATAGGCGTCGTTCCCGCCCCACCCGTAACCCCATCGGTACATCTCCTGGACGAGCTCCTTCGGCTGGTTCGGGCGATCGCCGGCGGTGTTGCTCGAAGGGTTGAGCAGGATCGATGCGCCCCAGGCCGCTGCCGAGAGCGGGCCGTTCGGATCGTCCGGCGAGGCGACGGGGTCGAAACACGCGCCGATGTCGGCGATCGTGCCGGTCGTTCCCGCCGCGACCAATGCGCGCATCGCTTGCTTCAGCAGGAAGAGCGTCTTCGTGTGGCAGGTGACCGTTCCGACCAGGGGTAGCGTGGCGGACTGGATGTTGTCGTTCACCCAGGTCGGATCGATCACGAGGTGCGTGGGATCGGTCGCATCCGGGTGGGCGGCGAACTCACCGAACTTCAATTTGAGCGCGACCGGGGGGATCGCACGATCGTTGGCCCGCAGGTACGCTGCCTCGCCGGGTGCCCGGATCTCGACGGCCGGGTAGAGCGCGTCCGCAGGCAACAGATCGCGGAACGCCGGCACCAAGTCCTGCGGCGTGACCTCGGAGCCCGGCCGCACGTGGAACAGGACATAGCGCTCGTGGGTTACGCCGAGTCGTCGCGCCGTGTCGCGCGTGACCAGCAGCTCATAAGCACCCATCATCGCGTCAGGCAAGGTGCCGATTACGGGGATCTGCTCGCCGCCTTGAAACAGCAGGGTGGACCCCGCCCCGAGGCCGCGCAGGTTGGCCTCCGATTCGGACAAGATCCCCTCTTGCGGACGCATGTTCTGCACGAGCTGACGCTCCGGCTCGGGGATGAACGCGGCGAAGGTGGGATCGACGCCGGTGACCTCGATCGGGATCATCATCGGCGGCTGGGGCTCGTCGACACCGTTGCCGTCGGCGTCCAGCGAGGCGGTCATCCATGCGACGTCTGCGGTGGCGGTGGTGGAGGCCACGACCTCGGGCACGGTCGACACGAGATCGCCGTAGCTCGGCGGCAGACCGCCGGGGACCCACGTGAGCCAGGCCTCCGGTGTGGGCGGCGTGACGGATACGCTGGGGGACGCCCCGCCGGTGGTCGGTGCCGGGGACTGGGTCGCATCGTCGCTCCGGCCGAGCGACCACACGAGGGTGGACCCGACCACAGCGACGGCGACGAACGTCACAACCCCACGGGTCAAGGCGCGGCGGTGCAGGTCTTCCATCTGCGCGCGAGTCTACGGCGAGAGGTTCGCCCGACCCCGCAAGCGTCTAGCTGGACGCTGGGTGCTGCAGCAACCCGGCGAGGCGCTCGGCTCGACGGGCCGCCTGCCGTGGGCGACCTGCGTTCACGGCGAGGGCGATGGCACGGAGCTCCCGTTCGACGGTGGGAGACAACGTGGACGAGCGGGTGCGCACGAGCGGATCGAGCTTGCTCACGGCCTGATCGAGCCGGCTCAGGAGCTGACGCGGTGCCGCGACGTCGTCGCGGTAGTCGGCGAGCGAGATGACCTCTCCCATATGCCCCACCGTAGCCGGAGGGTCTGACACGACATCTAGGTCGGGGGCACCGGGGGGTTCGTCCACGCCCCTACGCTACTCGCACACTGGTCACAGGTGCTAACCGGGGAGCGACGGTGAACCACGAGCCCCCGGCATCGACCGAGCCGAACACCTCGCCGGATGTCGCGCCGAACCACAAGCCCATCGTGTCGCCCTCGCCGTCGCGGTCGAACGCCTCGCGGAGCACCGTGAGGTACGCGTCGCGCTCGGGCAGACCGGCGGACCGTGCCGCCCAGCTCGCTCCGGCATCGCGGGTTTCGTAGACGCGGAGCCGCCCCCCGACGGTGATCCGATCGACATCGGCGTTCATCGGGATCACGAACGCCCGGTCCGGATCGGCGGGGTCGCCGACGATCGGGAAGCCGAAATCGCTCGGCAGTCCAGCCGAGATATCGATCCACGTGCTCCCTCCGTCGTCGCTGCGGTAGACGCCACCGTGGAACTGGAGGAACAAGCGCTCGGGCATCGACGGGGGGCGCCAGAGATTGTGCACGCACAGATCCATCGAGGTCTCACGCAGTTCCTCGGGCATGTACCGCGGGATGAGCCCCTTGGTGCCCCGGGTCCAGGTACGCCCACCGTCGTCGGTGTGCCAGGTGCCGACCGCGCTGATGCCGAGCGACAGCCGTAGTGGATCACCCGGCCACGTCGAGATCGAATGCAGGCACAGCCCGCCGTTGCCCGGGCTCCAGTCCGGGCGCGAGGGCTGGTCCCACAGACCCCGGTTCAGCTCCCATGTTCCACCGCCGTCGCGGGACTCGAACAGGGCCGCCGGGTCGACGCCGGCCCACAGTTGGCCGGGCGCTTCCCCGGTGCGCACGACCCAGATGCGCTCCAGCGTTGTATCGGTGTCGTGGGGCATCGCCAGCGTGTCGGCGTGCTCCCACTCGCCCGCGGGATCTTCGGTCCACATCAGGCGCGGACCGAAGAACCCCGACGTCACGCTTGCGAAGTACCGTCCCGAACGCGGATCGCGCATCGCGTACTCGACGACGCTTCCCTCGAACGTGCGCGTCACGATCTCGAAGGCACCCGGCGTCTCGCCGCGCAGCACGAACAGCCCTTTCTTTGTGCCGACCAGTAACTCCCTCATCTAGACCCTCCCGTGATCGATGCCAGCACGTGCATGCGGTCTCCCTTGGCGACGGGGGCATCCGCGGATGCGCGTTCGCCGTTGAGGAACACGTTCACGTGTCGGCGGATGACGCCTCGTTCGTCTAACACCCAGCCGGTGGTCTTGGGCCACGACGCCTCTAGCGCACGCAGCACCTGCCCGACCGTCGCGCCGGGAAGCTCGATGGAGCGATTCCCCCCCGCGAGATCTCGCAAGGGCGACCGTAGGAGCACGACCGGCATCGCCGCAGCCTAGCGCGCGCCGCCGACACCCGCTACACGCCAGGTTGCGCCGGCGATCCGTACTCGAAGTGCATGCCGTCGGGGGTGAGGTAGTCCCCGCCCCACAGGAAGCCCCACCGTTTGAAGATCGCGACGATCCTCGGGTCCATCGTCGGCGTCGCACCGTACGGGTTCTCCGGCGCGTTGATGTCGATGGCGGCGCCATAGGCGTGGTTGGACGGCGGCGCGGTCGGACTCCGCGCGACCGTGCGTGCCGCGTAGCACCCGGAGTAGGTATGGATCTCGTTGCCGAGCCCGGCGCGCGCCACGTCGCGCAGCGCGCCCACCAACGCGGGGAAGAGTTCGACGTTGCAGGTCACGCGGCCGAGCAGCGGCACCGATCGCGTGGCGATGTGCGTGTCGTACCAAGTCGGTGACATCGTGAGATAGGCGGGGTTGTCGCTGCGGGGGTAGGCGGCGAACTCACCGAACACGGCTTTCATGAGGATCGGCGGGTTCACACCCGAGGCGATCCGCATGAAGGTGGAGCCACCCGGCGGCAGCGTCCGCACTGCGGCGTCCGGGATAAGCGACGACAGGATCGAGGCGAACCGGTTCTCGGTCATCCCGGCCGCCGGCATCGAAAGGAGGTATCGCTCGTCCGCGATCCCGAGCGTGCGCGCTTCGGCGCGGGATACGAGCATCTCGCTCCAGCCGGCCACCGGGTCGGGCACGATCGCGCCGACCTCGACCGTGCCCTGGTCGAAGGTGAGCGAGCCACCGACGGACAGGTGCCGCATCTGGGCGCTCGAGGTGCCGAGCACCGCCGTGCCCGCGCGCAACGCGTCGAGGACCTCCTGACGATCGGCGTTGGGAACGAACGGCGCATAGGTGGTCGGGTCGACCGCGAACGCATCGATCGGGATCGCGAAGGGGGGCGTGGGCCGATCGACGATCTTTCCGCCTGCGTCGTGCGAGGACGTCATCCATCGCGTGTCGCCGGAGACGATGACTGTGGTCCCGAGCGCAGGCGTTGCGGCGGCTTGGGCGCCAAAGCCCTCCGGTAAGGATCCGGAGATCCACGCGAGCCACACGGGCGGCATCTCGGTCGGGTCGGCGGAACCGGAGACAGGGGGCGCCGACGACGCTGGTGCAGACATCGCGGCGGAGCCGACGGTCGGGGCGGTCGCACCAGAACGGAGCATCGCCCACACGAGACTTCCGGCCAGCAGAGCAGCGGTGCCCACGAAGATCAGCCGGCGCCGCCGTACGACGGGTGGCGTGCTCATCACCGTCAGGCTAGTCCAGGGGTGCCCGAACGGTGTCGGCGCGCTCTCCGATTCCGTATTTGGTGATTGTGCAAAGGTCTTAGGCCCACGGGTGTAACCCGCGCCGGACTACTTGTCTTTGCGCGGAACGCGCGGCTAGGGTGTGGGTCCTGCCGCTTCACGCTCCCCGTAGTAAAGCGGCATCTGGCTCGGCTTTTCGAAGGAGGATCGGAAGCATGCGTTTCGCAACCCCCCGTCTCGGGCCTCGGATGGCCCGCATCATCACCACGCTCGGCCTGGTGGCTGGCGTACTCGTTTTCTACGCTCCGTCCGCCGGTGCAACAGCGGCGGCCAGCGTGTCTACGGGCGCCGTTCACGCCTGCGTCGTCACGTCCGGTGGCGGCGTCAAGTGCTGGGGCTACAACGCAACCGGCATGCTCGGCGATGGCACCCGCAGTGACCACAAGAAGCCGGTCGCGGTGGTTGGTCTCGGCAGCGGCGTCGCCGATGTGCAAGCCGCCTGGGACCACACGTGCGCGCTCACCAACGGCGGCGGCGTCATGTGCTGGGGTCACAACGGCGACGGCGAGCTCGGTGACGGCACGCGGATCCAACGCAACTCGCCGGTCGACGTGAGTACTCTGACCAGCGGTGTGAGCCAGATCGCGCTCGGCTTCGACTCCGGGTGCGCTCTCACCACCGGTGGCGGCGCCCAGTGCTGGGGCTACAACGGCGCCGGGCAGCTTGGCGACGGCACGCGGAGCACGCGCAAGAACCCCGTCGGCGTTTTCGGACTCTCGACTGGTGTTGCCGCGATCGCCGCGGGCTGGGATCACACGTGCGCGTTGACCACCGGCGGCGGCGTCAAGTGCTGGGGTAACAACGCCCACGGCGAGCTCGGCGACGGCACCCACACCGATCGGCTCAAGCCGGTCGACGTGGTCGGTCTGTCCAGCGGTGTGGCCGCGGTCTCGGCCGGGTTCGACCACACCTGTGCGCTGCTCAACACCGGCAGCGTGAAGTGCTGGGGCAACAACAACACCGGCGAGCTCGGCGACGGGACCGCGCAGTCGCGCAAGAAGCCGGTCAGCGTCGCTGGACTGAGCAACGCGGCGTCGATCTCCGCCGGGGCGAACCACACCTGCGTGGTCACGACCGCTGGCGGTGCGAAGTGCTGGGGCAGCAACGGCTCGGGCGAGATCGGTGACGGGACCACGACCAACCGCTTCAACCCCACGAACGTGTATCGCAGCACGGGTGGCGTTGCCTCGATCAGCGCCGGGGGCTGGAAGGGCGCCGGTCTGACCTGTTTGATGACGACCGCAGGCGCCGTGAAGTGCTTCGGCGCCAACCACGGTGTACACGGTCTGCAGCCGATCGACAGTCGCGGCGGTCAGATCGGTGACGGCACCACGACGGATCGGCACATCCCGATCACGGTGCGCGGGCTCACGGGCTCGGGCGCGAAGCGTTACCGTCCGGATGGCTCCATCTCGAAGTTCGCGAGCGCCGGCTACATCGGCAACGACCTGTACAACAAGTCGGGCGCGAACCAGACCCGGACCACCACGGTGGCCCCCGGCGGAAGGACGCGCCTTTTCGTGAAGGTGCAGAACGACGCCAAGGTGACCGATTCGTTCTACATCAAGGGCACCGGGGCGGCCAACGGCTTTTCGGTCGGCTACGCGTCCGGTGGCCAGAACATCAAGTCCTCGGTCGTGGCAGGCACGTTTTGGTTGACGCTCGCGCCGGGCGCCACCAAGACGATCGTCATCACGGTGAACGCGGGCTCCGGAACCGCCGGCAGCCATATCGCCGTCAAGGTGTCGGCTCGCTCGGCCGGCGACAGCGCGAAGCTGGACGTGGTCAGGGGCATCGCCTCGGCATAGCGTCGACGATCTAAGGCATCACCGAACGGCCCGAGGCCTCGCCTCGGGCCGTTCGTCATGTCGTGCCTGACCGCGTGTGATGCATCGCACACCCACATCCCCCGACAAGAACGCCAGATAGGCCGGTCTGGGGATTCCACCAGATCGCGTCGAGGCGGTAACGTTCGTCGTGCCGACGCGCCCCCCGCTCGGCCACCCCCTCGAACTTCCCGGCAGGTGTCGTTCGGTGCGGCTCGTCCGCGCCGACACGAGAGGCGAAGGAACGTGGCATGGGTTCGATGACGCGGGTGGTGCTGGCGCTCGACGCGCCCGAGGTGCTCGATGAGCTGCTGCACTTCCTCGATCGCAGCGGTGTGGCCCAGGTCGTGGCCACGGTGAGCGATGCCCAGCAGGTCGACGCTGCCGTCCGCCACCTCGAGCCCGACCTCGTCGTGGCGGAACCTCGATTGGCGCCGTTCGTACCGCGAGGCGTCCCGTGTGTGGCGATCGCGAGCCGCGAGTCCGTTGCCGCCTTGCGAGCCGCGATCGGTGCCGGCGTACGTGGGTTCACGGTCTGGCCGCTCGAGCGAGACGAACTGCTCGAGCACGTCCGTGGGTTCGCAGCAACCCGTCAAGCGCTCGAGCGGCGCGCGGCGGTGGTCGCCGTGCACGCATCGCGGGGCGGCGCCGGGTGCACGTTCCTGGCGACGCATCTCGCGCAGGCGTTCGCGCGCGCCGACCGTTCCTGCGTGCTCGTCGATGTCGATCCGTGGGGAGACGACGTCGCATCCGCACTGGGGATCCCCGAAGGCACCGGCGAGGTTCACTCGGTCGACGAACTCGCCGGCGTGGTCGCCGAGATCACTCCCGAGCAGTTCGGCGAGGTCGTGTGGTCCCATCCCGCAGGGTTCGGCACCGTGGTCGCGGCGCGCCCCGACGCCTCGTCGATGCTCGAAGGAGCGCTCGGCCGGGTGGTCGACGTCGCGGCGGCGAGCGTCGACGTCGTGCTCTTGCACACACCGACGTCGCTTGACGCGGTGACGCGCTGGTGTCTCGCCACGGCCGACGTGATCCTCGAGGTGGTCTCACTCGATGTCCTGTCCTTTCGGGCATCGTCTCGTGCGATCGCGCGACTGTCGCCCGACGTGCCCGACGATCGTCTGTGGTTCGTCGTGAATCGCGCCTCGAGGGCGGAGATCCAACCGATCGACGTCGAGCGCGTGTTCGGGCGGCCCGCCAGGGCCATCATCCCGTTCGACGGCGCGGTCCCACGGCTGCAGGACCACGGCCGGTTGCTGGCGACGCGCTCGCGAACCGCGCGGGTGATCGCTCGCCTCGGCGATCAGATCTCCGTCGCCGGCGCACCGTTGCGGGGTGCCGCTTGATGGCTGCCGATCCGCTCCGGACGCTGGGTCGAGAGGTGCGCGATCAGCTGCGCGAGCGCATCGACGCACGAGGCTTGGCGAGCTCCCCGCCGGCCGAACGGCGCGTCCGCGTGCGCGCGGAGGCGCTCACGCTGTTGCGGGAGCGGGGGACCCTGCTCCCGCACCGAGAGTTGTCTCGCATCATCAACGAAGTCTCCGACGAAGTCGTCGGGTTCGGACCGATCGAGGCCCTGCTGAAGGACCCGATGATCACCGAGGTCATGGTCAACGGACCCGACGACGTATTCGTGGAGCGAGAGGGGCG
>JBDUBL010000017.1:0-31959 GCA_040004125.1 Actinomycetota bacterium
GCCCCCCACGCCACCAGCCACACGACGTACTGCGGCGAAAACACGGGCGCGAACAGCAACAGCGCGGCCACCGCCGCGAGGGCGGGCGGGCCGGCAGGGGTCAACGGGCGTCTTCGGGCGAGCAGCCAGATCGCAACAACGGTGACCAGCGTGGCGACGAGCAGCGCCGGGCCCGCCCCCGTAGGAACGGCCCCCGTCCGGTTGGCTCCTGCCTCGAATCGGTGCTCACCGGTCAGCGCCCACAGGACGACACCGATCGTGGACTCGAGCTCCCAACCGGTGGCGCCGCGGAACGTGCCGACCTGGCGGAGGGCGTCGCCGCCGCCGAGCAACAGCCAGCCGGCAACGCCCGCGACCAACGCGATCGCGGCCGTGCGGAGGGCGCGCGCGTGGCGTTCGACCGCGAGCGCTGGGGCCACCACGATCGGCCAGACCTTCACGAGGACGGCGGCCGCCAGCGAGACACCGCCGGATCGTTCGTGGCCGCGCGCTGCGAGCGCGAGCCCCGCGGCCGCCAACGCGACCGCCACGAGATCGCTGCGCCGATAGACGAACGCCAGCAGCGGCGCGCCCAGCCACAGGTACCGGGTCGCCGAGGCGCGCCCCCACCCGATCCCCACTGCGCGCCAGGCGATCAGGTCGGCAGTGAACGCCACGAGCCCCAGCAACGCACGCGCGAGCCCGACGCCGCCGAAGCCGACCGCCCGGATGACCAGCCAATCGCCGAACGCGTACTCCACCAGCCTGTCGCGCCACGGCAGACCCGGCGCGTGCGCGATCTCGACGAAGCGCTGGGCGGCGGCGTTCGGGACGTGTGGGACCCCGACGATCACCGCGACGAGCGCGAGCACGCGAAGCGCAAGCAGACCCAGCTCGTCGGGGCGCAGCCGTTCGGTGACGCCGGTGCGCTCAGGCGCCGACATCCCCGGCGACCAGGTCGTCCTGGGGTGCGAACTGCTCTCGGACCCGGCGCGACCACACGCCGATCAGCGCCGTCAGCACCAGGAAGATCGCGCCCGAGACCATCAGGATCAGACGCGTCCGCGACGCGCTCCCCTCGACCCAGATCATCGACAGGATGATCGCGGGCACGATGAACCCGAGGTTGTAGGCGATGTCGTACAGCGCGAACGCCCGGCCACGGAAGTCATCGGGCATCGACTGCTGCGTGATCGTGTCCGAGGAGATCTTCCCGAGGAAGAACGAGAAGAACCCGCAGAACAACAGCAGCGCGAAGCCCAGCTTCGAGACCATCGAACCGAACACGAGCGTCGCCCCGCCCAGCAAGAACATCGAGAACAGCAGCATGCGGATCGGCGCGACACGGTCCTTGAGCTTCTGTGCGATCACGAGCCCGAGCGCGCCGCCCACCAACCCCATGACACCGGAAAGGACCAGCGACAGCGTGTCGGCCTTGTCGGCCCCGCCCTGCACGAGGCTCTTCGCGTACAACGCGAACACGAACAGCCCGAAGCCCCAGAACTGGTAACGCAGCATCTGGAACGACACCAACCCGATCGCTGCGGGCGCACGCCCCGCGACCTCTTTGATGCCGGCCCAGATCGTGCCCAGGATCTTGCGGACCTCCTGAGCGAACGTGCTCTGGTGTTCGGCGGCCTCCACATGCTGCATCTGCCTCGAGACGAAGGCTCCGACCACCAGCACCGCGGCGCCGAAGGCGACGCCGACCCACGCGGCGATCAGGCCGCCGAAGGCCACGCCGAACGCGATCCCGACGATCTGCGCGAGCGCGCCGCCGGCCTGCGAGAGCCCGTTTCCCTGCATCAAGTCCTTGCCGCTCAGCACGTCGGGCACGGCGGCGGACTTCACGGCGAGCGCGACGCGGGTCACCGCCTGCGCGGCGATCAGCGCGAGGATCAGCCCGACCGTCGCGAACGTCTTGCCCTCCGAGGAGTCCGAGCCCAGCGGGATCAGCACGACGACGGCGATCACCGCGACGATCGCCGCGACGATCAGGTTCGCCCACCACATGACGCGCCGGCGTGGGAACCGGTCGATGAACACGCCGATGAACGGCGAGATCAGGGTGTAGGGGATGTAGAGCCAGAGCACGACCTTCAGCAGGTAATCGGCCGACGGGACGTTCGAGATGTCGAAGCCCTTCTGGCCGCCGAAGCCGATCGACTTGCCGATCGCACCCTGCACGACGCCCTGACCGGCCTGGGCAAGGAACTGGACGCCGAGCAGGACAGCGAACGCCCTGGTCGCGAACGGTGAGAACAGCTTGTTGAAGAAGCCGCCGAAACTGTCGAGCGGTTTACGGAGCCACGAGTCGGCATAGCGCAACGCCGCGCCGAGCCCGACGGCAACCGCGACCACCGCCCAGCCCTTCGTCGTCGTGAGCGAGCCTCGCCAGACAGCCAGGACACCGATGCCCGAGAGCATCAACATGACGACGGACATCCCGGGGATCAGCCCCATCCGATCGATCGCGGTGCGGGTGCCGAACCAGCCCGAGGCGAGCCAGCCCGGCACGATCAGCAGGAACGCCAAGATCGCGATCACCAACAGGTTATGCGGCAGGTTCGACAGCGCGCCCGGGTGGTTCGTCAACTCCTCATCCTTGATGGTCGCGGCCTGCTTGGCCGCAGCGGCGAGATCGGCCGGTGGGGTCCACAACCCATCACCCTGAAGGACCATCACCCCGGCGCCGATGTCGGTCCCTTGCTGGAACGCAGCGTCGAGCATCTGCTGCCGCTGCTCCTCGGTGCAGTTCGGAACCCCGTTGCACAACCCCTGCTCGTAGTACTGGTCGATCACGAACACGACCGGGTCCGCCGGGAACTCGGTGAAACGCGGCACGAAGTTGGCCGGCTTCTTCTCGTCCCCTTGGTAGCAGTAGTCGTCGGCGCCTCCGAAGGCCTCGCAGAAGTGCTGGCGCGCGATGTCGTTATACCCCTGGCTCTCCGCGCTGGAGGTCGTCGGCTTCTGCGCGAGGAAGTTGTCGATCGTGCCGAGGTAGGTGACCGACCTTTCCGCCGCGTCGCCGGGCAGCCCGGTGCGGAACACGTTGGTCCAGGTTTTCGCCCAGCCGTAGGCGGTGTTGGTGCCGGTAGCCGGGTCGTTCGTATCGAGATAGTTCACGAGCAGCACGTTCGGGCGGTCCCCGGCGGCGGACACGACCTTATTGACGGCGGCCAAGGATGTCCGGACGCTCTGGTTGGCCCACTGGTTCGTGTCGGAGACCCAGCGGCGCTGCACGCCGTCATACAGGATCCACGACATCGACCCCACGATCAGCAGGGCGGCAAGGCCTCCCGCGATCGTGCGCGGCAACACGTCTCCGGCGAACCCACGCAATGCCACGAGCGCGCCGAGCAAGAGCATCGCGGTGAAGATCCAGACCGGCGCGTGATCGCTGAGCACGGTGGGCTCGACCCACCCGACGACCGCCCAGATCGCCAACCCGACGCCGCCCCAGCCGATCAGCTTGCTCGGCGCACGATCGGTGAAGAACCAGTAGAGGAGCGCGAAGGAGCCGAGCCCGACCAGCGCCATCGGCGCGGCCGAGGCGTTCATGAACCGGTAGTAGGGGATCGCCTTGCCGGTGACGACGGTCAGTGCGCCCGCGAATGCGAGCAGCCACCAGATCGAGACGACGTCCTCATTGCGAGCTGCCTGCCGATGACGCCGAGCCCATAGGATCGTCGAGGCGATCGCCACGACCATGAACGGAACGATGATGACCGGCTGCAGCGAGAGGGTCCATTCCTTGAGGCGCGCGGAGAAGAACGCCGCCGTATACGGCGGCGGAAGCGCGGCGTCGGCGAAGCTGGCCGACGCGCCCCAGATGCCGATCACCCAGGTAGACAACCCGGCGATCATGCCGAACCCGACAGACATGAGCATGGGACCGTCGGATCGCAGCGCCGCACCGAACGAGAACCGACTCGTCAGGAAGTGCCAGCCGAAGACCGACAGCAGGATGCCCCCGAAGATCACGCACGTGGTCGGGTGGGTGAACGCGGCGGCACACCCGATCAGGAACAGTGCGGTACGGGCGCCCCACGATGTGCGCGCCTCATCGACGAACGGGATCATCAGGCACAGCAGGAGCAGGACGGTCGCGTTATCGAGGTAGCCGATGTAGGGCGTCGCCATGAACATCGCGACAGTGGCGAGCATCACCATGTGGATCACGAGGGGATGCTTCCGGGAGCGGAAGAACGCGGCCGCGAGCGCCATCCCCGTCAGCACCGGGATCCCGACCATGAACAGGGTGCTGAAGGTGTAGCGGTCGATCCCGGCCACCCGTTGCAAGAGCGCGCCCATCACGGGAACGCTCACGCGATAGCCGGCCGAGAACAGTCCGTGCGGACCCCATTCCTGCACGACCCGGACGGGGTTCGAATCCAGGATGACCTGGGATCGCCACGTGTACCAAGCCGGGTCGCGGGTGGGGGCCGACAGGCTGGGGTCGGCCAGGAAGCGCCATCCCAAGGACAGACCCAGGCCGATCGCCGTCAAGGCGATGGCCCACCACGTACCGAGGATGCGGCGCGTCGGACCGGATTCGGCCGGCGCGTCGGACATCACGGTATCGGTGGTTGCCATCGTTCGGGACTCCCCTCGTGGCGGCCCGGAACCGAGACCGGCCCTGGGAACCGCCAAAGGATACGAGACGCATCGGCCCGCGCCGGGAGGGCGACGCTAGACGATCCCGGTGGTCTTGTTGGCCTCGGGAAGACACGGGAGGTTCTCCATGATCGAGGAGGGGAACACCGCCGCGAACACCGGGTCGTTCTCCTGTCCGGGGTTCGGCGTGATCCCGCCGCCGGACGTCTGGGTCTGCGTGAGCGTCTGGGCGAACCGGGCGATGTCGTCGATCGTGGTGCCGTTGGCCGCGACCTCGCCCTCGTTCAGGAAGATCGAACCTGGCTGCACATTGTCGACGATCGGGACCGAGTCGCCGTTGGTGTCGAAGCGCGCCTCGATCGCCTGTTGCACAGCGCCCGTGGAGATCTCGAATCCGCCGGAGACGGTCGGGTTCGGCATCGCGGCGTGATCGGCCGTCAGAACCATCGCCCAGTTGCCCTTCCCGACTTGCTGATCGAGGAAGGGCACGAACCGCCGCAGGGCCTCGTCCTGGTAGCGCACCGAGTCGGTCATCTCGGGGCTGTTCATCGACCATACGTGGCCGACATAGTCGATCTCCTTGAAGTTGAGGTACAGCAGATCGGGCGTGTCGTCGACCCCGAAGCCCTCGTTCGTGACGACCGTCTCGACCACGCGCTCCTGGTACACGGTGCGTGCAGGCGTGTCGAAGCCGTGCTGGAGCTGCTCGATGTCGTTGGAACGCCATTTGCCGTCCCGCTTGCCGTCGGCGCGATCGAGCACCGCCTTGTCGTGCTCGAGGCCGGACACATCGTTCACATAGTCCGGCAGGTGGTAGAACGCCGCCTCCTCCTTCGGGAGGTTCCAGACGTCGCCTTCGGCGGTCGAGGTGGTTTTCACGTCCGGCGAACGGGTCATCGCGATGTCGCGGTCTCCCCCGTTCCAGAACGATCCGTGCCCGAGCATTCCGAGGTGGATGTCGGCGGTCGCCACGATGCCGGCCACCGGCTTGTTGTCGTTGGCATGGTCATAGATGTCCGCGAACGTCGGCAGATCGAAGAAGTTGGGGCCGATCTGCCAGGGCGTCGTGTCCTGCCCTCCAAGCTGGAAGTGGTGGGCAACGATCCCATGATGGATCGGGAACGCGCCCGTCCCGATCGTGGCGTGGTCCTGCGCAGTCGAGGTCGGCGACGAACCGACGTATGCGTCGTCATACCAGGTGCCCTTTGGGATCAGCGATCGAAGGTACGGCCATTCCTTCGCGTGTGTCTGCAACACGTTGATCCCCGCCGAGTCCCACACGAGCACGACCACGAGCTTGGGTGGGCTCTGGCCGGGCTCGATCGCCTTGGTCATCGCCGTGCCGTCCGGAGCCGTGAAGCCGTCGAAGTGCAGGAGGGACGCCTGGGTCGAGGCGATGTCTGCGAGCGTCACGTTGCCCGGTATATGTCCCTGGGCCGCGATGTGTCCCGGGCCGTACCAGAACATCGGAACGTGCTGGATGTAGTCCCACGGCCCGACGTGGGGCAAGCCCGCGCCCATGAAGTTCGGCTCGGCAGGGATCGCGGTCAGCTCGGGCCCCCGATCGGGGCTGTAGCCGCTCCACGTGCGCACCAAGTAGTCGTGCGGCAGGCCACAGGCCAGCTTGACGAGGTCCTGATCCGACGGCGAGGCGGGGGCAGGCGCCGAAACGGCGACCGGCGCAAGCAGTGCGAGCGCGATCACGAGCGATGCCGCGAGGCGGCGGCGAGGGCGAGCCATGACCAGGTAGGTAACCAGACGGGTCGACGTCTGACGACCGAGCGGGGGTACCGTGGAGAGCATGGGGACAGGTCGTCGCCTCGCAACGTTGCTCATCGCGCTCGCGCTGATCGGGGTACCGGCGGCGGCGCTACGGGTGAGCTGCGCGGGAGCCTCGTGTGCGTCGAGCGCCGCCGCCGGTACCCCGGCGCCCTTCTGTGCCCTTCCGGCGGACCTGCGCGCCTTGATCACCGAGGGGACCTATGAGGGGCGCTCGCCCGATGCGCTCGGGGTCGCCGGTTCCAGGACTGTGACCAGCGACATCGGCAGTGGCGCCCAGGTCCCCTGGCCCTCGGAGGAACAGGCCGGCACCTCATCGGTGCCGCTGTTGTTCATGGGGACCGGGATCCGAACCGGTGCGCTGCCGACGAACCTCGGGCTCGATCAGGTCGCGCCGACCCTCGAGCCGCTCGTCGGACTCACCCGTTCGCATCCGGAGGTCCGCGACGGCGTGGCGATTCCCGGTGTTGAGATCGCCGGCCGCTCGACGCCCCTGGTCGTGATGATCGTGTGGAAAGGGGTGGGCACGCGCGATGTGCCATCCGGTGCCACGCCGTGGTTCAACAGGATGTCGTCGCGGCCGGGTGTCGCGGCAGGCGTGGCGACCGCCGGATCGCTCCCACTCGACCCGACCACGGTGGAGTCGACGATCGGCACCGGTGGCCTGCCGTCGCAGCACGGGATCACGGGAACGTGGATACGCAACAACCGGGGCCGGTTGACGCGCGCGTTCGGGCCCGGCGCCCCGCCGCCCGTGATCGCTTCGCTCGGGGACGACCTGGATCTTGCCACCGCCGGCCTGACGAAGATCGGGCTCCTTCGGAATGCGCCCGGGGACGTCGGCCTGACGGGGGACGCATGGTACGGGACCGGTTCGATCCGAGACGCCACGGTGCACGAAGGCGCGAACATCTCGGCACAGGTCGTCCGGTTCCTCCACTCGGGATGGGGGCAGGACCGCACGCCCGACCTACTCGCGGTGCCGCTCGTCGGCGGGGCCTCGCAGGATGACCGCACGACGTCGCTGATCGTCGAGGAGGTCGCGCGCGCGGTCCCGGACGCCACGATCGTCGTGACCGCGACGGGAAGCCTCACCGAGCCCGACGCGATCGATGCGAGCCCGCCGCCCGGGGTGGGACTGACGCCACGAGGTGACGCGGCGGGCGGGTTCTTCGTGGACCGCACGGCCGACACCCCGTCGACCGCGCAAGAGGTCGTCGACGCGATGCGCGCCCAGACCGCGCCGGACGGTACGCCGCTGTACGCCGACGCGTTCGCGAGCTATGCGGTGCGGTTCGGGAGGTACTGCTGATGGCCGTCGAAACGGACCTCCGCACCGACGAACCGGGGCCAACCACGGCCGGGCCCGACCGCACGTGGGCCTGGGTGCTGTTGCTGTTGGTCGCCGTCGCGGTGGGGGCTCGCGTGCTGCACCCGATGCAGATCCCGTGGCTGCGCAACCTGTTGATCGTGTTCGGCTCGCTGCTGATCGAGGCGATGCCGTTCGTGGCGCTCGGCGCGCTGGTCTCGGCCGCGATCGAGGTCTTCGTGCCGGCGTCCTCGTTCGCGAAGATCGCGCGGCTGCCCCGCGCGGTACAGCTCCCGGCGGCCGCCTTCGCGGGGATGGCGTTCCCGGTGTGCGAGTGCGGCTCGGTGCCGGTGGCGCGCCGGCTCGCGCGCAAAGGGCTCTCGCCGGCCGCGGCGGTGACGTTCATGCTGGCCGCGCCGATCGTGAACCCGGTGGTGATCGCCTCGACCTATGTCGCCTACCGCGGCCGCGACTCACAGTGGTTGATGGTGATCGGTCGTTTCACGCTCGGGCTGATCGTCGCGATGTGCGTCGGGTGGGTGATCGGCGCGTTGCGACCCGATGGCTTGCTGCGTGCCGACGCGACGATCGATGATCCGGACGATCACGACGAGCCGCGCGCACGGCGGTTCTTCACGCATCTGTCGGGCGACCTGATCTTCATGGCACGGTTCCTGATCCTTGGCGCCTTGATCGCCGCCACGATCCAGACGTTCGTGCCCGCCTCGATCGGCAACCGCGTCGCGACGCTCCCGGTGATCAGTCTGCTCGCGATGATGTTCCTCGCGTTCATCCTGTCGCTATGCTCAGAGTCCGACGCGTTCGTCGCGGCGTCGTTCACGGCGTTCGCACCATCGGCACAGCTCGCGTTCTTGGTGTTCGGCCCGATGGTCGACCTGAAGCTCGGTGCGCTCTACGCCGGCACCTTCTCGAAGGGCTTCTTCCGAACGGTGCTGATCGTCGTGACGGCGGTCACGCTGGTGGCGACGCTATGGGTTCAGGTGATCTGGGGATGAGCGCGATCACGGCGAACGTCGCTGCGAGATGGAGCCCGACGCGGATCGCGACCGGGGTCGTGCTGGGTGCGTGGGCCACGATGTTCTGGGTTCTGTGGTTGAGCGACCGCACCTACCTGTACCTATCGACACGCACGGCGTGGCTCGTGCCGATGGGCGCCGTGATCATGTCGGTTGCGGCGATCGGGCGGCTTGCCACCGCACGAACCGCCGACGACGAGCCGATCGGACGGCGGCAGTCTTGGTCGCTCGGAGTGATTGCGCTACCGGTCGTGTTGGTGCTGGGGTTGCCGCCGACGACCCTCAACTCCTACTCGGTGGGCAAGCGCGCGACGTTCGGCGGCTCGGCGATCGGGGCGACGGCACGGGACGTAACCGGACCCCTGGATTTCGTCGACATCGGGGCTGCGCAGTCGTTCCCGGCGGCGATGCAGCAGCTGGCGGCGCGCGCCGGCGAGCCGATCACGCTGGAAGGGTTCGTCACGCATGAGGCCAGCGCGCCGCCCGATGAGATCGTGCTCACGCGTTACATCGTCACCTGTTGCGTGGCCGACGCGACGATCGCGCAGGTGCGAGTGGTCGGCCTGCCCCCGGGCGACTATCAGGACGATCAATGGGTGCGCGTCACGGGCGCGGTCTATCCCGTGGGGCGCGAAGTGCTCGTGGCAGCCGATACCGCGGGTCTGATCCCCGTTCCCGAGCAGCCCTACCTCACGCCCTAGCGAACCCCGGCACGCTTGGCGATCCGATCCAGTGTCGCGTCCCGCGTCGACTCAACGTCGGCGGGCACCTTGACGCCTCGCATCGAGCCGCAGTTCGAACACGCGAGGTGTGAGAATGATTCCTATAGCTGGAACAAGCTACAAGTTGAAGAGCGCGCCGTCAACCGGGTCACGTCAGTCGGGGAGTCGGAAGGAGCGGCCGGTCCGCACCACGACGCCGTCGCACACGAGCCCGTCGAGCGCCCTCGCGACCCTGCTCGCCGTGAACCCGGTGGCACGTGCCAGGGCGGCGACGCCGGCCGACGGCCGAGCCCGCAGCACATCGACGACGGCGCCTCGAACCTGTCGCATCGATCCCTCGAACGGCGCCTGCTTCCGTGCGGTACGCCCCGGTGCCCGGCCGTTGCGCCGGTAGCGGCAGGCGCTCGCGAGCGGGCACCTGTCGCATCGCGGAACCGCCCGACAGTGTTCCCGACCGAGATCCATGAGCGCCTGGTTCCATGCCCCGGGATCGGATCGATCCACCCATCGGCCTGCCGTCGCATCGATGTCGGCGGCCGGGACGTCCACCGCGTCGAGGCCGAATGCGACACGGGCGACGATGCGGCGCACGTTCACGTCGATCGCGGCGACGGGCACTGCCCCGGCGATCGAGGCCACCGCCGCAGCCGTGTAGGGGCCCACCCCGGGCAACGAACGCAGCACGTCGGGATCGACCGGGACGCGACCACCATGGTCGGTGACCGCTGCCTGGGCGGCGCGATGCAGCGACACGGCTCGTCGGTTGTAGCCGAGCCCCGCCCATGCGCGCAGAACGTCGCCGCGCGAGGCCTGGGCAAGCGCCCGCACGGTAGGGAACGCGCCGAGGAACGCCATGAAGATCGGGACGACGCGCGCCGCCTGCGTCTGTTGCAGCATCAATTCCGACACCAGCGTCCGGTACGCGCTCGGGCGGCCCCGCCGCCACGGATAGGCCCGAGCGCGCGGGGCGTACCAGATGGCCAAGGCTTCCCGCGCAGCGGCGGGCAGGCTAGGGTGAGCTCGGCCCATGGACGTGCTGCGAGACGTGATGAGCACCACCCTCGTGACGGTCGAGCCGCACGCAACGGTGGCGGAGGCGGCTCACCTGATGAGCATCCACCATGTCGGCGCGGTGCTGGTCGTGACTGACGATACGTTGCACGGCATCTTCACCGAGCGCGACATCGTGCGCGCGCTGGCAGCCGAACACGACGCCGCAAGTCACACCGCCACCGGTTGGATGAGTCGCGACCCGATCACGATGTCCCCTGAGGCCGCCATCGACGAAGCGAGAGATCGCATGCTCGAAGAAGGTTTCCGCCACATCCCGGTGCTGGAGGATGGCCGGCTGGTCGGCATCGTGTCCCTCCGCGACCTGTCGGGTCGCCTGCGCTAGAACCCGGCGGGCGTTCCGGTGCTGTCCATCGCGTTTGCCGCTTCGCGCAACGCGCCGAACACATCGCGGAAGATGTCGGCGACCTGGGCCGCCGAGACATCGCCGGCGGTCCCACGAGCAGCCATCGCCGTGATCTCACAAGCTTTGTCGAACACGTGCCAGTCGGTATCGCGGGACATCCGGGGTGCGCCTCCTGTTCGTTGGGTGAGTTAGCGTCTCCCAGGCTAGCGCGATATGACCGCAGGGGTGTCGGATCCGGTCGAGCCCATCCGTCATCAAGGTGGACCGGGCGGCCGCGGCCGCCCCTGAAGCGTGGAGGTGCGCGTGCGATACCTGCTGATGATCTATGACGACGAGGCCGGCTACGAGGCCGCCACCGAGGAGCAACGCGAGGCGATGCGCCGCGAGTACGGCACGATCGCCGATGGCTGGGGCGAGCGCGGGCTCATGCGTGGGGGTGACGAGCTGGCGCCCACGTCCTCGGCCACGACCGTGCGTGTGCGCTCCGAGGCACGCTTGGTGACCGACGGCCCGTTCGCCGAGACGAAGGAACAGCTGGGCGGGTACTTCATCGTCGACGTCGAGGACCTCGACACCGCGATCGCCCTTGCCGCCGAGCTCCCCGCCGCGCGTTCGGGCAGTATCGAGGTCCGTCCGATCCTCGACATGTGATGCCCGATGTCGCCGAGGTTCTGGACCGCGCCTTTCGCCTGGACGCGGGTCGTGCGGTCGCGGCGTTGATCGGCGCGCTGCGCGACTTCGACCTGGCCGAGGAGGCCTGGCAGGAGGCGTGCGAGCAAGCGTTACGGACCTGGCCCACGCGCGGCGTGCCCGACAATCCGTCGGCATGGCTGTTCACCACCGCCCGCAATCGGGCGATCGACCGCCTGCGTAGAGATCGGATCGGCCTCGAGAAGACCGCTGCCGCCGTCCAGATCGCGGACCTCCAGGCGCTGGGAGACGACATGCACGAGATCCCCGATGACCGCCTGCGCCTGCTATTCACCTGTTGCCACCCGGCCCTGGCGCTCGATACGCGGGTCGCGCTCACGCTGCGGACGGTGGCCGGGCTCACGACCCGTGAGATCGCACGGGCCTTCCTAGTGCCGGAGCCCACGCTCGGCCAGCGCCTCACCCGAGCAAAACGCAAGATCCGCGAGGCGGGGATCCCCTACCGTGTGCCCCCACGCGAGGTCCTGCCCGAGCGGCTCGACGGCGTTCGCGCCGTCGTCTATCTGGTGTTCAACGAGGGCTACGCGGCGACGGAGGGCGAGCTTCTGCGGGCAGAGCTGTGCGATGAGGCGATCCGGCTGTGCCGGCTGCTCGACCATCTGATCCCCGACGAGCCCGAGACGCGTGGCTTGCTCGCGCTGTTGCTGCTGCAGCACGCCCGTCGCGCATCGCGCACCGACGCCGCGGGCGAGATCGTCGTGCTCGAGGATCAGGATCGATCCCGGTGGGACCAGGCGATGATCGACGAGGGTCTGGGGCTGGTGCGCGATGCGGCGCCCGAGACGGGGGCCTATCGCCTGCAGGCCCAGATCGCCGCCTGCCACGCAGCCGCGCCACGGCCTGAGGACACCGATTGGCCGCGGATCGCCACGCTCTACACCGCGCTGGCCGCCACCCGGCCCTCGCCCGTGGTCGAGCTGAACCGTGCCGTGGCGATCGCGATGGCCGACGGTCCCGACGCGGGCCTGCGCCTGCTGGAGCCGCTCGCGGGAGACCTCGACCGCTACCACCTGTTCCACGCCGCTCGCGCCGACCTGCTGCGACGAGCGGGTGACGCCGACGCTGCCGGGCTCGCCTATGACCGGGCGCTGGAGCTCGTGACGAACGATGCCGAGCGCCGCTATCTCGAGCGCCGGCGTCGTGACCTCGCCTCGCACTGAGCCCGTTCACCCGTTCGTCACCCCCCTGCCTTAGCATCGGGCGAGCATGCTCTTCCCTACGGTCGACTTCGCGCTCTTCTTCTGCCTGGTGTTCCTCGGCCACTGGGTCTTGAACCACAATGCCCGTCCGTGGAAATGGTTCATGATCGGCGCGAGCTACTTCTTCTACGCCTATTGGGACGCGCGCCTCGTCGTCCTGCTCCTGGGCGTGACGGCGATCTGCCAGCTTGCAGCGATCGCGGTTTCGCACCAAGAGGACGAACGGCGGCGCACGTGGGCGATGGGGATCGGCGTCGCCATGACTCTCGCGCCGCTGCTGTTCTTCAAGTACTACGGGTTCTTCACGGTCAACGTGACGAACACGGCGGCAGCGCTCGGCCTGCCGCTCAGCCCACCCTTGATCCAGGTCGTCCTGCCGATCGGCGTGTCGTTCTACACGTTCATGGCGATCAGCTATGTGGTCGACATCTACCACCGGCGGTTCACCCTGGCCTCCTGGACCGACGTCACGCTGTATCTGTCCTTCTTCCCACACCTCGTCGCCGGACCGATCGTGCGACCCGACGAGCTGATCCCCCAGCTGGATGTTCGGCGCGACGCGCGTCATGTCGACGTCGTCGGCGCCGGCTGGCTGATCCTCGGCGGATTGTTCAAGAAGGTGGTGATCGCGAACTTTCTGGCGACCGCGATCGTCGACCAGGTCTTCGGCGATCCGCTGCGCCACGGGTGGCTCGAGATCCTCGTCGGGATCGTCGCCTACGCCGTGCAGATCTACTGCGATTTCAGCGGCTACACGGACATCGCCATCGGTATCGCGAAGCTGCTCGGGTTCCAGTTCCCGCAGAACTTCGACCGGCCCTACAGCGCACGATCGATCCAGGAGTTCTGGCGGCGCTGGCACATGACGCTGTCGCGATGGTTGCGCGACTACCTGTACATCCCGCTGGGCGGGAATCGCAGGGGAACGGCGCGGACCTACGTCAACCTGATGATCACGATGCTGCTCGGCGGGCTCTGGCACGGCGCAGCCTGGCACTTCGTCGTGTGGGGCGGGCTGCACGGTGTCTATCTGATGGTGGGGCAGTGGAAGAGGTCCCTCCGCGAGCGCGGCGTGATGGCCGCGGTCCCGGAAACCGCGTGGGCTTCTGCGCTGCAACTCTTGAGCACCTTCGCGCTCGTGTGCGGCGCCTGGGTGTTCTTCCGCGCCGACTCGGTGGGCACGGCGCTCACGATGCTCGGGCGGCTCTTCACGTTCGCGAGCGGTACGACCGAGCTCGTCACCGCCCGGGTGCTCGTCGCGATCGCGATCGGGCTTGCCATCCAGTTCGTCCCGCATGCTCCGGCGGAGCGCATCAAGGCCGCGATCTCAGAGCTTCGGCCGGTCCCGATGGGCCTCGCTGCCGCGTTCGTCCTGTTCGCGATCACGACCCTGGGGCCGCGTGGCGTGGCACCCTTCATCTACTTCCAGTTCTGATGGGCGGACGATGACCACCTCAACACCGCAGCGAACGGCGCGGCCGGCGCCGCGGCGCCGCGCCATGCCCGCGGGCCGCGCGTTCGTGGTGATCGCCGTCTGCCTGCTCGTGTGGACGATGCTGTACGCGCCCGAGCTGCGCCGGTCGGCCGAGGCCGCGCCGACCGGGACACGCCGCAGCGTCTCGCTCGCCCTGCTCTCGCCGATGGTCTGGGTATCGGACCACGTGGGGCTGACGCACGTCACCGACGCGGCCGCCCGCGCGGCGGGGCGCGACCCGAACGCCGCCGTGGGTGGGATCGTGGGCGGCATCGACGTTGGCGTCGACGAACTGCCCGATCCGACCGGCTCGCCGAAGCCGGACAAACCCGTCGTGCACGACACGCGCCTGCGCGTGCCGACCCTCGATCACCAGCTCCGGGTCGCGGTGGTCGGCGACTCGCTTGCCGCCGGGATCGGGTACTTCGCCGAGCGCGTCTTCAAACCCTTCTTCGTCGAGGTGTACAAGCAGGGTCGTATCTCGACTGGGCTCGCACGACCCGACTTCTTCAACTGGCCCGCTCAGATGCAACAGATCGTGGACCGGGCCGACCCGGACCTCGTCCTGGTCATGCTCGGGGAGAACGACAACCAAGGCCTGCTCTACCCCGATGGGACGCTCGAGCAGGACATCGGCACGTTCGATTGGGCGAGCCACTATGAGGGCCGGGTCGAGCGGTTCGCGAAGATCGCCACCAACGGTGGCGGACACGTCGTCTGGATCGGGTTGCCGAACGAGCGCGACCGAGGGCGCTGGGACTTCATCCAGAAGCAGAACTCGATCTTCCAGGAGGTGGCCGACCGTCTGCCGAACGTCGCGTTCTACGACACGTGGACCGCCTTCGCCGCCTCCGACGGCGGGTACTCCGCGTATTACCGGGACGACAACAAGGTGGTGCAGGTACGAGCCGACGACGGCGTGCACTTCAACACCGATGGCTACACCCTGCTGATGGACAAGGTCGCCGCCTTCGCGACCCAGGAGTTCCAGCTCGACCCCAAGACGTACGAAAGCTGAGTGCTCACAGCCGTTTGACGCGGTACTCGCAGACGCCGGCAACCGCGAACGGGGTCCCGTCGTCGCCTTCGAGACGCGCCGCCTGCACGTAGGGACCGTGCGCGAACCCGTAGCCCCGTCGGTCATAGAGCACACGAGCGGCCTCGTACCCGTCCTCGAGACCGACGCCCAGACCGATGCGCTCGAACCCGGCATCGCGGGTCGCGGCCTCGCTCGAGGAGAGTAGAAGGCTGCCGATCCCACGGCGCTGCCAGTCCTCCGCGACGCCGACGTCGCGCAGCTCGGAACAGCCTTCGCGAAAGGCCGAAATCGACCACTCCGGATGTCCCGGGAACACGACCATCGCGCGACCGACCGCCGTCGAGCCCGACCAGGCGACGAGCTGGACGGCCAGCCCGCGACCTTGGTACGCGAGCCGCACACCGTACTCACGGGCATTCCACGACGGCATCGTTGCTTGGAACGCGTCGAGATCCGCCGCGCGCAGACGTCGGACGGCGATCGACGGTTCGCTCACCCGATCGGGATGTCGGGCAACTCGCCGAGCGCGGCCTCCTCGGCGGAGGGATCGAACTCGATCTCGGGCAGGCGCCCATTGAGGTAGTCGTCGTAGGCCTGCATGTCGTAGGCGCCGTGGCCCGACAGGTTGAACAGGATCACGCGCTCCTCGTTCGCCTCGCGTGCGGCGGTCGCCTCATCGATCGCACCCTTGATCGCGTGCGCGGTCTCGGGAGCCGCCACGATGCCCTCGGTCTTGGCGAACTGGATCGCCGCCTCGAACACCTGGTTCTGCGTGTACGCGGCGGCCTCCATGTGGCCTTCGTGCACCAGCAGCGACAACGACGGCGAGTCGCCGTGATAGCGGAGGCCGCCCGCGTGCACCGGGGCGGGCACGAACGTGTGCCCCAGCGTGTACATCGGCACGATCGGCGACATGCCCGCGGTGTCGCCGAAGTCATAGGCGAAGCGCCCCTTCGTGAGCGTGGGACACGCCGCCGGCTCGGTCGCCAGGAAGCGCATGTTCGGCTTCGCGCCGGACAAACGATCCGCCATGAACGGGTAAGCGATGCCGCCGTAGTTGGAGCCGCCGCCGACGCACCCGATCACGACATCGGGGCTATCGCCCGTCTGCTCCATCTGGGCCTTGGCCTCCAACCCGATGATCGTCTGGTGCAGGATGACGTGGTTCAGTACGGAGCCGAGCGCGTACTTGATCGACCCGCCGCTCGTGGCGGCCACCTCCACCGCCTCGCTGATCGCCAGTCCGAGCGAGCCGGTGTGGTCCGGGTTCTCTTCCAGCGCGGCCTTGCCGGCCTGCGTGCTCGGCGAGGGTGACGCCACGACCTCGGCGCCGAACGTCTCCATGAAGATGCGCCGGTAGGGCTTCTGCTCGAAGGAGGCCTTCACCATGAAGACCTGGCAGTCGATCCCGAAGAACGCGCAGGCCATCGCGAGCGCGGAACCCCATTGGCCGGCGCCTGTTTCGGTGGCGATCCGCTTCGTGCCGGCTTCCTTGTTGTAGTACGCCTGCGCGACGGCGGTGTTCGGCTTGTGTGAGCCGGCCGGGGAGACCCCTTCATACTTGAAGTAGATACGCGCCGGGGTCTGGAGCGCCTGCTCGAGACGCGTCGCGCGATGCAGGGGCGATGGGCGCCACAGCCGGTAGATGTCGAGTACCTCGCCGGGGATGTCGATCCACTCGTCGGTGCTGACCTCCTGCAGGATCAGGGACTCGGGGAACAGCGGCGAGAGGTCGGCGGGACCAACGGGCTCGTGCGTGCCGGGGTGCAGCGGAGGCAGCGGTTGCATGCCGGCCCGGACGATCGACGGCATGATGTTGAACCACGCGGTCGGCATCTGATCCTGCGACAGGTCGAAGCGCGTCTGCTCCATCGGATCCTCCTTCGCTCCTGGGGAGGACGACCCTACCGGGAAGGGTCGGCGGTCGCCAGCCGCCTCAGCCGGTTGGCCGTGTCGAGATCTCGAGCCAACCGTCGACCTCACGCGCCGCGAATCGATGCAGCGGGTCGCGAGCCGGGCCCTCGATCGGCTCGCCGGTCTCCAGGTCGAACACGCTGTCGCACGTGGCACACGTCAGTTGCGCGGATCGATCGTCGAAGACGCCCTCGGCCAACGCGCACCCCTGGCCGGTGCACTCCTCGGCGAACGCGAACAACCGGCGCTCGTCGTGGGCGACCGCGACCCGGCCCGTCGGCAGGTCGAAGGCACGAACCTCGCCCTCGGGGATCTCGGCGAGCGTCGCGACCCGGATGAATTCCATCAGGCGCCCCGGACGGCCAGGAAGGATCGCTGCAACACCGTCGCCGTGCCAAGCACGGCCAGCAGGACCAGCACCGGCACCATCAGCCCCGGGATGAGCAGGCCGAGGATCAACGCGATCACGCGCTCGAGCCGCTGGAACAAGCCTTCGGTCAACACGACCTTCACGGCCTCCGCTTCGGCGCGAACGTGGCTGACGGCCAGCGACACCACGAGCGTCACGAGCGCGAGCGAGGCCGCGCCCACTTCGCCCTGGGCCGCCAGGTACCAGAACAGACTGCCGAACAGAATCATGTCGGACACGCGATCCAGAACCGAGTCCATGAACGCCCCCGAGCGCCGAACCTCGCCGCGATGCCGCGCAACCGAGCCGTCCAACACGTCGAACGTGCCACCGGCGATCAGGGCGAGCCCGGCCCAGATCCACTGCCCCGCCAGGATCAAGATGCCGCACGACACACTCATCACGAGTGACAGCAAGGTCAGCTGCCACGCATGAACACCGGTCCAGAGCATGAACGCGAGCAGTCCTCGGTAGGGCCAGGCGAAGATGCGTTGAGCCGCGCCGCCGGCCGCGCCCTCGCTCTTGCGCGGGGCCGGCATGTCGCGGACGCGCTGGACCTCGCGCGGCGGCTTCCGATCGTCGGTGGTCATGCTCCGGCTAGCCGGTGAACGGCTCGAACGAGACGACCCGATACGTGAACGTCCCACCGGGAGCCTCGTACGCGACCTCGTCACCGACCGCGGCGCCCATGAGCGCCGCGCCGAAAGGCGACGTTGTCGTGACCGTTCGCGCGTCGGGAGCCTTCTCCTCCGCATGCTCGGCCATCAGGTAGGTCTCGTCGTCCTCGTCGTCGAAGTCCATCGGCTTCACCGTGATGAGCATGCCGGCACCGATCGCGTCCGCGGCTTCCGGCGCCTCGACGATGTCGGGGTCGCGCAGCATGTGCTGGATCTTGCGGATCCGCGACTCCATCATGCCCTGTTCGTCCTTCGCCGCGTGATACTCGGCGTTCTCCTTGAGATCGCCGTGCTCGCGCGCCACGCGGATCTTGTCGGTGATGTCGGCCCGACCGTCGGTCGTGAGCTGCTCGAGCTCGGCTGCCAGACGCAGGTAGGCATCGAGCGTCAGGGTCGCCGTCGGCTCCTGCCCGGGCCGACGCTCGGGCCGGCCGCGAAGCTCTGCAGGAAGTTCGGCCATGACGTGGAGTCTAACGAGGTGCGTGCACGGCGCCTTTGAGCGCTCGGCAGGCTCGCAGCGTGACCCACTTGCTCGGTGCCCGCGGCGGGTCCGTATCGACCCAGAGTTTGCCTCGATACCCGTGCTCGTTGCGCCACCGTCCGTGATCGTCCTGTTTGCCGAGCACCAGCTCCACCGTCGGTGCGAGCCGGGGATCGCGTCCGTGACTCACCTCGACGAGCACTTCCAGCCCCTGCAGAGCGTCGGCTACGTAGCCGGAGGGGAACCCGAACCGCGTCCAGTTCGCACTGATGGTCGAATCGGTGGGAAACGCGCCCGTTGCCAACCCGTGGTCGAGCAGGAACGCGGCGCCCTCTGCGAGCGCCCTTCGCACCTGCTTCGTCCGCCGCCTGGGCGGGATCGCGGCGAGCCCGCGCATCGCCTTGATCGCGCCCCAGCCGCACGGCAGCGTCCCATTGATGCCGCATCCGAACCCCGGCCCGCTCGTCGCCCACCGGTACCAGCGATCGACGTACTCCCCGGTGATCGCGCGTGTCTCCCAGTCGATCGATGCGCGCACCCGCGGGTCCTCGAACCGGCCGAACACGAGCAGTGCCCGCAGGAGATTGCCGTTCAGACAGTGCACCACTGCGCTGTTGGTGGCCTGCCACCCGAACCCGCCACCAGGAGCCTGCGTATGGGCGAGCACGTGATCGCACGCGCGCTGGATCCGAGGATCACGACCGTCGGCGCCCATCTGCTCGAGGAACGTGAGCGACCACACCGTGCCGGTGTACTTCGGACCGTAGCCGGCGCCCTGCTTCACCCACCAGCCCTCGGCGTCTTGGTTCCGCAGGATGCTCGCGATCGGCTCGGCCTTCATCGCCGCGGCGCGCGCCCGGCGCACGACGGGCGCGTCGGGCGGCTCGTCGAGCAGCTGGGTGAGGGCGAGGTGTCGCACTCCCGGGTCCGCGGGTTCGAGCAACCATGGAAGGGGGTCGCCCCGCAACGCGGCTTGCCACGCGCGCACCGCGTTCAGACCTCGCTGAAATAGACGTTCTTGACCTCGGTGTACAGCGCCGCGGCCGCCATCCCCATCTCGCGACCCATGCCGCTGTGCTTGAACCCGCCGAACGGCGCCTCGGTGAACACGCTGCTTGCGGAGTTGACACTCAGGTTGCCCGTGCGAATGCCCTTGGCCACGCGGATCGCCCGGCCAAGGTCTCGGGTCCAGATCGAGCCCGACAACCCGTAGGGTGAGTTGTTCGCTAATCTGACGGCCTCCTCTTCGGTCTCGAACGGGATCAGGCACACGACCGGCCCAAAGATCTCTTCCTGTGCTACGCGCCACGCGTTGTCCACGTCGGCGAGCACCGCCGGTCGGAGGTAGGAGCCGGGCCCATCGGGCACCTCCCCGCCGGTCACATGGCGAGCTCCCTCCTCGACGCCGATCCCGAGGTAGTCGAGCGCGGTCTGTCGTTGACCGTCGGAGATCATGGGGCCCATCTGTGTGGCGTCCTCGAGCGGTGCACCCACGACGATCGCGTCGGTGGCCTCGGCGAAACGCTCGACGTATTCGTCGTAGATCCCACGCTGGACGAACTGGCGCGACCGCGAGCAACAGTCCTGTCCGGAGTTGTCGAACACCGACCACAGCGACGGCACGATCGCCGCGTCGAGATCGGCGTCGTCGAACACGACGTTGGCCGATTTACCTCCCAGTTCCAGCGACACGCGCGTGATGTTCGTCGCGGCTGCCTGCATCACTTTCGTTCCGACCTCGGTCGACCCCGTGAAGGAGATCTTCGCCACGCGCGGATCCTCGACGAGCGCCATGGCGGTGGTGGCTCCCGGCCCCGGCAGCACGCTCAGCGTGTCCTCGGGAAGCCCGGCCTCCATCAGCAGGTCGGCGATCGCGAGCGCCGACAGCGGAGTCTGGGACGCAGGCTTCACGATCGCGGTGTTCCCGCACGCGAGCGCGGGGGCGATCTTCCAACTCGCGATCACCGCCGGAAAGTTCCACGGCGTGATCAGGGCGCAGACACCCACCGGCTCGCGAAGCGTCACGTCGATGCCGGGCGGCACGATCGGGATCGTCTCGCCCGTGATCTTGTTCGCCGCGCCGCCCCAGTACTCAAACACGTTGGCCGTGATGTCGATCTCGGCGCGCGCGTTGCCGATCGGCTTGCCACCGTTGCGCGCCTCGAGCCTGGCGAGCTCCTCCTGCCGGTCGCGGATCAAGAACGAAGCGCGGGTGAGGACGCGGCCCCGCTCCCGGGCACTGAGCCGCCGCCAGGCTCCCTCCTCGAAGGCGCGCGAGGCTATGTCGACCGCGCGTGCCGCGTCCGAGGCATCGGCCTGGGCTACCTGCCACGCGGGCGCGGCCGTCGCGGGCTCGAGCACGTCGGCGGTCACGCCTTCCACCGCCGGAACCCGCCGCCCGCCGAGCACCAGGAGCTCAGTCATACAGCCGGCTCAGCGTGATACGTCCGCATGCGCGGCATCGTAGTCCGGTGTGCCAGCATGCGCAGATGCAACTGGGCGCAGACGATCTGGTGGACTACGCGCAGGGGTGCGCGATCCTGGGCTCGGGCGGTGGCGGCGACGTCGATGGAGCGGTGCTCCAGGCCCAGGCCGCGATAGCCATCGCTGGTCCGGTCGCGGTGGTCAACCTCGACGACCTGGACGACGACGCGCTGGTCATGCCGGTCGCGGGGTGGGGCGCACCGACGGTCGGCATCGAGAAGCTCGGGGCCGGTAGCGAAGGATCTGCGCTGGCAGCCGCCGTGCAACGGTGGTTCGGCCGGCCGATCGCGGCGGTCATGGCCGGGGAGATCGGCGGGGGCAACGGCGTTTTGCCCGTGGCCGTGGCCGCCGAGCTCGGTCTGCCGTTGGTCGACGCCGACGGCATGGGCCGGGCGTTCCCGGAGGGCCCGCAGGTGGCGATGCACGTCGCCGGGCTGTCGCCGGCTCCGGCGTTCCTCGCCGACGAGTACGACAACCTGGTGACGCTGGAGCCGAGCGACGGCGATTGGTTCGAGCGGCTCGCCCGGGCGGTCTCGGTGGCGTTCGGTGGCGTCGCGCTGGGCGCCGACCACGTGATGTCCGCGCGCACCGCGCGCACCGCGACGGTCCGTTCGACGGTCACGCTGGCCTCCGCACTTGGTCTCGCCGCGCGCGCCGGCGGGGTCCAGGGCGTGCTCACGGCGGGCGCCGGCGTCGGGCTGATCACCGGCAAGGTGGTCGATCTCCAGCGACGCACGACCGGTGGCTTCGCACGCGGCGAGGTGACGCTCGCCGGTACCCGCGCCGACGCCGGTCGAACGGTCACGATCCACGTGCAGAACGAGAATCTGTTGGCAACCGAGGGCGCGCGCGCGATCGCGATCGTGCCGGATCTGATCGTCCTGCTCGATGAGGCGACCGGCGCAGCCGTCCCGACCGAGCGGGTCCGATACGGACAGCGCCTCACGGCCGTCGGTCTTCCCTGCGCTCCCGTCTGGCGGACGCCCGCGGGGCTCGCGATCGGCGGTCCCGACACCTTCGGCTTCCCGCACGCCTTCACGCCCGTCGAGGAGCTCACACGTGGGTGAGCGGCTGCGTGTGGGCATCGACGTCGGTGGCACGAACACCGACGCGGTCGCGATCGACGATGCAGGGGTCGTGTGGGCGCGGATCAAGGAGCCGACCACCGCCGATCCGACCGACGGCATCCTCGCGGCGCTTCGAACGGTCACCGCCGGTCACGAGATCGATCGCGTGGCGCTCGGCACGACGCACGCGGTCAACGCGATCGTGCAGCGCCGCGGGCTGCGGCGGGTGGCGATCGTGCGTATCGGCGCGCCGGGAACGCTCGCGGTACCGCCTTGCACCGGGTGGCCCGCCGACCTCGTCGCCACGATCGTCGGCCCCGTGCTCATCGCACGCGGTGGCGTCGAGGTCGATGGCCGCATCCATCCGCTCGCCCCCGACGAGCTGCGGCGTTTCGCAGTCTCACTGGATGCCGATGTCGACGCCGTCGCGATCACCGGCACGTTTTCCCCGCTCGATGCCTCGCAAGAGGAGGAGGCGGCGGCGATCGTGGCGGCCGGCAGCGGCCTTCCGATCTCGCTCGGGCACCGCATCGGCGGTCTCGGTCTGCTCGAACGCGAGAACGCAACCGTGCTCAACGCGGCGCTCGGTGACGTGATCGAACGCGTGGTCGACGGGCTCGAGGCAGCGATCGCGACGATCGGACCGCACGTGCACGCCTACCTCACCCAAAACGATGGCACGCTGATGACGCCGGGCGTCGCGCGGGAAACACCGGTCCTGACGATCGGCTCCGGCCCGTCCAACAGCCTGCGCGGGGCCGCCACGCTCACCGGGCGCACCGACGTCCTCGTGGCCGACGTCGGCGGCACGAGCACCGATATCGGCGCACTGACCAACGGCTTCCCGCGCGAATCCTCGGCCGGGGTCACCGTCGGCGGTGTCCGCACGAACTTTCGCATGCCGGACCTGGTCTCGGTGGCGGTCGGTGGCGGCACCACGATCGTCGATGGTCAACTCTCGCAGAGGAGCGTCGCCCGGCGCATCCGGGAAGACGCGCTGGTCTTCGGGGGCTCGATCCCCACGCTTACCGACGCGGCCGTCGCGGCCGGCCGGGTGGCGATCGGGGACGTGGTGCGCGTGGCCGGCCGCGATGACCTCGCGCCCGCGCTCGGTGCGGCCGAAACGGTCGTGGCCGATGCGATCGACCGGATGCGTCTGTCCAGCGCCGGGGTGGACCTGGCGCTGGTCGGCGGTGGCGGCGTGCTGCTGCCGGATGCATTCCCGGGCGTTCGGGCGGTCGTTCGCCCCGAGCACGGCGACGTCGCGAACGCGATCGGCGCGGCGCTCGCGCCCGTCGCGGGTGAGGCCGAGTTGATCGCCGACGTCGGCGGCGAGCGACGCCGAGCGGAGATCGAACGCTGTCTCGACGACGCCCGCGAGCGGGCGATCGCCGCTGGTGCCGATGGTGCCCTGCTCGAGACCATCTGGGTCGAGGAGACGCCGCTGGCCTACCTGGACCGACCGCTCTCGCGAATCCGGGCGAAGGTGGCGGGCCCCGTCGTACCGTAGGGTCCGCACGTTGGCTCGTATGGAGGTCACGCAGATGCGTCTGGACGGCAAGGTCGCAGTGATCACCGGCGGCGGCAGCGGGATGGGCAAGGTGGCATCCGAGCTGTTCGCCGACGAGGGCGCTCGCGTCGTGCTGACCGACGTCAACGACGAGGCAGGAGAGGCCACCGCAGCTGCGATCGGGGACGCCGCGCACTTCGTCCACGCCGACGTCTCGCGGGAGGCGGAGGCCGAGGAGATGGTCGCTGCGGCCATCGGGCGCTTCGGTCGGCTCGACATCCTCTACAACAATGCCGGCGTCATGTTGCCCGACGACGGCAGCGTCGACTCCACCGACGAGCGGATCTGGGACATCACGTTAGCGGTCAACGTGAAGGGAGTGGCCTTCGGATGTAAGTACGGCATCCCGGCGATGCTCGCGAGCGGTGGCGGGTCCATCATCAACGTCGCGTCATTCGTCGCGTGGCTCGGCGCCGCGACCAGCCAAACCGCCTACACGGCATCCAAGGGCGCCGTGCTCGCGATGAGCCGGGAGATCGCGGTCGAGTATGCGCGGCAGGGGATCCGCTGCAACGCGCTGTGCCCAGGCCCGATCGAAACCCCGTTGCTCCTCGCACTCCTGTCGGATGAAGAGAAGAAGCAGCGCCGCTTCGTCCACATCCCGATGGGACGCCTGGGCCACGCCGAGGAGCTCGCGAAAGCCGCCTTGTTCCTCGCGTCCGACGACAGCAGCTATATGACCGGTGCATCCCTCATCGTCGACGGCGGGATCACGGCCGCTTACGTGACACCCCAGGACTAGGTCACCCGTGCGCCGCAAACACTGGCCGCAGGGCGTCGTATACGGCTCGGTATCGGCGATAGGCATCGTCGTAACGCTCTGACAACGCCTCGTCCGGCTCGTGCACCTCGGGCCGGAACGACACGAACGATCCCACGGCGTCCACCACCCGGCTGTGGAAGCCGGCGGCGACCGCCGCCAGGATCGCGGCGCCCGTAGCGGTCGTCTCCACGGAGGTCGGTACCCGTACCGGCAGCCCCGTCACGTCGGCTTTGATCTGGCGCCACAACGGACCCTTCGCCCCGCCGCCCACGATCGTCAACTGCCGGACGTTCAGTCCGGCGTCACGCATCGCGCTGAGGATGTCGCGGAGCGCGAAGGCGCTACCTTCCAGAATGGCGCGGGTCATGTGATCGCGGGTGTGCGCGAGGGTGAGGCCGTAGAACACGCCGCGCGCCGCCCCGTTCCACTCGGGCGCCATCGCCCCTTGCATGCACGGGAGGAAGACAAGCCCCTCCGCGCCGGCTTCTACATGCGCGGCTTCGGTTGACAAGAAGTCATATGCGTCGCCGAGCCCAACTGTCTCGGCATCGCGCTCGATGGGCGCGAACTGATCGCGCCACCATCGGAGGTTCCCGCCGGACACGAACCCCGGGTTCTCGAGCAGCCACGCGTCCGGATCGGCGTGAGGATGACACTCGACCAGCATCGTCGGATCCTCGCGCGGCTCGTCGCTCGCCGCACACACGGGCTCGGCGGTGCCGACGACATCGCAGACGTCGCCCGGCGCGAAGACGCCCGCGCCGAGCGTGGCGGCCATCTCGTCGCCGCATCCGATCGCCACCACTGTTGCGGGCTCAAGCCCCGTCGCATCCGCGAACGCGCGCGTGATGGTGCCGACGGTCTCCGTCCCGCCCCCGAGCTCCGGGAGCATCGCCGGGTCGATCCCGGTTGCGTTCAGCGCGGTCTCCGACCAGCTTCGGGTGCGAGGATCGAGCAGGGCGAGCGACGATGCGTTCGAGTAGTCGACCGCGAGCGTCCCCGACACGTGGCGAAGGACATAGGAGCCGGGCGGCATGACGTGTCTCGTCTTGCGCCACACGTCCGGCTCTTCATCGCGGATCCACAATGCTTTGAACACCGCGTGGGACGAATCCAGGTTCGCTCCCACGGCCCGATAGAAGTCTGCGGGACTGATCCGGCCGGCGACCGCTTCCGCCTGCGGTTCTGCCCGTCGATCCATCCAGATCATCGCCGGCCGCACGGCGACGCCCGCCTCGTCCACGGCCACCATGCCATCGAGTTGGGAGCCGAAAGAGAGCCCACGGACGGCCGCAGCGCCGCCGGGACAGGCCTGAAGGAGTTGACGACACGCGCGGGTGACCGCCGCGTTCCAGTCGTCGGGATCCTGTTCCGCCCACGTGGGAGACGGGTAGGACAAGTCGTAGGTTTCATACGCGGTCGCCACCAGCGTTCCGTCGGCCGCATAGAGGGCGGCATTGGTCCCCTGACTTCCGACGTCGCAGCCGATCACGTACCCGTCGGTCATGGCATGATGACCATCTTCAACCCGGTCCCCGCCCGGATCGTCTCGAACGCCTCTCCGATCCGTTCGAGCGGGAACCGATGGGTCACAACACGCGCCAGTGCCTCTTGTTTGCGATCGAGGTAATCCATCGTGATCCGATACTGGCGGTGCGTCGCCCCGTAAGCACCGCGGACGTCGAGCTCCTTGTAATGCAGCTGATTCATATCGAGCGGACTCACGGGATCGTGTTTCGGCAAGCCCGCGAAGTAGACAACGGTTGCGCGCTTCGCGGCCATCTCCAGCGCCGCCTGCTGGGCGAGCTTCGCCGGTGCCGCAACGCTGACGCGTTCCGCGCCGTGACCACCGGTTCGAGATAGCACCTCCTCGACCCCGTTGTCCTCGCCCGCGACCCACGCCTCGTCGACCACACTGCCGATCGCCTCGAGGGCGATGCCGAGTCGTTCGCCCGACACGTCGGTCATGTAGACCTTCGACGCGCCTCGATCGCGTGCCATCACCGCCTGCCAGCACCCGATCGGTCCCGTGCCGAGGATCACGACGGTGTCGCCGAGTCGCACGTCCAGCTGCTCGATCCCGTTCAACGCGCAGGCGAACGGGTCCGCGACGGTTGCGAGATCTGACGGGAGTTCGGGCGGCAGCGGGATCAGATTCTTGATGGCGATCGGTGGCACGCCGGCCAGCTCCGCATACGCCCCGGGAAACGGGTCGTAGCCGTACAGCAGATGGTGCTCACAGAGGTTTTGGAACCCTTCGAGGCACCATCGACACGTGCCACACGTGAGGATCGACCCCAGGAAGACCCGATCGCCCGCTCCGACGCCGGGGGGAAGCTCCGCATCCGGGCCAACCTCCTCGAGCACACCTACCGGCTCATGCCCCAGTTGCCACGGCACCGGCGCCTTCGGGTCGCCGTTGAAGAACGTCCGAGCATCGGTGCCGCAGATCCCACACGCTTCCACCCGCAGGAGCGCGCCGGCGGGATCGACCACAGGCTCGACCGCATCGTTGCGAACCTCGACCGCGTTCACAGCCGTCATCGAGGCCGCCCGCATCAGGCGCGCTCCTCGTCGAGCGCAGCGAGCGCTTTCTCGGCCGTCCACCGGTCACGGACCACGCGCGAGAGCGCGCGGGTGATCGCCTCGGGATCGTCGTGCATGAAGATGTTCCTGCCGACCGAACAGCCGATCGCGCCCGCTGCCATCGCCTGCTCCATCCGTGCCAGGAGTTCCGCGTCCGTGAGCCGTGACCCGCCCGCGAGCACGACTGGGATCCCATTGGCAGCCTCGACACATGCAGCGAACGACTCCGGATCGCCGGGCCAGTTCGTCTTCACGATGTCGGCGCCGAGTTCCGCACACAGCCGGACGTTGCGGCGGAGATATTCGAATCCGTACTGATGCTGCAGCTCCTCGACGGTGGCGTACGTGGTGGGGAACTCGGCTTCGGCGATGAAAGGCATCCCGAGGGCCGCGCACTCACGCCCGACCGACGCGAGGATGTCGAGCATGCCTGCCTCCGTGTCCCCCCCGAGCGCCGTGAAGAGCACCACTGCGTCCGCGCCGAGCACGAGCGCCTCCTCGACCTCGCCGATCTGCACGATCTGCGGTCGATCGCCATCGGGACTCGCGCTCGCGGACAGGAGCATCGCGAGCGAGGTGGTCGGCGAAAACGCCTCGTGTGCGATCCGGATCATCCCTTTGCTCATCATGATCACGTTGGCGCCACCGGCCACCGTTTCGCGGGTCCGAGCGGTGATATCGGCGAGTGGTTCCAAGAAGGTCGGGGAGGTCATCCCATGGTCTAAGGCACAGATCACGGATACGCCCCCCTGATCGACCACCCGCTTCATCCGCATTGCCTTGCCGACACTCATCACGATCTCCTTCCCGGTCCACGTCGAACCACGCTGAACTCGAACGCATTCGCGACGTGACGCTCCTCGGACAGCAACAGCGGCTCACCTTCTGACCCGTAGTCGACCTGACGAAGGAAGAGCAACAACTCGCCAGCCCTCACATCGAGGCGTCTCGCAGTGGCCCTGTCCGCCCGCTCGGGCGCTACAGTGACGACGCCGTGCGCTACCGGATAGCTGTGTCGCTCCAACAGTTCGTAGACGGAGCCGTCGATCGGCATCGTTGCCAACTCGTTAGAGGAGAGTCGGGTCGAAGCAAGGATGTCGCGCGAAAGCACCACCGGTCTGGCGTCCGCCGTTCGCACCCGCTCCAAGACCACGACCGGATCGCCCGTCTCGAGGTCGAGAGACGCCGCCATCTCAGCTGTAGCCCCCTGCGTCTGGATCGCACTCTGCTGCGTCCCCGGTCGCATGCCGGCAGCGTTGATCGATTCGGTCACACCGAAGTTGACATCGAGGTTGTTCCGCAGTCGAGGCCGACGTGTCGCATACGTCCCGGCGCCGCTGGTTCGCGTCACGAGTCCGTCTTCCTCCAGAGATCGCAGCGCCTCGCGAAGCGTTGCCCGGGATACCCCAAGCTCCTCAGCGAGCTCTGGCTCGGGCGGGAACTTCGTCCCCGGGCCGATCCGCCCGCTCGACATCCTCGACACGAGCTCGTCGCGAACGTGGAACGACAACCGCTTCTTCATCAGGCCTCCCGGATGACAAGGGTACTTTTGTCAGACAAATGGCGTCAAACGTCCCTTTCGGCCGACGCTACCGCAGGGACCTCGGCCGCCGCATGTGCGTTTGACAGACAAACCCGCGATGTGGCTGGATACGCGCGATGCCGGGCGGGGACCGGCGCAAGGAGGGGGCATGTCCGAGAAGCGGAAGGTTGGCTCAGTCACCTACCAAGAGGTTGGTGAGGGGTACTTCCAGGAGCGCGGACTCCGGCGGCACGCGGCCTTCTGGTCGCTCTGGTCGCTCGGTGTCGCTGCCGTCATCTCCGGCGACTTCTACGGTTGGAACGCCGGTCTCGCGGCGGGTGGCTTCGGAGGACTGTTGATCGCCACCATCGTGGTCGCGATCATGTACTACGGACTGTGTTATTGCATCGCCGAGATGTCGCCCGCCCTCCCCCACACCGGTGGGGCATACTCGTTCGCGCGATCCGCCACCGGTCCGTGGGGTGGGTTCGTCACGGGTCTCGCGGAGAACATGGAGTACGTCATCACGCCCGCCGTCGTGGTCGGTGCGATGGGGTTCCTGATGCACGACGTCATGGGCGGGCTCCTGAACGTCGTTGGTGAGCCGTGGTGGAACAGCTACGTGACGTGGACGCTTGCGTTCTACGTAATCTTCGTGGGACTCAATATCGTGGGGATCGAGGCGACCATGCGATTCACGGTCGTCATCAACATCCTCGCCCTGTCGATCCTCGGCTTCTTCTTCGTCGCCGCGCTGGTGTCGGGCAAGTTCAGCACCGACCTGCTCACGAACATCGTGCCCGAAGAAGGAAACACGTCCTTCCTCCCCTTCGGCATCAGCGGGATCTTCCCAGCGATCCCGTTCGCGATCTGGTTCTTCCTCGCAATCGAGGAATTGCCGCTCGCGTCCGAGGAGTCGCACGACCCCAAGCGCGACATCCCGCGGGCAACGCTGTGGGGCATGACGACACTGCTGGTTGCCGGCGCCCTGACGCTGTTCCTCAACACCGGGGTCGTCGGCGCAGATCCGCTCGGTGGGTCCGCCACCCCTTTGTTCGATGGGTTCACCACCATCTTCGGGGCCGGAACCAGCGCGGAGCTGCTGGGTTTGCTGGGGTTGACGGGACTCATCGCGAGTTTCTTCACGATCATCTACGCGTACGGAAGGAACACCTACTCGCTATCGCGCGCGGGGTACTTCCCGAAATGGCTCTCGGTCACGCATCCGAAGCGCAAGACACCGCACGTGGCGCTGATCGCCGGCGCCATCGTCGGCTATCTGCTGAGCCTCTTGATCTACGAGCTCGGCAAGTCCGAGAGCAAGTCGGCCGGCCAGATCGTCGGCGCGCTCCTGTACATGGCCGTGTTCGGCGCGGTGATCTCCTACGCGATGCAGTGCTATTCCTTCATCGTGCTGCGTCGCAAGATGCCGAACATCGAACGGCCCTATCGGAGCCCGGTCGGCATCGTGGGCGCCGCGATCGCCGGGATCATCGCGCTCGTGTCGCTCATCTCGCTGTACTCGAACGAAGACTACCGACCCGCGGTGTACGGAACGCTGATCTACTTCGTGCTCGGAATCCTCTACTTCGCGATCGCGGGGCGGCATCGTCTCGTGCTCTCACCCGAGGAGGAATTCGCCCTGACGCAAGGGAAGGCCGGAGTCCCCGGAACGACGGGCTTCTCCACATCGAAGGAGGAGCAGACATCGATCCTACGTGGTGGGGGCGACGACGCGGGCGCTCCGCCGTCGGCGCCACCTCAACCGTAAGGGCGGCGGCGAATCGACGTGGGCGGCGGGTCGCGCTGAGCGACCCGCCGCTCCTCGTCCGTGAGGAGGTTCGATGCAGACGCAGGGCATGCTGACCGTCGAGGAGCTCGCGGAGCTCTCCCACACCGGGCAGATCGACACGGTCCTGTGCATGTTCACCGATCTGCAGGGACGCTTCATGGGCAAGCGCATCCTGCCCGACTTCTTCCTGGAAGAGGTGCTCGGCTCAGAGGGTCTGCACGCGTGCCTCTACCTGCTTGCCGTCGACATGGAGATGGAGCCGCTGCCCGGCTATGCGTACGCGAGCTGGGACACGGGCTACGGCGACTTCCGCATGACACCGGATCTCACGACGCTTCGCCGATGCCCGTGGATCGATAAAACCGCGATGGTGATCTGCGATATCGCCGACGAAGAGACGAAAGAACCCGTTGCGGTCTCGCCGCGCCAGATCCTGAAGAACCAGATCGCCGGGGCGGCCGAGATGGGCTACCTGGTAAAGACGGGTTCGGAACTCGAGTTCTATCTGTTCAAGGACTCATTCGACGCGCTGGCCGACCGCGACTATCGCGAGGCCCGGCCCAGCTCGAGCTACATCATGGACTACCACATGCTGCAGACCACCAAGGACGAGTGGTTCATCCGCCAGGTGCGCAACGGTATGCGCGGCGCCGGCATCCCCGTGGAGTTCAGCAAGGGTGAGTTCGGCAAGGGCCAGCACGAGATCAACATCACCTTCTCCGACGCGTTGTCCAACGCCGACAACCACGCGCTCTACAAACACGGCGCCAAAGAGATCGCCGCGCTGAACGACGTCGCCGTGACGTTCATGGCGAAATGGACGATGACCGAGGCCGGCTCGAGCTGCCACGTGCACTCGAGCGTCTGGAGCCTCGACGGGTCGAGCAGCCTGATGTGGTCCGAGGACGGCCCGCAGCACATGTCCGACACCTACCGCTGGTACCTCGGTGGTTTGATGACGACGGCACGCGAGATGGCGTGGATGTACGCACCGTTCGTGAACTCCTACAAGCGCTACCAGCTCGCATCATGGGCCCCTACGGCGATCGTGTGGGCCCGCGACAACCGCACGGCGGGCTACCGCACGGTCGGTGAGCACAAAGGTGCACGCGTCGAGTGCCGGCTGCCCGGTGCCGACGCCAATCCGTATCTGGCCTTCGCGGCCACGATCGCAAGCGGGATGTGGGGCATCCGAAATCGCGTGGAGCCGCCCGCGATGTTCAGCGGCAACGCCTACGAGGCCAAAGACATCCCGCGTGTACCGACGAGCCTGCACGAGGCGATCGAGGCCTTCCGGGGCTCCAGCGTCGCGCGCGAGATGTTCGGCGACCTCGTCTTCGAGCACCTGCTGAACACCGCCGAGCAGGAGCAGATCATCTTCGACAACCAGGTCGTCACCGACTGGGAGCTC
>JBDUBL010000072.1:0-10153 GCA_040004125.1 Actinomycetota bacterium
GAGGAGATCGACGCGTCAGCGGTCGTCGAAGACCTGCCCAGCGCGTTCCCCGAGACGGAACGTCGATGGCACGAGCACCCGGCGCTCGTGCCGTTCAAGGCGGTCGGGTTGTTCATCAAGCGCAGCGGCAAGAGGATCGCTATCACGGTTGCCGGCGGGTTCCTGATGATCGTCGGGGTCGCGCTACTAGTGCTGCCCGGTCCCGGCTGGCTCTTCATCTTCTTGGGGCTCGGCATCCTGGCCACCGAGTATGTGTGGGCCGAGCGCCTTCTGAAGGCCGCGAAGCAGAAGGCGGAGCAGGCCAAGAACAAGGTGTTCCGCAAGAAAAGCCAGGACGACGTCACCGAGTCCTAAGCTGGGCGCCATGCCCGGACAGATCCTGATCGGCACCTCTTCGTGGACCGACCCGACGCTGGTCAAGGACGGGCACTTCTATCCGCCCGGCGCCAAGAGCGCCGACGCTCGCCTGCGGTTCTACGCCTCGCAGTTCCCGCTGGTCGAGGTCGACTCCACCTACTACTTCCCTCCGAGTGAGAAGAACAGCGTGCTGTGGATCGAGCGGACGCCGCCGGAGTTCACGTTCAACATCAAGGCGTACTCGCTGCTGACCAATCACCCGACGAAACGCGAGTCGCTGTACAAGGATCTCCAGGAGCGCGCGCCGACCGACAAACGGAACATCTATCGCGATCAGCTTCCCGACGAAGTGGTCGACGAGGTGTGGCAACGGTTCCGCGACGCGCTGATGCCACTGCATTCGGCGGGCAAGCTCGGCGCGGTGCTGTTCCAGTTCCCACAATGGTTCGTGATCTCGCGCAAGTCCAAGGCCTACATCGAGGAATGCAAGGCGCGCCTGTCCGACTATCGCGTGGCCGTAGAGTTTCGGCACAAGAGCTGGATGGAGGAGCGCAACGTCGAGGAGACGCTGTCGTTCCTGGAGGAGCACGACCTGCCGTACGTGTGCGTCGACATGCCGCAAGGGTTCGAGTCCTCGGTGCCCCCGATCGCCGCGGCGACCGCCAAAGACCTGGCGATGGTGCGGTTCCATGGGCGGAACAAGGCTGCGTGGGAGGTCAAGGGGCAAACCGCGGCGGAGCGCTTCAAGTACGACTACCCGCGAAAGGAACTGGCGGAGTGGGCGCCGCGCGTCGAAGCCCTGGCGGCCGAGACACGCGAAACGCACGTCCTGATGAACAACTGCTATCAGGACTTCGCGGTGCGCAGCGCCCGTGAGCTCGGCGACCTGCTCAGCCTGGAGCTGGGCTAGACCCGCCGGTTCCGGGCGGGAACACACCGGGGAGCACCCATGCGATCAACGTGCCGTCGTGTGCGGTCACGACCGGCCATTGCGGTGGCGGATCGTTCCAGACGGCTTCGCCGCTTCCGTCCCCTCCACTCGCACCGCCCGCGTCCATCTCCCACGAGGTCCCATCCGGACAGTCGAGGACCGCGAAGCCATCCGCCCTCGAGCTCGTCTTCCTCGGAGGCTTTCCTCCGCAGCTGATCGCGCCGTAGAGCTTGTAGCCGTCGGGCGTCTTGAACAACATGTAGAGGCCACCCTCGACAGTGATCCACGAGACATCTCCGGTGGGGGTCGGGATGGCCACCCACTGGTTCCGGATCTCACCGACGGTCCACGGCTTGAACGAGATGGACCCGATCATGTGCATCAGGATCGAGCGCTCGGGCTCCGGGAGCGGTTCGGGAAGGTTCGGCGAAAGAACCGTGACGCTGAACGTCTGACCATCGCCCCAGAACGTGCCGCCGAGTCCCCCTTCGACGTTCGTGAGCAGGTCGTTCGCGACAAGCGGGAACTGCGAGTCGTCGGTGGCGGGAAGGGTCAGACCTGGTGGCGGCGACCCGGATGGAGCCGTCTGCGTACTTACCTGGATCGACATGTTCTCACCCATGAACTGCGCGCCCTGGGTGCCACTTCCCGACGTCTGGATCACCTTCGTCGTCCAATCCTGGGGGACATCGATCGTCCAGCCGCCGAACGGGTCCGTGTATGTCGTCATCGCCACGGCCAACATGCTCGGCGATCCGCCCAGGCCTAGCGGAGGGCTCTTCGGTGGCGTCGTCTCCGCCGGGAGCGAGGCGGAGACCATCGTCACCGGCACGGCGGTGAGCCCGAGCAAACCGGGTGAGGATGGCGGCTGACCCTGCAACGGATCGGCCCCGATCTGGCCTGTCTCCGTTCCGAGCGCCGTCTTCGCGGTCGCCGCCCACACATAGCCTGGCTCCTGATCCGTGCAGTTGGCCCCCCCCGAAAGCGATACATCGAGGGCGATCCCCTTCGCGTCCGAGCCGGAGGGTGCGTGAAAGGCGGACGACGCAGCGGCCGAACCGCACGACGAATACGCGAGCGTGGGTACGTCGTTAGTGAGGAATCCGGCCGACACGGTCGAGCCGTTGTGCACGATTTGAGCGGGCAGCACCGACAGCGTGATCCGGGGACTCTTGGCCTGTAGCACTGTCCAGATCGCCCCGTCGCCCCGTCGCAACGGTTGATACACCTGCACGATCTCCGGTCCAAGATCCACGAGACACGCATCCGTGTCGCACGGATAGATCTCGTACGACAGCGTGGACAACTTTCCTGCACCGGAACTCGGGGCCGCGGCCGGATCCTCCAGAGGCACTCCCCCCGGCGCCGACCACCCACCCACCGGAAGATCCGCGCATGCGACGGGACTGGCCGGGGTCGACAGGGAGTCGGGCTCGGCACCGAACGCGCAGAAAGAGTGCACGTTGGGCTTCACAACGGGACTCTGCCACCCCATGACATCTTGGGCGAACCGCTTCGCGACCGCCTCGGGACTCAGAGCCCAGTCGGCGTTTCCCACCGCGGCGTCGGACTGCAGCTGATCGAGCTGGTCTGCGTCTTGGGTCGGCCACAGTGGCACCAGCACCGCCGTACCACCACCGGCCGATGTGTTTCCCATCCGGAGCGCGGGTATCGCGAACGCAGAGATCGCCAACGCGAACACGAGGAACGCGACAACGATCGTGACGACACGTGTCGACATGCGTGGGCCGGGCAACGCCTCGTCGCTGTGCATCGGGCCTTGCTTCGCGCGTTCGAAGACGTCGTCGCTCGGGGATGCACCATCGAGACCTTCGAGCTTCTTGCGCCAGCGCTCGGTCATCCGTCGTCCTCCTCACCGAGGAGCTGGGCCAATCGACGACGGCCGCGCATCAGATGCACCTTCACGGAGGCGACCGATGTGCCGGTAAGGTGCGCAACCTCCCGCACAGGCATATCGGCTCGATAGTGGAGGTAGATCGCGGCCCGCTGTGCGGGCGTCAGCTCCTTGAGCGCATGCATTAGGTCGGGCAGGCCGTTCTGTGAGGGATCCGCCATGGCGATCTCGGGCATCTCGGCCGCCTCCTTCCCGCTGCGCGCAAGCTCGGCGCTCGCGACTCGAAACGCGACCCGATACAGGTAGGGCAGGGGCTCGCGCACCTCGGCACCGCGGGCCATCACCCGCGCGAATGCCTCGGCAACCGCGTCGTCCGCCACATCGCGGCGACCGCCCGCATACGCGTACACGGCCCGCCACAGCGTGGTACCCGACCCGCGCCAGATGGCGTCGTAGTCGTGAGCGCTCTTCATTCCGTCACCCTGACAGAGCAGGTGGGATGCGGAAAGGTGAACCAGATCCGGGCATTACTCCGCGCCCCTGAACCGTTCTTGCGATTACCTGCGGGTAGGCTCGAGGGGTGTTCGGCACGGGTCAGAAGTTCCAGGTGGCAAGGGTCGCGGGCATCCCGATCTATGTCTCGTACTCGTGGTTCGCCATCGCGGCGCTGTTCGCCTTCGCCACCTACGCGAGCCTCGCGACGAGGATCGTCGATCCCGCCCGGGCCCTCGAGCTGACCGCCGTCACCCTCGTGCTCTTCTTCGGCAGCATCCTGCTGCACGAGGGAGCGCACGCGTTCGCGGCGCGAGGCTTCGGCCTCCCGGTGCGGGGCATCACGCTGGTCTTCTGGGGTGGGGCGACCGAGACGCGATCGTGGCGCAAGGGCGCGTTCGCCGACTTCGTGGTCGCGGCCGCCGGGCCGGCCACCACCCTCGCGCTCGGTCTGTTGTTCGTCTTCGTCGCCCAACAGATGCGTCCGTTCAGCGATCTGCGCGACGTGATGGACAACCTCGGCCGCATCAACCTCTTCTTCGCGGCGCTCAACGCGATCCCCGGGTTTCCACTCGACGGCGGGCGGATGCTCATGGCGGTCGCCTGGGGGATCACGCGCAAGCGGACCCTCGCGTACCGCATCGCGGGCATCGGATCGCTCGTCGTCGGCGGTGCACTGATCGTGTGGGCCGTCTTGAACTTCGGCCGGAACGGCTTCGCGATCTTCGCGGGGTATCTCGGGTTCGTCATGATCGGCGTAGGGCGCCAGATCCCCTCGCAGGTGGCGCTGCGGGAACGGCTCCAGCGTGGGACCGCGCGCGACGCGATGCAGCCGATCGGCGCGATGATTCCCGCCGACAGCAGCTTGCTCGACGCCACCGAACGGTGGCTGCGACCGTTCCCCGAGCAGCTCTTCCCCGTGCAGGAAGGCGGACGGATCGTGGGGGCGATCTCGCTGGAGGACGCCGCGGACACGGCCGCCTCGCGCCCGGTCAGCGAGGCGATGGACCGTTTCGAGGACCCGCCGATGATCGACGACACCGAGCCGCTGGACGATGTCGTGGACTGGATCGGCGCGAGAGACGGGCTCGTGACCGACATCACCGGCCACACGGCCGGGATGATCTCCGTGCAAGACATCGACCGCTGGTTGACGACGCACTGGGCGACGGGCCAGTTCGTCGAGCGGCCGTCGGTCGCAGCCCCGCCGCGCCCTGACCAGTAGCCGCCGTCGTGTCGGTGGCGGGGGGTAGCATCCACCACATGGCGGCCCCCCCGTTGGACTTCGATGCTGCGCAAGACGCTGTCCTCGCGCACCCTTCGGGCGCGCTCCTGGTCACCGGGGGCGCGGGCACCGGCAAGACGTCGGTCCTGCGGGAACGCTTCGCGCGGCTGATCGAAGACGGAGCCGAACCGGAGCGGGTGGTCCTGGTGCTCGGGTCGCGCGGCGCCCGCGACGCCGCGAAAGCCGCGTTGCTGGAGCGGCTTCCCGCGTCGCTGCCGGGCCTGCAGGTCCTGACCTTCCACGGGCTGGGGTACCGCGTGCTCAAGCTCCGTGAGGGTGAGCCGCCCGAGGTGCTCGGGGCAGCGGAGCAGTTCGCGTTGGTCCGCGAACTGCTAGCGGGTCAGGAACCGGAGGCCTGGCCCGCCTACGGGCGTCTGCTCGGCGTGCGCGGGTTCGCCGACGAGGTGCGTCAGCTGCTCACGCGCATGCAGGAATCACTGCTGTCGCCCAAGGACCTCGAGCAGGCGGCCGCGGCCGCCGGACTCGGCGGGTGGTCCGAGCTGGCGCGCTTCGCCCAGGAGTACCTCGACGCGCTCGATTCAGTCAATCAAGTTGACTATGCGGGCCTGGTGCAGCTTGCATCGATCGTGGCGGTCGACGGCGGCGGACTGTTCGACCACGTGCTGGTCGATGACTACCAGGACACGACGCTGGCGGCCGAGGCGCTTCTGCGTGCACTCGGCGCCGAGAGCCTCGCCGTGGCGGCCAATCCCGACGCGCACGTCTTCTCGTTCCAAGGAAGGACGCGGGTGCCGCTCGATCGATTCGCGACGTCATTCCCCGACACGGCACACATCGCGTTCCCGACCGCCTACCGGAGCCCGGCGGGCCCGTCGATCCGCGCGTGGGTGGCGCCGCACTCCTCCGAAGAACACGCGGCGATCGCGCGCGAGCTGCGCCGCATCCATGTGGAAGACGGCGTCGACTGGGGCGAGCTCGCGGTGATCGTGCGGCGCCAGGGCACGCACCTCGGCAACCTGTTGCGCGCGCTCGATGACGCGCGCATCCCTCGGGCGGTTCCCGAACGCGGCAAGTCGCTCACGCTGGAGTCCGCCACCTACCCCTACGTCCTGGCGCTGCGCTGGCTCGTGGCGGATGCTCCCCGGCGCGAAGAGCTGGTCGAGCCGCTGCTCACCTCCGACGTGGTCGGGCTGTCGCCGGCGGCGGCGCGCGGGCTGATCAGGCTGGCCAAGAGCACGGGCCCGGCGCCGCGCGCCGCTGCCGCCGCCCTCGATCGCACCGACGGGCTCAGCCCCGAGGAGGCGACAGGGGTCGAACGCGCTCGCGCCACGCTGGACAAGGCCGCGTTGTTCGCCGGCATGTCGGTGCAGGACGCGTTCAAGGTGCTGTGGGAGGAACTCCCCTGTTCGGCGCGACTCGTTGCAGCCGGCGGGCAGGAGCTCGACACGGCCGTCACCTTCGCCAACGTCGTGGCCGAGGCCTCCGAGCAGGGTGACGCGGGGGTGCAGGCGTTCCTCGAAGCGCTCGACGCCGGCGAGCACGGGCCCGGCTGGAGCGCCCGCGAGGTCGCCATGGCCGACGCCGTCCAGGTGCTGACCGCGCACGGTGCGAGCGGTCTCGAGTTCGACACGGTGCTCGTGGCCGGCGCCACCGAGGGGAACTTCCCCTCGGTGTCTCGTCCTGAGCCGATGTTCGATCTGGCGGCACTGCAACGGGTCCGCACCCGTTCCGAGGAGGTGCGCGCCCGTTTGGAGGATGAGCGCCGTCTGTTCTCGATGGTGCTCGGGCGTGCGCGGCGCGGCGTCGTGCTGATCGCCGCAGACACCCACCCCGACGCCGACGAACTGACCCAGCGCTCGCGCTTCGCCGATGAGTTGGGCGTGCGGTGGACGTCCGCGCCTGAGACCGGGATCGACGAGCCCGTCAGCGTCGGCGAGGCGGTCGCGTCGTGGCGCCGCCAACTCGCCGATCCCGGCATCGAGTCCTGGCGCCGGTTGGCCGCCCTGGAAGGCCTGCGCGCGCTCGAGGTCGACGCGTCGCGGTGGTGGTTCCAACGCGACTGGACCGATACCGGGCGTCCCCTGCACGAAACCCTTCGCCTGTCGTACTCGCGGCTGTCGAACCTGGAGAACTGCGAGCTCCAACACGTGCTCGGCGACGAGCTCGGGCTCGGGCGCGTGGCCGGCTATCAGGCATGGGTCGGCAAGCTCGTGCACGGCATCATCGAGCGGATCGAGAAGGGCGAGCTCGGCAAGACGAAGGAGGAGATCCTGGCCGAGGTCGACAAGCGCTGGCGAGACGAGGAGTTCCCGTCCAAGGCCGTCTCGGTGGCGCACCGCCAGATCGTCGAGACCCGGATGTTCAAGAACTGGTGGTTCCAGTACGGGGACGAAGACTCGCTCGCGAACGAGGAGTTCTTCTCGTTCGAGTTCGACGACGCGACGATCGTCGGGGTGATCGACCGGATCGGTGGCTTCGGCGGCGGCACGCGCATCACCGACTTCAAGACCGGCAGCGCCGACTATGCGCCGAAGGCTGAGGAGAGCCTGCAGCTCGGCATCTACTACCTGGCCGTGCAGGAATGCGAGGAGCTCGAGCCTTACCGGCCGGTGCGCCAGGTCGAGCTCGCCTACATCAAGGGCGACTGGAAGCGCGGCGAGCTGGTGCTGAAGTCCTGGCAGGTGACGCCGGACCACGAGGAGGCGTACCAGGCAGCGGTGCGCGCCGAGCTGTCGCGGCTGATCGGCATGAAGCGTGCGCTGATCGCGACCGAGACCTACCGGCCGAACCCGGCCGCGAACTGCCACTGGTGCGACTTCAAGTCCCTGTGCCCGTTGTTCCCAGAGGGCCAGCAGGTGTTCGACCTGACGAGGACGACATGAGCACGCGCGTCGCACCGCCCGAGGTCGTGGCCGCGATGGGCGCCGAGCCCACCGAGGAGCAGTGGGACGCGATCGCGTGGCCGCTGGAGCCCTGCGTGCTGATCGCGGGCGCCGGCTCGGGGAAGACCTCGGTGATGGCGGCCCGCGTCGTCTATCTGGCGCTCGGCGCGCTCGGGCGCGTGGAGGGCCCAGGTGTGATGCCGGGCAACATCTTGTGCCTGACCTTCACGAACAAAGCCACCGACAACCTGCGGCTGCGGGTACGACGCGCGCTGGCAACTCTCGAGCTCGCCGAGGGTGAGGAGCCCGAGATCATGAACTACCACGGGTTCGCGGCCTCGCTGCTGGATCGCTACGGGGTGCTCGCCGGCTTCGAGCCAGGCGCTCGTGTGCTGAACCAGGCTCAGCGCGAGGAGCTGTGCGGGCGGGTGCTCGACCGCATGACCTTCGCGTTCGCGGCCGCGACGTTCCAGCCGTCACTGGTGAGCAAGATCCTCGAGATCGACGACCAGCTGCAGAACCACCGAGTCACGCCCGAACAAGCGTTGACGTGGCTGGCGAACCGGCTCGAGGTGCTGAAGGCCCACCGTTCCGAGCGCTCGTACAAGGCCGCCGAAGAGCGGATCGAGCTGATCGAGGCCGCCACGATCTATCGCGAGCTGAAGGCAGAGCTCGGCGTGATCGACTTCGGCGACCAGATCGACCGCGCGCTCGACGTAGTGACGTGGTTCCCCGATGTGGTCGCCGATCATCGCGCCCGCTTCCAAGCCGTCCTGCTCGACGAGTACCAGGACACCAACGTCGCCCAGGCCCAGCTGATGGCCGCGCTGTTCGGCGCCGGGCACCCGGTCACGGCGGTCGGTGACCCCGACCAGAACATCTACGCGTGGCGGGGGGCGTCGCTGTACAACCTGTTCCGGTTCCCGCAGGAGTTCCCCAAGGCCGACGGCACGCCGGCCGCGCAACTGCCCCTGTACACGAACTTCCGCTCGGGAGCGCGCATCCTGGCGGCCGCCGACGCGGTGATCGGCGCCGTGCCTGAGGCCCAGCGGCCGCCGGGCAAGCGGCTCGTGCCGTTTCCCGCCAACGGGCAGGGCGAGGTGCGCATCGTGCGGGTGCTCGACGAATGGACCGAGTCGCAGCGGATCGCCGACCGCTGCGTCGAGCTGCACCGTGCCGGCTCGGTCTGGTCCGAGATGGCGGTGCTGTGTCGCACGTCGAGACTGTTCACGCTGCTGCGTCAGGCATTCGACGAACGCGAGGTTCCGGTCGAGATCGTCGGGCTCGCCGGGCTGTTGCGCATGCCCGAGGTGGTCGAGGTGCTGGCGTACGCCCGCGCGGTGCAGGACCCGACCGCAAGCGTCGCGCTCGCTCGTATCCTGCTCGGTGCGCGCTACCGGGTGGGCTTCAAGGACATCGCGTTGTTGGCGCGACTGGCCACCGAGAAGACCAAGAACCTGCGCGAGGACTACGAACTAGACAGCGACGACATCGAGAGCCAGCCCGTGCTGCTGGCCGAGGCGCTGGAGCACCTGGAAGACGTCGAGACGCTGTCCGAGGAAGGCCGCACACGCCTGGCGGGGTTCCGTGAAGAACTGCGGGCGCTGCGCGTCGAGGCGCGACGGCCGGTCGGTGAGTTCCTGGGCGAGGTGATCCGGCGGATCGGCATCCTCGAGGAGCTCGACGCCGACCCCGACCGGCGCCGCGGCCTCGGTGCTCGGCGCAACCTCGCGGCCTTTCTCGACGAGGTGCACGCGTTCCAACCGGTCGACGGCGAGCTCACGCTGCGGGTGTTCCTCGACCACATCGAGGCGGTGGAGCGGCTCGACAAGCAGGAATGGGCGCCGGTGCAGCCCTCCGACGCCGACTCGGTCAAGGTGATGACGATCCACGTCGCCAAGGGCCTGGAGTTCGACCATGTGTTCGTGCCCGGTTTCGCCCACGAGATCCTGCCGAACCCGAAGGTGCCGCAGAACCCGGCCGAGCGAGGCAAGTCGCTGGACTTCGAGCTGCGCGGCGACGCCGACATCCTGCCCCGCTACGACGGCAACCTGTCGGCTTTCCGCGACGCGTTGAAGGCCCAGGAGATCATCGAGGAACGCCGCACCGCCTACGTCGCGCTCACGCGAGCCCGTACGACCCTCGATGTGAGCGGCTCCTACTGGTACGGCGACAACGTGTACCCCAAGAAGGAGAGCCGGTTCCTCAACGAGCTGATGGGCTGGGGCGCCGAGAGCGGGCTCGCGGCGGTCGATCCCGCTGCGACCGAGGCCGGGGACGCCAACCCGATGCTCGGGCTGCGCGAGCGGTTCGTGCGCGACTGGCCGGGACCCGCGCTCGCCGCCACGGAAGATCCGTTGTTCCCTGGGGGCTGGCGTCCGGCGGCGCTC
>JBDUBL010000073.1:0-10074 GCA_040004125.1 Actinomycetota bacterium
CTCCCGCGCGAGGCTGCCAGGCTTTCCGCCCTCACACCAAGGCGAGCAGCTCCCGCAGGTCGGACACCACCGGGCCTCGCCAATCCTCTTCGCGCTCGGGCGTGAGCGACTCCGCCACATTCAGGTCGGGCGGGCGGATCAAGTAGGCGCGCATACCCACGGCGGTCGCGCCGGTGAGCTCGCCATACGCCCCGTCCCCGCAGTACAGACAGGCCTCCGGGGACACGCCGAGACGGTCGGTCGCATACCGATAGATCGCCGCATCGGGTTTGCGCAGACCCACCTCGCTGGAGAAGACCTCCGCGTCGACAAATCCGGCCAGGGGCGACGCGCGCCACATCGCGGGCGTGTCGGGGGCGCACATCGATATCAGCGCGGTCGGCATGCTCCGTTCGCGGAGCGCCGACAACACTTCGAGCGAGCCCTCGCGAGGGTGGAACCACCTTCGGTACATCGCGGCGCGGGGCGCCAGCGCCGCCTCGAGCGCATCGTCGGACGGCGTGGGCATCCCCAACGTGGCACAGACCGCCCGGAGGTTGCCGGGCATCCCGCCCGCGTAGACGCCGCTCTGCCTGCCGACCGCCGTGCGATCCCATTCCGCGCGGAACGCGGCCGTATCAGCGCCGAGCGTCGCGGCCATATGCGCGACCGTCTCGTAGAACGCCGTGCGCGGGAACTCGGGCACCAGCGTGCCGTAGAGGTCGAAGACGACCGCGTCGACCGGCGCGCTCACCCGAGACGCCAGTCGTCGACCAGCAGCCCGTAGATCACGAGGTCGACGTACAGACCGCCGCCGACCTTGCCCGCCCCGCGCAGCACGCCCTCTTCCTTGATCTTGAGGCGTCGCGCCACGGCCCGGCTGCGCAGGTTCTCGACACCGGCGCGCATCTGCACGCGGTGCAGGCCTTCCGCCTCGAAGCCACGGGTCATAAGCGCTTGGGCAGCTCGGGTGACCAGCCCGCGCCCGACCTGCTCCTCGTCCAGCCAGAACCCGAGCTCGCCGGTGTCGTCCTGTGGGTAGATCCGCAGGTCGCAGCCCCCTGCGAGCCGGTCCGCGACCCAGATGCCGTTTCCGTCCAGCGAGACCGCATCGGCCTTGCAACGTTCGAGCCACGGACGCTGCGAAGACGCGTCGATCGCGGCATCGACCCAGGGGAACCAGCGGGCCAGCCGTACCCGGTTCAGATCGATCAGCTCGTACAGCGCGTCGAGATCGTCGGCCGTGAACGCGCGCAACATGGCCCCACCGCCGAGGTCGATCTGCAGATCAGGTCGCATCCGTCCCCCTGCGCGACCGCCACTCGTCTTCCAGGATGCCGTAGGTGACCGAATCGAGATAGCCACCCGCGACACGGCAGCCGTCGCGAGCGACACCCTCCTCGTGCATGCCGAGACGCTCTGCCACGGCACGGCTCTTGGTGTTGTCCACCGCCGCCTGCAGCTCTATCCGATGCAGCCCCAGCTCGTCGAAGGCGAAGTCGAAGAAGCGCGCGCACGCGCGCGTGACGATGCCTCGACCCTCGTGACCGCCGCCGAGCCAGTAGCCGATCTCGCCGCTGTTCGACATCGTGTCGAGGCCCAGGCCGATCCCGCCGATCAGCGCTCCGTCGCGCCACAAGCCGTTGCCTTCGTAGTCGGTGGAGGCCAGGCACGCTCGGATGAACCCGCGGGTGTCGTCGATCGTCTTGGTGGTCGGCTCCCAGATCATCCAGCGCCGCAGCCGATCACGACTGGCGTCGATCAGGGCGAACAGCTCCTCGGCGTCGCCGAGCACATACGTGCGAACGACGAGGCCCTCACCGAGCTCCCACTGGAGCTGATTCACGCCGTCGAGGCAGCGGCGCGCTGCCGCTCCTCGTCCTGGAGCACGCGGCGCAGGACCTTGCCAACGAGCGACTCCGGCAGCGAGTCGCGGAACGCGAACTCCTTGGGGGCCCGGTAGCCGGTCAGCCCCTGCGCCGGGTCCTTGCACCACGCTCGGAGCTCCTCGGCGGTGAGCGTCGCGCCTTCCTTCAGCACGACGAAGGCCTTGACGCGCTCGCCGGTGCGATCGTCGGGCAGACCGATCACCGCACACTTCGAGATCGCGGGATGGTGGTAGAGCACGTCCTCAACCTCGTTTGGGTAGACGTTGAACCCCGACACCAAGATCATGTCTTTCAAACGGTCGACGATCTTGAAGTACCCGTCGGCATCGAGCACGGCGACATCGCCCGTGTGGAACCACCCGTTGCGGATCGCCAGCGCCGTCTCCTCGGGCCGCCGCCAGTACCCCAGCATGACCTGAGGCCCCTGGATACACAGCTCGCCGGGCTCGCCCGGCGCCATCTCTTTGTCGGGATCCTCCAGCGACATGATCCGCGCGTCGGTATCGGGCACCGGCAGCCCGATCGATCCGGGCTTGCGCACGCCGCTGAACGGGTTCGCGTGGGTGACCGGCGAGCACTCCGTCAAGCCGTAGCCCTCGACCAGCTGGCCACCACCGGTCACCCGCTCGAACTCCTGGGAGACCGCGACCGGCAAAGGCGCCGCTCCCGACACGCAGGCCATGATCGACTTCAGGTCGAACTTCAGCGCATCGGGGTGTTCGTTGACCGCGATGTACAGCCGCGGCACACCCGGGAACAGCGATGGCTTCTCGGCCTGCGTCAGTTCCAGGATCATGTGGATGTCGCGCGGATTCGGCACCGGGATCAGCTTGGCCGCGATCAGGATCGTCAGGTTCATCGCCAGCAATCCGTAGGAGTGGAAGAACGGCATCGCCGCGAGCAACGCCTCGTGGCCGTCGACGACGGTCGGGAACCACGCCGCGCCCTGGCGCGCGTTGGCGCACAGGTTCCGGTGGGACAACATCGCGCCCTTCGCGATCCCGGTCGTCCCTCCCGTATAGATCAGGGCCGCGACGTCGTGCGCGGGGTCGACGGTGGCGACCGGCGGCACGATCCCGGCACCACGCAGCGCCTCGTGCCACCGCAGCACGGCCACGCCCTTGGGCACTGGTGGCCAGGGCTTTCCAGCGGCGACCTGCTGCTTCTTGAACTTCAGGATCGGCGCGAGCAGCTTCTTGAGACCGGGCATGTAGTCGTTCAGGCGGGTCACGACGACGTGATCGATCCCAAGGGTGGCGAACACCGGGGCGAAGTCCGCGTACATGAGATCGGCCACGATCACGACGCGCGGTTCCGCATCGCCGAGCTGGTGGGTCATCTCGCGCTCGGTGTAGAGCGGGTTGTTGCACACGGCGATCGCACCCACCCGCATACAGGCATAGAAGGCGATCGTGAACGCCGGCGAGTTGGGCATGATCAGCGCGACCCGGTCGCCTTTGGCCACGCCCAGGCCAGCGAGCATCGCGCTGCACCGCTCGACCTCGAGAAGCAGCTCGGCATAGCTGAGGGACGTGCCGAACCAGGCGATCGCCGGCCGATCCGGTGCTCGGCGGGCCGACGCCTCGAGCAGCGTGAACACGCTTTCGGTGGGAAAAGGGGCAAGCGAGCGCGGCACATCGGGCGGGTAGGACGCGAGCCAGGGTCGAGCGTCGCTCATATATGCATGATATGCGGCATGGCGACCGCCCTGCAGGACACCCCGACGACCGCCGAGATCGCGAGCAGCCGCGGGCTGTTCGCCTCTGGCATGCGCCTGGTCATCTCCTACATCAAGCTCCACCCGAAGCCGTTCTTCGCCTCGTTGGCCGGGGCGATCCTGTTCGCCGTCGCCTCGCTGGCGCTGACGGTGGCCATCGCGCACGCCACGAACGACGTGCTGGAGCCCGCGTTCCACGGCGGTGTCTCGGCCAGCGCAGTGTGGTGGGCGGTCGCGCTCTTGATGTTGTTCGGGTGTCTGCGCGCGCTCGGGATCATGGTCCGGCGCTACTACTCGGGCGTCGCGGGCGAGCGGGTGATGGCGACGCTTCGTCGCCAGGTCTCGGATCGCTACCGCGATCTCGCGTTGCAGTACCACCGCGAGACGCCCACTGGCGAGCTGCTCGCGCACATGGAGGCCGACGTCAAGGCGGCCGTCGACGTGTTCTGGCCGGTGCCGTTCGCGACGGGCGTGATCGTCCTGGTTGTGCTGGCGATGATCCAGATGCTGCGGGTCGATCCGTGGCTCGCGCTGGTCGGGGCACTGCTGTTCCCGGCGCTCATGCTGATGAACCGCAGTTTCGCCAAGCGCATGCAGGAGCCGGCGCGCCTGGCCCAGGAAGACATCGGCGTGGTCTCCTCGGTCGCGCACGAGTCGATCGACGGCGCGCTGGTCGTCAAGACGCTCGGACGTGAGGACGCGGAGACTCAGAAGCTGCTGGACGCCGCGCGTGCGCTCCGCGACGACCGGGTGACGGGCGGGTACGTGCGAGCCACGTTCGAGGCGGGGCTCGATTCGCTGCCGGCGCTCGCAACCGTGGTGCTCGTGGCGATGGGCTCGTGGCGGATCTCCACAGGCCAGCTCTCCACGGGCGACCTGATCGGGTTCGTCGCCCTGTTCGGGCTGTTGTCCTGGCCGATGCGGTTCATCGGCTGGATCCTGGCCGAGCTGCCGCGCGCCGTCGTTGGGTGGAACCGGCTGCAGACCGTGTTCGAGGAGCAGGTGACGGTGACGCCGCCCGCCCATCCGGAGCCGCTGCCCGAAGGCCCCCTCGGAGTCTCGGTGCGCGACGTGCGCTACGTGTACGACGACCAGTCGGTGCTGGACGGTGTCAGCCTCGACATCACGCCCGGGGAGTCGGTCGCGATCGTCGGGCCGACCGGTGTCGGCAAGTCGACGCTCGCGCAGCTGTTGGTCCGTCTGGCCGACCCCGACGCGGGCACCGTGGCCGTCGGGGGGGTCGACGTGCGCCGGGCCGATCCGATCGCGCTTCGCCAGGCGGCGTCGATCGTGTTCCAAGAGAGCTTCCTGTTCGCGGCGAGCGTGCGCGAGAACATCGCCCTGGACGACACGGTCGACGACAGCGGCGTGGTGCGTTCGGCAATGATCGCCTCGGCCGACCGCTTCATCCGCGAGCTGCCTGGGGGCTACGACACCGTGGTCGGCGAACGGGGGCATACGTTGTCGGGTGGGCAGCGTCAGCGCGTGGCGCTGGCCCGTGCCCTCGCGCGTGCACCGCGGATCTTGATCCTCGACGACGCCACGTCCTCGGTCGACCCGACGATCGAGGCCGACATCCTGGGGGCGCTTCGCCGCGAGCTCGACACGACGCTGATCGTCGTTGCCTATCGCCTCTCGACGATCCGGTTGGCCGATCGCGTCGTCTTTCTGGAAAACGGCCGTGTCGCGGGGACCGGCTCCCACGACGAGCTGCTCGCCACGTTGCCCGGCTACGCCGCGATCATCCGGGCCTACGAGGAGGACGCAACGATCGTGGAGGTGGAACGGTGAGCGCCGAGCTACAGGCGGCGATCGCCGAGGAGGACGCGCTGCCGGTCCCCGAGGATCTCAAGAGTGCGTGGGCGGTGCTTCGCCGGGGCGTGCGCGAGAGCCCTGAGCTCCGCCGCGGCCTCGGGCTGACCGTCGTCGTCTCGCTCGGCGTTACGGCCGTGTCGTTGGTGACCCCCGTGCTGATCCAGAAGGTCTTCGACCACGGACTCAACCCGTTCGACCCGACCTACGTCTACAGCCTGTGCACCGGCGCACTGCTGCTCGTGGTCGTGGCGTTCGTGGCCGCGCGCGCGGCGGGCCGACGGCTGGTCAACGCCGCCGAGAACGCGATGATGGGGCTTCGCGTGCGCACCTTCGCGCACATCCACTCGCTGTCGATCGCCGATCAATCCGAGGAAAAGCGCGGCGTGTTCGTGGCGCGCGTGACCGCCGATGTCGACGCCCTGCAGCAGTTCATGGAATGGGGTGGCATCGCGTGGATCATCTCGATCACGCAGGTGATCGGCGCGCTCGGCCTGATGCTCTACTACGCGTGGCAGCTCGCGCTCGCGATCGTGCTCATGATGGTGCCGCTGCTGCTGATCGTCATCGCGATGCAGGCGAAGCTGACGGTGGCGTTCAACACGGCGCGCACCCGCGTGGGCGAGATGTTGTCGGAGGTCTCCGAATCGGTGATGGGCGCGGCGGTCGTTCGAGCGTACGGGCTGGATGAGCACACCGACCGCAAGGTGAAGCTCGCGATCGACCAGCGGTACCGAGCCGAGATCGTGGCGCACTTCCGCGCGGCGACCCTGTGGCCGTTGTCGTCGGTGTTCTACGCGATGGCGCTGTCGGCGGTCGTGATCCTCGGCGCGTTCGAAGGCCCGAACTGGGGGCTGACCTTCGGAGAGGTGACGGCGTTCCTGTTCCTCGCGGATGTGTTCCTGCATGTGTTCACCGACCTGCCGGAGGTCTATGCCGAGACGCAGACCGCGATCGCGGGGTGGCGAAAGATCCTGGCGGTGCTCGACCTACCGGTAGAGATCGTCGAGCCGACCGGCGGGGTGGAGCTGCCTCGTGGCGCGCTGTCGGTAGAAGCCCGCGATCTGCGGTTCTCCTATCGGGAGGGCGCCGAGGTGCTGCACGGCATCTCGTTGTCGGTACCCGCCGGCGGCCACGTGGCGATCGTCGGCGAGACGGGTTGTGGCAAGACGACGTTCGTGAAACTGGTCTCGCGCCTTGCCGACCCGCGTTCGGGCTCGGTCCGGATCGAGGGGACCAACCTGCGCGAGGTCACTCCGGCGTCGCGGCGCGGTCGGATCCGTATGGTGCCCCAGGACGGCTTCCTGTTCGACACGACGGTGCGCGAAAACGTGCGGATGGGGCGCCCGACCGCCCAGGACCGCGACGTCGACACCGCGTTCGAAGAGCTCGGACTGGCCGATTGGGTCGCCTCGATGCCCGAGGGGCTCGAGACCGGTGTGGGCGAGCGGGGCGAGGCGCTGTCGGTCGGCGAGCGCCAGCTGGTGGCGCTCGTACGCGCCCAGCTCGGCGATCCGGGCCTCTTGATCCTGGACGAGGCGACCTCGGCGGTGGACCCCGCCACCGAGCGCCGGATCACCGAGGCGCTTCGCCGTCTGTCGGCGGGGCGCACGGTGATCACGATCGCGCACCGGTTGTCAACGGCCGAGGGTGCCGACCGCGTCTTCGTCTTCGACGCCGGTGCATTGGTCGAGGAGGGCACGCACGAGCAGCTCGCGACACGGGGCGGACGGTACGCGGCCCTCTACAGCAGCTGGCTCGGCAACGTGCGCGAGCCCGACGAGCCCGACGAGCCCGACGAGGCGCTCGGCTAGGCTGCGCGACGATGTCGGACCAGATCCGCGCGATGGCGGTGCCGTCCCTGTTCCCCGTGGAGGGCAGGCTCGAGGTGCCCGGGCTCGAGGCGGCAGCGACGGTCGAGCGCGACCGCTGGGGAACCCCACGGATCACCGCGGCGAGCCTGGATGACCTCTGGTTCGTCCAGGGGATGGTCACCGCGGGCGAGCGCCTCTTCCAACTGGAGCTGTTCCTGCGTGCGGCGACCGGGAGACTGTCGGAGGTCTTCGGCGAGCAGACGTATGACGACGACGTGTTCACACGCACGATCGGCCTCAACCGGGCCGGCGTGCGCCACGCCGAGGACACGTGGACCGACTTGGATCACGAGATGCACGCGTCGTTCCGAGCCGGCGTACGGGCATGGATCGACACGATGGCGGCCAAGCCGGTCGAGTACCAACTGCTCGACCTGGAACCCGATCTGCCCGACGACGCCGCGCCCTACGCCGCGGCGTTCGCGTTGCTGGCCTGGAACCTGTCGAACAACTGGGAAGCCGAGCTGCTACGGGCGGAACTGGACGACCGTCTCGGGCGCCCCGTCACAGACACGCTCCTGCCGGTCGCTCCGGCCAGCGGTGGCGTGGGTTCCAACAACTGGGTCATCGCCGGCCGCCATACCGCCAGTGGCGGTCCCCTCCTGGCAAACGACCCCCATCTCCTCGCGACCCAGCCGGGGATCTGGCTCGAGCTCGTCCTTCGGGCGCCCGGCTACGAGGCGCGCGGGGTCGCGGCGCCGTTCACCCCGGGCATCTTCCTCGGCACCACGCCGCACCATGCCTGGGGCGCCACCAACGTCACGGGCGATGTCGCCGATCTCTACGAAGAGCAGCTCGACGACGACGGCACCGCGGCGCGAACCGCCGAGGGCTGGTTGCCCCTCATGATCCACGAGGAGGCCATAACGGTCCGGGGCGAGCCGGAACCCCGCATCCAGACCGTGCGGGAATCCCGACACGGACCGATCCTGACGCACGGCGTCGCCGGCATGCTGCACACGCGGTACCGGCCGCTCGATCGCACCTATGCATTGCGCTGGGCAGGGCACGACGCAACCCTGCGGCCGTCGCTCGCCCTCGAAGTTGCGCAGGCGCCCGACTTCGAGGCCTTCCGCACCGCCATGCTGCAGGTCGAGTGTGCCGGGCAGAACTTCGTCTACGCCGACGTCGAGGGCCACATCGGCTACCAGTGCACGGGCCGCCACCCGATCCGCGCGGCCGGCGACGGCACGCGCCCGGTGCCGGGCTGGGACGACGAACACGAGTGGGTCGGGTGGATCGAGCCAGAGGACCTGCCGTGGGAACTCGATCCGCAACGCGGCTGGATCGCCACCGCGAACAATGACATCCAGCCCGCGGGCTATCCGCATCTGATCACCAAGGACTTCCACGAGCCGACCCGTCGCGATCGCATCCTCGCGTTGCTCGGCGCGCGAGACCGCCACGACGTCGCCTCGATGCTCGCGATCCAGCTCGACACAGTTTCGCTTGCCGTGCCACCGCTGCTCGCGCAGCTCTGCGCGCTCGAGCCGCACACGGATGCCCAGCGTGACGCGCTCGACCTGCTTCGACCGTGGGACGCGGACCTGCGTGCGAGCTCGCATCCGGCGGCGCTCTTCCAGGCGTGGATCAGTGCGATCATGCGGCGGCTGTTCGCCGAGCGGATGGGGCTCGAGGTGTTCGCCGCCTATCAAGGGTTCCGCGAGACGTTCCTGTGCCGGGTGCTTCCCAACATGCTGGCCGATCAGGTCGACCCCGACGCGCTGCGCGCCGCGTTGGACGACGCGATCGCGGAGGTCACCGGCCGAGCCTGGGGTGAGATGCATACGCTCGTGTTAGCGCACCCGCTCGCCCGCATCCCGGGGTTGGAGGAGGTCTTCACCGCCGCCACGATCCCTTGGGGGGGCGACAGCCAAACGGTGGCCCAGGGTGGATTCGATCCGTTGCTCGGCTACCGGGCGGGCGTGATCCCCTCGGTACGCGCGATCTACGATCTGGCCGACCTCGAGCGGAGCGCGAGCGTGCTCCCGACAGGCACGAGCGGCAACCCGGCCTCACCGCACTGGAACGACCAGGCCGCGCTCTATGAGGCGGGCGACACCAAGCCCGCAGGCTTCACCACCGCGACCGTCTCGACCCTTACCATCGTGCCTGTCTAGCCGGTACCATCAGCCGCGATGCCGAAGTCCAAGGGTCGCAAGAAGCCGAGCAAGCAGCGCTACGAGCTGCACCCCCACCGCAAGCAGCGCTCGAAGGGGAGCCCTCGCTGGTATGCCCCCGTGATGCTGGTCATCATGGCCGCCGGCGTGATCCTCATCGTCTGGAACTTCATGCGCGGAAGCGGCAACGAAATGAACCCCGGGGTCATGTGGCTCGGGCTCGGGCTGATCGCCGGCGGCTTCTTCGGCATCTCCTTCTGGAGGTGACCAACCCTGGCATCTGCTGTGGATAACCGTGTGGATACCGGCGTGCCGAACGGTGGAAAACGCTTGCGGCGGTGCCCGCTCACGCCTCGGCGCCGCGCCGAACCACCTGCATCTTCTCGCCGCAGTGCCGCGGGATCTGCAGCTCGCCGAGCCGCGAGACCTTGAGCTCCGTGCCGCACTCGTCACAGATGAGATAAACGTCGAGATCGTCGACATCCTCGGCGACCGTCGGTGCCGGCTCGGTGTCGAGGGAACCCGGCGGCGGTCCCGACAGCGCACGCAGGGTGGCCATCCCCAGCCGCCACACGACATAGCCGAGCACTAGGGCACCGGGGATCAGCAGCCACAGCGACATCTCCCCACGGTAGCAGCACGTTCGGAGCCGCCAGAACGACGCTCGCCCGAGCGCTCGCCCG
>JBDUBL010000074.1:0-9868 GCA_040004125.1 Actinomycetota bacterium
GGCGTCGGGGTCGGCGACAGCACACCCGACGCGGATGTGCTCGGCGGCGCCGCACCCGAGGTCGTGGCGCTCGTGCACGCAGCCAACAGACACGACGCAAGCGCGATGGGCAGCCACGGGCCACGAGCGAAATGGCGTGCGGCGGTTCGGATGGACGTCAGCATCAAGCCCCCTGGTCGCGTGCGATGGGCACCCACCTTGCAACGCGCTCTATGAGAAATCGATGAGACGCCGCCCCTCACATCCCGCGCACAAAGCTCACACGATGTTGAGCCTCCGAGTCTGAAGCCACGCTGAACGCGGGTTCATGAATCGGATCTCATCGGCGTTTCACCGAGAGCTCATCGTCGAACTCGCACGCTGGGGGGCAGACGAAGGGAAGGAGGTGATCACAGATGAAGATGAAGCGGATCGCGATCGCAGCGGTCGTCGTGTTGGGGCTTGCCTCGCTCGGCGGAGCTGCACTTGCGAAGACACCGACGCAGAACGCACCCGCCACGTCCTCGGAGACGACCACCGGTGCCGACACGGGCGGCGAGTCCACCGATGCGTCCGACGGCCCCGGCGGCCACGCGGACCCGGCGGGAAACGTCGACCACCAGTTCGAAGGACAGGAGTAACCCCTGCCGTCCCGCACGACGAGGAAGGCCCGGCTTCGCCGGGCCTTCCTCTTTACACCGAGGCGTCGGCAGGATCTTCTGCCGGGAGCCACAGCGAGAACGAGCCACCGGCGCCCGGTCGCACGTCGACCCAGATGCGACCGTCGTGGGCGGCGACGATCTCACGACAGATCGCGAGCCCCAGGCCGCTGCCACCGTCGTTGGCTCTGGCCGCATCGCCGCGTACGAACCGATCGAAGACCCGGCCTGCAAGCTCCGGAGGAACGCCGGGCCCCTCATCGGTCACCGTGCACCCCGCCCCCGCGTCGCGGGCCCACGTCGTGACCGCCACACGCCGGCCCACCGGTGAGAACCGGACCGCGTTGCTGACCAGGTTCATCACGACCTGCTCGATCCGGGCGCGGTCGGCGCGCACCGAGACGCTCGGACCGTCGGTGACGATCGAGACGTTCTTGGGCCGGGCCAGGGTCGAGGCGTTGCGGGCCACGGCGTCGGTGACCTCGGCCAGGTCGATCGACGTGCGCAGCAGTTCGAGCGATCCGTCGTCGGCGCGCGCGAGCATCAGCAGGTTCTCCACGATCGAGCGCATGCGCTCGACCTCCTCTTGCGCGCTTTCGAGCGCATCGCGGGCGCTCGCGGACAGATCCCCGTCGCGCAGGCTCACGTCGAGCTCGGCCCGCATGACCGCAAGCGGGGTCCGCAGCTCGTGGGAGGCATCGGCGGCGAAGCGGCGCTTGTCCTCCACGCCGTGCTCCAGCCGGTCCAGCATCGCGTTCAACGTCACGGCCAGCCGCTGGATCTCATCGGTCGCGGGCGGGACCTCGATCCGTTCGTCCAGTCGGTCCATCCCGATCGTGTCGGCCTCCCGCGTCATGCGCGCCACCGGGGCGAGGGCCCGTCCGGCCAGCCACCACCCACCGACACCGGCCACCAGCAGTGCGATCGGCCCGCCGATCACGAGTTGGATCAGCAGTTCCCGCCCCGAGCGCTGCACCTCGTCGGTCGACGTCGCCACGACGATCACCCCGGGGCAGCTGGCCGAAGAGATTCCGAGCACCCGGAAACCCTCGGCGTCACCGCTCGCGGGGACGGTCATCCGCAGGGTCGAGCCCCCGAGCACATCCGCCACCTGCTGTGGCGACAGGAGCGGTTGATCGGCGGCGGGATCACCGGCAGATTCCGACACGCTGCCGTCGGGTGCCAGCAGCTGGGCGCCGGATTCCCCCTGCGGCAGGCCGACGAGCGAGGCGTCGCTCACATCTTGGAACTCACCCTCGCAGCCGTGCTGCAGGCCAAGCGAGATCTGCGCCGCGCGCGTCGCCAGGCTCTCGTCCAAGCCACGGATCAGACCCGCGTGCAGCCGCAACGTAAGGAAGCCGCCGAGGACCAACAGCACGACCGCCAACAGCACCACGTACCACAGCGTGAGCCGCGCGCGGATCGGCAGGCTCACGCGAGGCCCACCCCGTAGCCCACCCCGCGGACGGTGCGGATGAACGGACGATCGAACGGGACCTCGAGCTTCTTGCGCAGGTACCCGACGTAGACGTCGACCACGTTGGAGAACCCCTCGTAGTTCACGTCCCAGACGTGCTCGAGGATCCGCGAGCGGCTGACCACCTCGCCCGAATGGCGCAACAGGAACTCGAGCAACGCGAACTCGCGCGAGGAGAGCTCGACCGGCTCGCCGCCGCGACTGACCGTGTGGGCGGCCGGATCGAGCACGACGTCCTCGGTCGCCAGCGATGTCGGTCGCTCCGCCGCGCCGCGGCGCACCAACGCACGCAGCCGCGCCAGGAGTTCACCGAACGAGAAGGGCTTGACCAGGTAGTCGTCGGCGCCTGCGTCGAGCCCGCGGATCCGGTCTTCCACACCGTCGCGTGCGGTGAGCATGAGCACCGGCGCCCACCGACCCTTGATGCGCAGCTCTCGGCAGACCGCGAACCCGTCACGGCCGGGCAGCATCACGTCTAAGACGATGGCGTCGTAGTCCTCATAGAGCGCCCGATGCACCGCATCGTCTCCGTCGGCCACGGCATCCACCGCGTAGCCCTCCTGCTCCAGGCCACGGCGAACGGCTCGCGACATCTTGATCTCGTCTTCCACCAACAGGATCCGCATCGGCGCCTCCGCCGGCCAGTGTCGCATCGCTTCATGAGAGTTGCGTGAGAGATCCAGCCCGCCGTCCCCGTTCTCATCGCTTCCTCATCATCGGCGACGTACACCGGAGGTCATGAACGAAGAATGGGAGCCCAGGATGCGACGAATCACCATGGTCGCCGGGGTGGCGCTGATCGGAACTGCCCTGCTCTCGGCGTGCTCATCGGGTTCCACGACGAGTACGGCCGCCGTCGCCAACCCGAGCTCGTCCGCGTCCCGCACCGGTTCTGGCTCGCCGATCGTTTCCCCGACAGAGGCGCCGGTATCCACGGAACCGGCCGTGCCGGTCGAGTCGAACCCTCCCGGCGACATCCCGGACAACACGGCCTTCGTCCCGTATCACGCCGCAAAAGGCGGCTGGACGGTGACCGTTCCCGAGGGCTGGAGCCGAACCACGAAGGGCACGACGGTGACCTTCACCGACAAGCTCAACACCGTCCAGGTGGACGCGCAGCCCGGAAGCCCGGTCAGCCTGACCGACGCGAAGAAGACCGACGTCGCCGCGCTGGCGGCGAGCACACGGGCCTTCAAGCTCGTGAGCGTCACCGAGGTCACGCTGCCGGCGGGGCCGGCGGTGCTCATCTCGTATCAGGCCAACAGCGACCCCAATCCGGTCACCGGCAAGCAATACCGGCTCGATGTCTTGCGCTACGAGCTGTTCCACGCCGGGACCCGGACCACGCTGACACTGCTGTCCCCCGTGGGCGCCGACAACGTCGACCCCTGGAAGGTCGTCACCGACAGTCTCAAGACGGGCTGATGATGGCGGCGATACTTGCCGCCCCGCGGGCGGCCGACAGGGTCTTGGCGGCGAGCGAGCTCTATCGCTTCTATCACGCGGGCGACGACGAGACGTTCGCGCTGCGAGGCGTGTCGCTCACGGTCGCCGTCGGCGAGATCTTGGCGGTGGTCGGCCCGTCGGGAAGTGGCAAGTCCACGTTGCTGGCGTGTCTTGCCGGGCTCGACGAGCCCGACGGCGGGTACGTCTCGGTTGCGGACACGCGCATCACCCGGCGCCCCGAGGCCGAGCGGGCGGGTCTGCGCGCGCGCTGGATCGGCGTGCTGCAGCAATCGGGCAACCTGCTGGATCACCTCAACGTACGCGACAACGTGCGCGCCGCCCAAACGCTGGTGCGCGACATCGGTCGCGCCAGATCCTCCGTCGCGTCGCTGCTTGCCGATGTCGGTCTATCCGAACGTGCGCACGCCCGCCCGGCGACACTGTCCGGCGGCGAGTCCGCGCGCGCGGGTCTGGCCGTGGCCTTGGCCAACGACCCGCCCCTCCTGCTGGCAGATGAGCCGACCGGTGAGGTCGACGAGGCCAACGAGCGCCTGATCTTGGATCTGCTGCGACGTCGCGCCGAGTCCGGCAACGCCGTGGTGATCGTGACGCACAGCACGCGGGCTGCTCTGGAGGCCGATCGGATCGTCCATCTGCACGACGGCAGGATCCTGGATGCCTGAGACCTTGGTGCGTGCGGATGCGCTCGGCCGCGCTTACGGCGGTGGCGGCGCGCGCGTGATCGCGGTCCAGGGGGCCACGTTCACGGTGCTCACGGGCGACACCGTCGCGCTCGCGGGACCGTCGGGCAGCGGGAAGTCCACGTTGCTGCACCTGATCGCCGGTCTCGACGCGCCGACGTCGGGGTCGATCTCATGGCCAGCCATCGGCGATCGCGGGTCGCTTCGCCCCGGTCCGGTCGCGATGGCGTTCCAAGGCCCGAGTTTGTTGCCGCCGCTGACCGTCGCGGAGAACGTTGCGCTGCCAGCGATCCTGGGCGGGCAGGACGAATCCGAGGCGACCGCTGCGGCGCTGGACCTGCTCCAGATGTTCGAAGTCGACGCGCTGGCCGACAAGCTGCCCGAGGAGCTCTCGGGCGGACAGTCGCAGCGGGCGGGGCTTGCCCGCGCGTTCTCGGGCTCGCCGCGGTTGGTCCTGGCCGACGAGCCGACCGGCCAGCAGGACAGCGCAACGGGCGGGCGCCTCCTCGATGCGATCTTGACGGTCGCCGCCCTGGCGGGAGCCGCCTTGATGGTCGCGACGCACGACGCATCGGTGGCCGACCGTCTCGCGGCGCACTGGACGATGCGCGACGGGATCCTGCGAACGGCGGAGCAGGCATGCTCGGCCTGACCTGGCTCGCGGGTCTGCTCCGCCGCCGCACCGGGCGGATGATCGGACAGGCGGCCGGTGTCGCCCTGGCGGTCCTGCTGCTCGCCGCGCTCGGCACGTTCTTCACCGCCAGCCGTGCGTCGATGACCTCGCAGGCGGTTCGCGCGGTGCCCGTCGACTGGCAGGTCCAGATCTCGCCGGGCACGCCGGAGGCCGACGCCTCGACCGTCGTGGCCGCCGCGGCCGGTGTGACAGCGTCGCTGCCCGTGGGCTATGCCGACACCTCGGGCCTGACGTCGCGCAACGCGGGCACGGTACAGACCACGGGACCGGGCGTCGTGCTCGGCGTGCCACCGGACTATGCGACGACGTTCCCCGGTGAGATCCGCCCGCTGGTCGGCGCTGCCGACGGCGTCTTGCTCGCACAACAGACGGCGGCGAACCTCGGCGCATCCGTGGGCTCCACGATCGCGATCGCTCGCCCGGGTCAGTCCAAGACGACCGTCACCGTCGCGGGCGTCGTGGACCTTCCGGCGGCCGACTCGTTGTTCCAGTCGATCGGTGTGGCGCCGGGCACGACGCCGACCGCGCCTCCGGACAACGTGGTGCTGCTACCGCAGGCGATGTGGAACACGCTGTTCGCCCACGCCGCGTCGGGCACCGCCTCGACCCAGATCCACGTGCAGCTCTCCCACGATCTGCCCGCCGACCCCGGCGCCGCGTTCACCGACGTGATCGGGCGTGCCAAGAATCTCGAGGCGGACCTCGCGGGCGGCGGCTTGATCGGCAACAACCTCGCCGCACAGCTGGACGGAGCCCGCGCCGATGCGATCTATGCGCAGATGTTGTTCCTGTTCCTCGGGCTGCCGGGCGTGATCATCGCGGCCCTGCTCGCCGGCGTGATCGCGTCCTCGGGCCGCGAGCGCCGGCGTCGTGAACAGGCGCTGCTGCGGGTTCGCGGCGCTTCCCCGAAACGGATCGTACGCCTCGCGACGACCGAGGCGATCCTGGTCGCGATCGTGGGGACCGTGGTCGGGCTCATCGCCGCCACGGCCGTCGGACGGATCGCGTTCGGGACATCGAGCTTCGGCGCGACGACCGCGCAGGGGCTGATCTGGGCCGCGATCGCCGTCGTGTTCGGGCTGGCGCTGTCGGTCGCAACGATCGTGCTACCGGCGTGGCGCGACGTCCGCACGCTGAGCGTGCGCGAGGCGCAGGCGAGCGTCACGACGGGCATGGGGCGCCGGCCGGTATGGGCGCGCGTGTACCTCGACGTGATCTTCCTCGGGCTCGGCGGTCTCATCTACTGGCAGGCCGTCAAGAGCGGCTACCAGGTCGTGCTCGCCCCTGAGGGCGTGCCGACGATCTCGGTGAGTTACTTCACTTTGCTTGCACCGCTGCTGTTTTGGATCGGCACGGCGCTGCTGATGTGGCGGATCGGAACGGCGCTGCTGCGCCGCGGGCGCGGATGGCTACGGGTCGCGACCCGGCCCTTCGCCCACCGTTTGGCCGGCGTAGTCGCCGCCTCGATGTCGCGCCAGCGCAGAGGGCTTTCTCGCGGCCTGGTCCTGATGGGCCTGACCGCATCGTTCGCCATCTCGGTGGCGATCTTCAACACGACCTATGCCTCGCAATCGCGTGTCGACGCGCAGCTATCCAACGGCGCCGACGTGACGGTCACCACGGCAGCCGCGGCGGGACTGCCGGCGGGGATCGCCGATGCCGTCTCCAAGCTGCCGGGCGTCGCCGCGATCCAGCCGATGCAGCACCGGTTCGCCTACGTCGGCAACGACCTGCAGGACCTCTACGGGGTGAACCCGGCCACGATCGGGCAGGCAACCTCGATGTCCAACGCGTTCTTCGCCGGCGGCGACGCCGCCCAGACGCTGCAGACCCTCGCGGCCACCCCCAACGGCGTGCTCGTGTCGGAGGAAACGGTGCACGACTTCCAACTGCAGCCCGGCGACACGGTCAACCTGCGGCTGCAGTTCGCCTCGGATCACGCCTATCACCAGGTGCCGTTCACCTACGTGGGTGTCGCGCGCGAGTTCCCGACGGCGCCGCACGACTCATTCCTGGTGACCAACGCCGACTACGTCGCCCAGACCACGGGGTCATCGGCAGCCCAGGTGCTGTTGATCCGCACGGACATGTCGCCGCCGACGGTCACCGCGGAGGTCCAGCGACTGCTCGGCCCCGCCTCGGGCGCGACGGTGAAGGACATCGTCACCGAGCAGCAGATCACGCTGTCGGGTCTCACGGCGATCGATCTGGCCGGTCTCACCAAGCTCGAGCTCGTGTTCGCGCTGTTGCTCGCGGCGGGCGCGTCCGGCTTGGTGCTGGCACTCGGCCTGGCGGAGCGACGCCGAACGTTCGCGATCGCATCGGCGCTGGGCGCGAAACGGCGTCAACTCGGCGGGTTCGTGTGGAGCGAAGCGGCGTTCGTCGCGGTCGGCGGGCTCACGCTCGGCGCGCTGGCCGGCTGGTGGATCGCGCAGGTGATCGTGAAGATCCTGACCGGCGTGTTCGACCCGCCCCCCGAGCACCTGTCGGTGCCCTGGGCGTATCTCACCGGGCTGTTGGTCGCGGTCGGCGCGGCCATCGCGGTCGCCGGTGTCGGGATGCTCCGCGCGACGCGGAAGCCAAGCATGGCGATCCTTCGCGACCTCTAGGAACCCGACTCACGCAGTGTTCTTCGTCGGGATCTGGCCGGTGACGGTGGTGCCGTCGCCGAGTGCGGAGCGTACGGCCAGGCTGCCCCCGATCGCGTCGAGACGGTCGGCCATGCCTTGCAGGCCCGTGCCGTAGCCGGTGTTTTCGGTATCGAACCCTCTCCCGTCGTCGGCGACCTCGAAGACGAGGTGACCGTCGTTGGCTGCGAGCCGCACACGAGCGCTCTTCGCTTCCGCATACTTCGCGATGTTGTTGAGCGCCTCGAGCGTGCAGAAGTAGACGGCGGCCTCCAGGTCCTGGGGATAGCGACCCAGACCGTCGCTTTCGACCGTCGTGGGCACCGCCGCCTTGCGCGCTTGCGACTCGAGCGCGGCGACCAGGCCCTTGTCGGCAAGCAGCGGCGGATAGATGCCGCGAGCCAGGTCGCGAAGGTCCTCGAGCACCTGATTGGAGTCAGCCTGCAACTGCTCGAGCATCGCGACCGCGCGTTCGGGATCCTTGGCCACGAGCCCCGCCGCCAGCCGCTGGTTCACGGTCAGCGCGACCAACTGTTGCTGCGCGCCGTCGTGGATGTTTCGCTCGAGCTTGCGCCGCTCCGCATCCTGCGCGGCCACGAGACGCTGGCGCGAGGCGCGCAGTTCCTCGATCAGACGAGCGTTGCGCAACACGAGCCCGGCTTGGGACGCAAGGTCGTGGACCAGTCGCTCTCGGGCCGGATCCAACGGGTCGTTCGCGGGCATCGTGACGGCCAGGGCGCCCAGCTCCTCGCCCTGGTGGATCACCGGCACGAGGTGCTCGTCGGCCCCGGGCTCCCCGACCGCAGCGACCTCTCGCAGGTCGCCGGCCACCCGCAAGAGCACCCGGGCCGAGGTCGCGGTGGTGCCGTCGGCCAGTATCGAGGCCATCCGCTGCAACACGTCCTCGTTCGCATAGGCCTCCCCCACCCGCCCCGAGAACTCCGAGAGCACCTCGTAGGCCGACGCGCGACGGCCGTAGACGAGGCGGTTCGCGATCGAGCGCGCCGCACGACGCACCGGGTTGAACGTGACGGCCAGCAACACCGCGCCGACGGCGATGCGCGAGAGCCGACCGACCGTCGCGAGCCCCAGCACCGCGAGGTACAGCGCGAGCAATGCTCCGGCGACCAACGTGAACACGACCGTCTTGCGGATCACGACGTCTGCGTCGTAGAGCCGGTACTTCAAGATCGCGACGCCGCACGCGATCGGCAGCCCGAGCACCAGGATCGAGGACGTGAGCACGAACCCGAGGGTCGCGACCCACGCCAGGTCGCTGTCCGCTGATGGATTGCCAAACGGCAGGAGGAACAGGAAGAAACTGAGGAAGAACGCGATGCCCACGAATGAGACAAGCTTGATCTGCTGACGCTCCTCGCCGCGGGCTCGCCGGAACCGGAGGACGACCGCGACCAAGGTTGCAGGTGCCGTAAAGAAGGTGAGGAACCCCGCGACGCCGGTGACCGCTTCGATCGTCGATCCGAGACCACGAAGCACGATCGGGTTGTGAAGACAGGCGACGATGTCGCCCGGCCGTGGGGGGCAGAGCCCGTCTCCGATCGTAAAGGCGACCTGGGACAGCGCGAAGCCCACGACGGCGATCGATGATCCGACCGCCCAGATCCACAGCACCGGACGCCACCGAGGCGAAAGCAGGTGCCCGTCGGGGAACAGCAGGAAGATCGGGATGAACAACACGAACAGCGGAACAGCCGACCAATGCCCGATCCACCCCACGATGGTTGTTCCGGGCAGGGAGCCAGGATGCAACGCGACCCCGTATATCGCATAGGCCGACGTCAGGATCCAGACCTCGACGGAATAGGCGAGGGCGAAAAACAACCATCCGATCGTGTTCCCGGGTTGACGCCGCACGATGAGGGCACCCAGCACGAAGTAACTCGCGACCGCGACCCCGAGCATGATCTGCAGGTAGTAGCTGGTCGGAGATGGGCTGCTGGAAATGAGGCCCACGGGGATCATCACCACGGCCCCGATCAAGCCGACGACGAAGAGGACCCGAACCAGGCGATCCTTCGTGACCGGCCTCATGCGATGTCGACGCAGCGGGTGTCAGGCGCCCAACAAGGCGCGCCGGTTCAGCACCCTCTCGAGCGCGTCGATCCATGCCGCGTAGTACGCGGTCGCGGCAGTCTCGCCGGCATCGGCAGGGTGCGCCGCGATCGCGGCGATCAGTGCGTCGCGGAACTCCTCGCGGGATACGTCGAAACGCTCCATCGCCACGACCCCCATGCCGAGCGCCCGCCCTTGCCATGGCTCTTCGA
>JBDUBL010000018.1:0-30453 GCA_040004125.1 Actinomycetota bacterium
CGGGCCGCAGGAACGCGCCGACGTGCCCGACACCCGCGACGTGCACACTCCGCGCGTTGGGGATCCGTCGCGCCATGACCTCCTGGACGTCGTTCGGGTCCTCGTCACCGCCGGCGATGAGCACCGTGCGCGCACGGATCGTCTCGAGCGCGTTCCACGGATCGGGATCGGTGGCGTTCACATCGATCGTCAGCACGAACTGCCGTGGGTCGGTGCTGAGGAACTCGTCGCGTAACCACCCCGGGAGCACCAGGCCCTCGTCCCGCTCCATCGTGTCGACGACCGTCTCCATCCCTCCGACCCGCACCGGTTCGTCATACACCGAGGTGGTCGGCTCGACGTCGGGAGGGTCGAAGATTGTTCCCAGCACGACGAGGGCCGCGACGCGGGGGTCGCGCGCGGCGAGCTCCAAGCCGATCAGACCGCCGAACGAGTAGCCGAAGAACGCGTAGCGCTCGAGGGCGAGATGCTCCGCCAGGGCCGACACATCGTCGACGTACTCCGACACCCTGTGGGCGGCCGGGTCGGTCGGCCGATCGCTCCGCCCCCGCCCCCGATGGTCGAACAAGATCCTCCGGAACCCCGAGAGTCGTTCGACGTACCCGCCGGCGCGCCACATCGCCGAGCTCCCGGCGCCGCCGGTATGGAACACGACCGGCAAGCCGGAGCCGGCATCGTCGAAGAAGAGATGAACGCCTCCGCGCTCGATGGTCGGCACATCGCGGACGCTAGCACCGCGTTCATCCGCGGAACAATCTGAAGACTGCCGGTCTATCGAAGCTTGGTTGGAGCCCCCGTGTCTGCGCTTGGCAAGACCACGATCGCCGAGCGCACCGCGCGCTCGCCGGTTGTTTGCGAGGGGCGTTGAACGAGACAGCCGCCCACGGCCGGGAAGACCTGGCAATAGGCCGAGTTGGTTTGGCTGGTCCACATCGTCTCCGAACCGCCGCCGTCGAGGTTCAACGCCATCCAAGCACCCGATTGGATCAGTGAATCGGCGAGCCACGGGAGCCGCACCCCGACCGACCAGTTGGTCGACGCCTGCCGACCGTCGACGGTCTCCAGATACATCTTGCATTCCGTCTTCCGCTTCAGATCCGAGCATCCCCGCTTGATCCCGATCGCCGTCCGCGGGTTGTAGTCGAGCACGTGGGGCGAACCGCTGACGTAGGGCGGGGCGATGTTCACGCCCTGGTCGACGAGCATCTGGCCCCCGCCCATCACGTCGGTGACGCCGGGCCAACCGGCGAACGTCCAAGTCAGTTTCACGCTCTGCCCGACACTCAGGTTCTTCACGGCGTTACTGACCGACGACGCGTACTCGGACGCGAGGACCACCGCACCGGGGGTCGTGCCGACCGGCAGCGAGGTGCCCTGGCACGGGTCCGGCTGGGTGGTGACGCTGTACGTCCGTACGATCGAGGTACGCGCTGCGCCGCTCCAACGCAGTCCGCTCGTTGGCTCCAGGCGCGCCTCGCACCACACCGGATCCTGTTGGGACGGGCTGGCGACGCCGGGAGGCACGGTGACGATTCCCCCGCGTGATGTGTACCCGGCCACGGTCGAGGTCGTCGGCAGGTGCGCGTTCCATTCTTTGATGTCGAAGAGGGACGCTTTCGACGTACTGAGCGCTCGGATCCGCAGTCGCGGACGACCGATGTAAGCGGTGCGTCCGTCCTCGCTCCACGCGGCGGCGTTGCCCTGGGTCTGCCCGGTGGTCCACAATTCGCCGTCGATCATCAGATCGTGTACCGGCTGGCGAAGCGGTGTCCCATAGTCACCGTTCACCCCGAAGAGGGCTCCCGCCCCTTGCGAGATCCTGCTCGTCAGTGCGTACATCGGATAGTGGATGGCGGCTGGCGCGATGTCCGGCACGGCCTTGAAGCCGGGGCTGATCACCAGCTTGCGGACCTCGAGCGGCACGTCTGGCTCGCGCGTCGTGACGAGCTTGAGTTGGCGGTCGAATGGATAGCGCACCGTGATCGGCGTCGCGCTCAGGGGAGCGGCGGCCAAGGCCGACCCGACCACGGCAAGACCGAGGCCAAGGACGAACGCCTTGCGGGGCACTTTGCGTCGACGACTCCTGGTCAAAGCTCCCCTTTCCTACGTAGGCCTCCCGGGCCACTGTCCGTCCCCCGAGGGAACATAGCGAAAATGTACTAGATAGGGAATATCTGGGAGGCGTATCGTTCACGGATGGGCAACTGGACCCCGGTGATCCCGATCGACGACGTGCCCCTCGCGAAGAGCACCACCGTGACCCTGGAAGGGGGCAAGGTGCTCCTGTACCGGACCGAAGAGCGGCTCTATGCGGTGGCGAACCGGTGCACCCATCAGGGGGCGCCGCTGGATCGCGGCGTCGTGAAGGCCGGCACCGACCCCTCGGTGACCTGCCCCGCCCACGGCAGCGTCTTCCGCCTGGCCGATGGCAGGGTGATGCGCCCCCCTGCCGCCACCCCGCTGCCGACCTTCGAGACGCGGATCAGCGAGAGCATGGTCGAACTCCGCCCGATCGACCCCGGGTAGCGGACCACCGTGTCCCCCCAACGGGGGGCCCCTCTGCGCCCTATCCACCTCCCGCCGATGGCGACCGATAGAGGATCCGTCCCCCAAGCGCGATGGAGCAAGATTGTTCAGAAGGCACCTCTCTGCCGAGCCGGACCACGCGCGCCGCGATGCCCGTGTGGCGGGTCTGCGCGAGTTCCAGACGCCTTCCTTAGAGGCCGTCGAACAGCGCCGTCGCCAGTTGTGGCTGCGCACCGCGACCGGTCTGGCCGCCGTCGCCTTCGTCGTGGTCGTCCTGGCCCTGATGCCCGATCAGCAAGCGGCGTTGTTCGGTGCGGGCCGCGCCCAGATCGGCGTGCTCGTGATCGCGGGGCTCTTCTTCCTGTGGGCGTTCGAGAAGGAATCGGCCCTGGAGCGGCTGGCGCGGTCGCTGACCGATGAGCGCGTGCTGACCGCCGCGCTGACGAACCGCCTGCACGAGGTCTCGCTGTTGCTGGATGCGGGCAAGCAGATGAACTCCGTGCTCGAGCTGGACGAGCTGCTCGACACGATCCTGCGCAGCGCCTGCGAGCTGCTCGACGCGACCGGCGGATCGGTGATGCTGGTCGAGCAGACCGATCTGGTGACCAAGGCCGTGCTCGGTCGCGTCGTGCCACCGGGGCATCGTGTCCGATTGGGCGACGGGGTCGCCGGGCACGTCGCGCTGCGTCGCGAGCCCGTGTTGATCGATGGGCAGGCCGACGCCGACAGCTTCCCGGGTCTGACCGAGCGCGAGCACTACGTGGACAGCTCGATGTCGGTGCCGCTCGTGCATCGCGCCGAGCTGCAGGGGGTCTTGAACGTGAACGCGCCGCTCGGACGGTCCTTCACCGAATACGACCTGCGCGCGTTGGCGGTGTTCGCGGAGCAGGCGGCCCTCGCGATCGCGAACGCGCGTCTGTACGAGGCCGAGCGCGCGCACGTCGCCGCGCTACTCGAGCTGCGTCCGCGCAGGGAGGCTGGCTGATGGGAATCCACCGCCCGCGTGTGCTGATCGTTGAAGACGATCCCGACACCCTCGTGATCCTTCGTGTGAACCTGAATGCATCCGGTATCGAGCCCATCCTGGCCGGCGACGGCCGCACGGCGATCGCGCGGATCCAGGCCGAGGACCCCGATGCCGTCCTGCTCGACGTTCTGTTGCCCGGTGTCGACGGCTGGGAGGTCCTCGAAGGGCTGCACGCCCTCGGTGATCCGGTGCCGGTAATCATATGCTCGGGCAAGAACAACCCATACGACATCCAGCGTGCCCGCGAGCTCGGCGCCGTCGCGTACCTGGTCAAGCCCTTCGACATCGATCGCCTCGTGGACGTCACGTACGAGGCCGTTCGCGCGAAGCATCAACGGATCGTCGTGGACCAGCCGGCTCCTGTCGTGGAAGGCTACGAACTGACCTGATCGCGGCCCGCGGTCCGTATCCTGGCGGGTCGTGAGCTCCGACCGATTCCTCCGCGCGCTGCGGCGCGAGCCCGTGGATCGCACGCCCGTGTGGTTCATGCGCCAGGCCGGCCGCTACCTGCCCGAGTATCGCGAGCTGCGCGGCGACCGCGACATCCTCGAGACGATCCGCAGCCCGGAGCAGGCGGCGGAGGTCTCGCTGCAACCGTTGCGCCGCATGCCGCTGGACGCCGCGATCCTGTTCAGCGACATCGTCGTACCGCTGGTCGCGATCGGCGTGCCGATCCGGATCGAACCCGGTCGCGGGCCGATCCTGGACGAGCCGTTCCGCGGCGACGCTGACCTTGCGCGGCTGCGTCCGTTGGAGCCCGAGGCCGACGAGCCCTACGTCCTGGAGACGGTGCGGCTGCTCGCCAAAGAGCTGGAGGTGCCGCTGATCGGGTTTGCCGGCGCCCCGTTCACGTTGGCGAGCTATCTGATCGAAGGCGGCCCGTCGCGCGACCACGCTCGTACGAAGGCGCTGCTGTGGAGCCAGCCGGCGGTGTGGGACCGGTTCCTGGCCTCGCTTGTCGACATCGTGGTGCCACACCTGCGGGCGCAGGCCGCCGCAGGAGCGAGCGCCCTGCAGGTGTTCGACTCATGGGTCGGGGCGCTCGCGCCCGACACCTACCGCGCGCGTGTGCAGCCGCACATGCGGCGGTTGTTCGACGGCATCGCGGATCTCGGGGTACCGACGATCCATTTCGGGGTCGGCACGGGTGAGCTGCTCGGTGCGATGGCAGAGGCCGGTGGGGACGCGATCGGCATCGACGCGCGCGTGCCGCTGGACGCCGCCTGGGAGCGCGTCGGCGGCCAGGCCGCTCGCGCAGTGCAGGGGAATCTCGATCCCACCGTGCTGCTCGCCACCTGGGAGGCGATCGAGGCCGGGGCGCTCGACGTGCTGTCTCGCGCCGACGGGCGCGACGGCCACGTCTTCAACCTCGGGCACGGCGTGCTGCCGACCACGCCGGTCGAGCACCTGCAGCGGCTGGTCGACCTGGTGCACGAGCGCACCGAACGTGAGGCGGGATGAGCGGGGTCGCCGTGATCGGCGGTGGTGTGTCGGGGCTGACCACCGCGTATCGGCTCCAGGCCGCCGGCATCGAGGCCACGGTCTTGGAGGCTGCGGCGACCACGGGCGGGAAGCTTCGTTCCGTTGACGTCGGCGGGCTGCGGCTGCCTGCAGGCCCCGACTCGTTCCTCGCGCGCAAGCCATGGGCGGTCGAGCTGTGCCGGGAGCTCGGGATCGGCGGTGAACTGGTGTCCCCGCGCGCATCGGGGGCGTTCCTGTGGACCGCCACCGGGCTGGTGCCGTACCCCACCGGGACCGCGTTCGGGATCCCGGGCGACCTCGGCGACGCGTTCCGCTGGCCGGGCCTCTCGCGCAGCGGCCGGCGTCGCGCGCTGCTCGATCTGTTGAAGCCGAAGCGCCGCGCCGATGCCGACGAGTCGCTCGGATCGTTGCTGCGCCGGCGCCTCGGGGACGAGGCGACCGACCTCGCGATCGGACCGCTGCTCGGCGGGCTCTACGCGGGCGATGTCGACCAGCTGTCGGTGCGGGCGACCTTCCCGGAGCTGCAGAAGTGGGAGGCGGCCCAGGGCTCGCTTCTTCGCGGTGCGCAGGTGGCGTCGCGCAACGGCCGGCGAAGCGTCGGCGGGCCGATGTTCCTCAGGCCGCGCGCCGGGGTCGAGCGGCTGACCGAGCTCCTTGCCGAGCAGGCGGGCGACCGCGTGCACACCGATACGCGGGCGACGGCGATCGAGGCGACGGCGAGTGGCTGGCAGATCCTGACCGACGACGGTTCGATCGAGGCCGACGCGGTCGTGATCACGGTGGATGCCCCGGCCGCCGCCGCGCTGCTGTCGCGGGATGCCGTTGCGCCGCTGCTGGCCCACATCCCATTCGTCTCGACCGGTGCGGTGCTGTTCGTGTATCCGGAGGGCACCGCCACCGATCTGCCCGACGGGTCGGGGTTCGTCGTGCCGCGCGGTGCGGCGCCGATGACCGCCTGCACGTGGCTCTCCGCGAAGTGGCCCGACCCGGCTTACGGCGGCCGGGCGGTGCTTCGCTGCTTCGTCGGCGCGGCCGGCGAGGAGGACATCGTCGATGCGCCCGACGAGGACCTGATCGCGGCGTGCGCGCGCCATCTCGCCGCGCTCCTGCCGCTGCCCGAGCGGCCCGAGCACGCCGCGGTCGTGCGTTGGCCCGCGGCGATGCCGCAGTACCTGGTCGGGCACCTCGACCACGTCGCCGAGATCCGTGCCAGCCTGCCGGCGGGTATCTTCGTGACGGGGCAATCGCTCGACGGCGTCGGGATCTCGGACTGCGTGCGCGCCGCCGGCACCGCCGCCGAGCAGGTCGCCACCTACCTCGCACAGGAGGCCCGAACATGACGGACACGCTGTATGCCCTGTACCCGGTGTTCCTGGCCGACCCCGAGGCGCGCTCGGTGTTCGCCGACCCGGACGACCGCGCCCGCGTGACCCGCGAGTTCGAGGACCTCGTGAAGCGTCTGGCGGATCGCGTCACGCTGCGCGGCTCATACTCGACGGTCGGCTTCCGTGCCGACGCGGACCTGATGCTCTGGCTCGTCGGGCCAACCGCGGAGGACGTGCAGCGGGCTCTCGTCGAGTTCCGGCGCACCGAGATCGGCACCTATCTTGATCTCACCTGGACGTTCATGGGCGTCGTGAAGCCCGCGGAGTTCAGCCCCGATCACCAGCCTGCCTTCGCGAAGGGCGACCCGCCGCAGGACTACCTGTGCGTGTACCCGTTCGTGCGGACCGCGGAGTGGTACCTGCTGCCGGCCGAGGAACGCGCCGCGATGCTGCGCGATCACGGTGGCACAGGGCGCGAGTTCCCCGAGGTGGTGGGCAACACGACGAGCGCCTTCGGTCTCGGGGACTGGGAGTGGATCCTTGCGTTCGAGTCGCCGAAGCTCGAATCGATCGTCGACGTGATCCGGATGCTGCGCAACACCGAGGCGCGCCGCTACACGAAGGAAGAGGTTCCGTTCGTGACAGGCATCCGCAAGTCGATCGCCGCCTGCATCGACGACCTCTGCTGAACCCGTCGTACGCTGGGTGTATGGCACAGTCGGTTCCCCTCTATCGACGGCCGAAGCCTCGTCTGCGCGGCCGGTTGCACGAGATCGCGTTCTTCATGGCGATCCCGGCGGGCATCGGGTTGATCGCGATCGCGCCGGGTCCAGTCGCGCGTGCCGGCGCGATCGTGTACTGGCTCGCGCTCCTCTCGCAGTTCGGCGTCAGCGCCTCCTATCACCTCGGGAAATGGAGCGAGCGCGCGCACGAGCGCATGCGCCGGCTCGATCACTCGACGATCTTCCTGTTGATCGCGGGCACGTACACACCGTTCTGCCTGCTCGCGTTGCAGGGAACGGCGTCGCTCGTGTTGCTCGCCGCCGTCTGGATCGGCGCCGCAGCCGGCATCGTCACGAAGCTGTATCGGACCGACCTGAACGTCCTGTCGGGGTTCTTGTACATCGGGCTCGGGTGGGTTGCTGTCTTCGCGCTGCCGTCGTTGATCCACACGCTGACCACGACCGAGCTGGTGCTGATGATCACCGGTGGCGTGCTCTACACGGTCGGCGCGCTCGTGCTGGCGACCAAATGGCCGAACCCGTTCCCACGAACGTTCGGATTCCACGAGATCTGGCATAGCGCCACGATCGCGGCGGCGGGTTGCTTGTTCGCCGCGATCGTGCTGCTCTCCTTGTCCTGAGCCCTCCGGCCGATTGACCTGTTCCGGTCGCTGCGGCTAACGTTCGCCTCCTCGGATCCTGGGAGGGACTCGTGTCACGCAAGCCCATCGCCGTGCTGGTTGCCACCCTCGCGTTGACTGCCGCGACATTCGCGCCCGTTGCGGCCCCGGCGTCGCCGCGCCCGGTCCGCATCGCGGCCGTGGGCGATATCGCGTGCAAGAACCCGCCGGGCAACAACCGGCAGGTGTGTCAATACGACGACGTCGCCGCCGCCATTGCGCGTGGCAACTACGACCGGTTCCTCGTGCTCGGCGACGTCCAGTACGAGTACGGGCGGTATCAGGACTTCGTGGACAACTACGACCGGTACTTCGGTGGGCTCTTACCGATCAGCGAGCCCGTCCCCGGCAACCACGATTACGGCACCGCCCACGCCGCCGGCTACTACCGGTATTTCGGCCGGATCGACCAGCAGCCCGACGGCTACTACTCCTATGACCTGGGCGGCTGGCACATCGTCGCGTTGAACTCCGCGATCTGTTCGGCCGTGACCGGGTGCGGGCCCGGCGATCCGCAGTACGAGTGGTTGCGGGCGGACCTGGCCGCGAGCGACGCGCAGTGCACGCTTGCGTACTGGCACCACCCGAGGTGGGACTGGCTCAAGTACCAGCACGCAAGCTGGACCGAGGACTACGAGTGGCTGCGCTCGAAGCCGTTCTGGGATCTGCTATCGGCCGCTAACGCCGACGTCGTGCTGTCGGGACACAACCACAATTACTCGCGGTGGGCGCCGATGGACGCGAACGGCAACGCCGACCCGAACGGGATCCGGCAGTTCATCGTTGGAAGCGGCGGCCGCAATCTGAACGGGTTCGGATCCAAGAGCACGCGGCCGGCCACCTTCGAGAAGGGTTGGTCCAACGGATTCGGGTTCCTGCAGCTCGCCCTTCGCGACGGTGGCTACGACTGGCGATTCATGCCGGCCGACGGACAGCCGAACTTCGTGGATCAGGGCAGTGGCACTTGCCACTGAGCGTCACAGCAGCGACGTGAGGTCCGCGATCACCGTGTGGCCGTTGGTCGTGGGAGCGAACCCCTCAGCGGGCTCGGCGCCGTCGCGGACGATCAGCCGGGTGTCGATCCCGAGCGCCCGGGCGCCGTCGCAGTAGGCCGTCTGGTCATCGACGAAGATCGCGTCGATGGGGTCGGCGTCGAGTCCCCGCAGGGCCTCCTGGTAGATGGCCACCGAGGGCTTGCGCGCACCGAGCTCGAACGACAGCACGACCGCGTCGAAGGCCTCGACCAGCCCGAGTCGTTCCACGATCGCTCGGGTGCCGGAGGAGCAGTTGCTCACCAATGCGGTTTTGTCGCCCCGAGCGCGCAAGGCCGCGATCGTGATCAGGGAGTCGTCGTAAAGCTGCACACGATCGCCCCCGAACGCGCTTTCCGCCTCGACCAATCGACGGACGAGCGCTGGATCGGGGTCGGCGATCCCCGCCGCCTCCAGCAGCGCTCGCATGTCGTCCTCGGGCGTCGCGTAGGCGCCGACGTTGCGAGCCTCCCTAGTCAGGTGATAGGCCATCCCGATCGCATCGGGATCGAGCCCGGAGAGGGACGCGAGTTCGGTACGCCAGCCCGCCCAGTCGCCGTGGACGACGGTGTCGTAGAGGTCCAAGAGGAAGGCGTGCGGCGACATAGGCTTCCCAGGGTAGCTGCCCTCGAGGAGGCCCGGCATGGACGCACAGATCCACGGCACCGTTCTTCCCGTCTTGGAGATCACCCTGAACCCCGGCGACAAGATCGTTTCGGAGTCCGGCGAGATGTCGTGGATGTCCTCTGAGATCGAGATGGTGACGACCACCCAGACCGCCGGCGCCAAGGGCATGATGGGCGTGCTCAAGCGCGCGGTCGGCGGCGGCGGCATCTTCATGACGGAGTTCGGCGTGACGAACGCCCCCGGCCAGGTCGCGTTCGCCACCAAGATGCCCGGCCAGATCATGCCGGTGCAGGTGCAGCCGGGCGGCGAGCTGATGATCCAGCGGAGCGGCTTCTTGTGCGCGACCGAGGGTGTCGAGCTCACGGTCGGTTTCCAGAAGAAGCTCGGCGCCGGCATCTTCGGCGGCGAAGGTTTCCTGCTGCAGAAGCTCGGTGGATCCGCCCAGGCCTGGGTCGAGCTCGACGGCGAGGTGATCGTCCGGGATCTGCAGGCGGGTGAGGTTTTGCGAGTGAATCCGGGGCACGTCGGGATGTTTCAGGCGCAGATGGCCTTCGACATCCAGATGGTGCCGGGGATCAAGAACAAGCTGTTCGGCGGCGAAGGGCTGTTCCTCGCGACGCTGACCGGGCCGGGCAGGGTCTGGCTGCAGACGCTGCCGATCGCGAACCTGGCGCATTCGCTCTTGCCGTACCTGCCTCAGGCAAGCAGCAGCAACGGCGGCGATTCGGTCGGTGGCACGATCGGCAGCCTGCTCGGGAACTAGCCGAACAGCTCCGCCAGGTATTCGTCGACGCTTGCCGTTCCGGTGGCGGCCGCGACGTCGTCCTCCCGAACGTCGATCGAGGGCGCTCGCTCGTCGAGGTGCGACCGCACGGTGTCGACGTCCAGGAACCGTGAGACCACCGAGTACATGTGGACATCGTCGCGCGGCTTCTGCCGGCGGTAATAGCGCTGGGGGTAGGTGATCGTGAGCTCGTCGCGGGCGCGCGTGAGCGCCACATACAGGAGCCGGCGTTCCTCTTCGAGCTCCTCGTCGTCCCCGGTCGCCATGTCGGAAGGGATGCAGCCGTCCGTCGCGTGGATCACACAGACGGCATCCCATTCAAGACCCTTGGCGGAATGGATCGTCGACAGGATCAGGTAGTCCTCGTCCAGGAGCGGCGGTCCGGCTAGGTCGGACGTCGATGCCGGCGGATCCAGCGTGAGCTCGGAGAGGAACCGGCCGCGCGCCTCGTAGCCCCGGGCGAGCAGCGCCAGTTGGTCGAGGTCGGCCAAACGTGCGGCGATCGACTCGTACTTCCGTGTGATCACCGGCTCGAGGTAGGTGCGGATGCGCTCCAGCTGGGCGCTCGGCGATAGGACCTCCTCATCGGCGCACCCGGCGAGCGCGCCACGAAGCTGCTGCATACCTTCGCCGACGCCCTTCGGCACCTCGAGTGAATGGTCAATCAAGTTGACGAATGGCAAAACGGCATCGTTTCGAACGCCGATCTGATCCATCACGCGCCTCGCGGCGGCCGGTCCCATGCCCTCGGGCAGCTGCAGCACGCGGAACCACGCGACCTCGTCGTGCGGGTTCTCGATCACGCGCAGCATCGCGAGCGCGTCCTTCACGTGCGCGGCCTCCAGGAACTTCAGCCCGCCGTACTTCACGAACGGGATGTTTCGGCGCAGCAGCTCGACTTCGAGCAGGTCGGAGTGGTGGGCGGCGCGGAAGAGCACCGCCTGCTCCTTCAACGGGGTGCCGCGTTCGCGGGTGGCGAGCACCGAGCGGCAGATCGCATCGGCCTGATCGTTTTCGTCCAAGCACGCCTGCAGAGTGGGGGTCCTGCCATCGGTCCGCTCGGTCCACAGCGTCTTCTCGTGACGTTGGGGCGACAGCGCGATCACCGCGTTGGACAGGTCCAGGATCGGCGCGGTCGAACGGTAGTTGCGCTCCAGCTTCACGATCGTGGCGCCCGGGAATCGTTCGGGGAACGCGAGGATGTTGTGCACCGTCGCCGCTCGGAACCCGTAGATCGCCTGCGCGTCGTCACCGACCACCGTGAGGTTGCGCGGCGTGTCGGCCGGCCGCATCGACTCGAGGATGTCGGCTTGCAGCGCGTTCGTGTCCTGGTACTCGTCGACCAGGATGTGGTCGAACATCGAGGCGACCTGTGGGCCGGTCTGCGGTGACGCCGCGAGCGCCTTCCAGAACAGCAGGAGGTCGTCGTAGTCGAGGGTCTGCTGTTCGCGTTTGCGCGCGACGTAGGCTCGGAAGATGTCGCGGATGCCGTCGGTCTCCTCGATGCACCACGGGTAGTGACGTTCGATCACCGCGTCCAGCTTCGCGCCCGCGTTGACCACCCGCGAGTGGATCTGTGCGAGCGTCTCCTTCCTGGGGAACCGACGATCGCGGGTGGCGAACCCGAGCTCTTCCCGCAGGAGGTTCATCACGTCGGCTCCGTCGCTTTGGTCGAGCACGGTGAAGCCGGGGGACAGGCCGAGCGTTCGGCCGTGGATCCGGAGCAGCCGGTTGGCGACCGCATGAAACGTGCCGCCCCAGACGCGCCCGGCGTCGCGGTGACCGCCTTGGCGTTCGGCGCGCTCGAGCATCTCGCGTGCGGCTCGACGGCTGAAGGTCAGCAGCAAGGTGCGCTCGGGCCGGGTGCCACGTTCGAGCAAGCACGACACCCGAGCGGCGAGCGTCGTGGTCTTGCCCGTGCCTGCGCCCGCGACGATCAGCAGCGGGCCTTCCCCGTGGGTCGCGGCCGTGCGTTGCTCGGGATTAAGGGAGTCGAACATGCGTTCGAGGAGTGTATCCTCTCCCGCGGGCGCGGTCGAGTTAGCTCGGGGACCGGTCGCGAAGCGCCCGGCGCGCATCGTTGACATCGAAGCCGAGCTGCGCCGCGCGTCGCAGGTAGGTGTCGGCGGCCCGACCGAGGGCGTCCTCGGCCGGGGCCACCTGCCGCGGGGGTCGGTCGGACACGAATGTGCCCGCGCGACCGCGTCCGACGAGCCAGCCATCCTGCTCGAGCGCTCGGTAGGAGCGGGCCACGGTGTTGGGCGCGAGATCGAGCTCAACCGCGCAGGCTCGAACCGGCGGCAGGCGATCGCCGGGGAGCAATGTGCCGCGCTCGATCTGGCGCAGGATGCTTTCGCGCAGCTGCTCGTACGGCGGGCCTTCGCCGTCACGGATCCGCACCCGCAGGCGTGCCGACGCTGCCGGAGAAGCCATGGCGGCGAGTATCACACGCGTGTGGGCTATGGTTCGCCGATGCGGATCCGGATCGTGCCCGGCGGCCCGATGCTCGTCGACGGCGTGCCGGCCTCGAGGCTCGAGCACGACGAGGCCGGCTTCTCGCTCACCTCGATCGAAACGGGGTCGAGCTACGCGCTCTGCCGGTGCGGGCGATCGAGCGAGATGCCCTTGTGCGACAAGACCCCGCCGTACGCGTGCTTCGAGGAGGTTCCGGTTGAGGTCCCCGAGCCTGGTCCGTTCCTCTGGGACGTGCCCGACCCGTCGGGACCGCCGGCGATCGCGTTGAAGCCGAACGGTCCGATCCGCGTTGCCGGCGACGTCGAGCTCACGTACGGCGAGGCGCCGCTGAGCGGTCGCGACCGGTGGTCGCTCTGCCGCTGCGGCGCCTCGCGGTGTCAGCCGGTGTGCGATTCCTCGCACAAACTGACCGGCTTTCGGGGTTAGGCGGGCGCGCCCAACCCCAGCTGCGCCACGACGTCTGCCGGGAACACGTGGCAGTACGGCGTATGCCCGTTGCCCTCGTAGTAGCGCTGGTGGTAGCCCTCGGCCGGATAGAAGGCCCTCAGCGTCTGGATCTCGGTCGCGATGGGCTGCGAGAAGGCGACCTGCACCTTCTCGCGCGACTCGGTTGCGGCCAGGAGCTGCTCGGGCGTGTGCGCGAAGATCACGCTTCGGTACTGATCGCCCACGTCGGGCCCCTGCCGGTCGATTTGCGTCGGGTCGTGCATCGCCCAGAAGACCTGCAGCAGCTGGTCATAGGTCACGACCGTCGGGTCGAACGTGACCTGCACGACTTCAGCGTGACCGGTGCGATGGCTGCAGACCTGGCGGTAGCTGGGGTCGGCGGTCGTTCCGCCGCTGTAGCCGCTGACGGCGTCGATCACGCCCGGCACCTTGCGGAACACCCACTCCACGCCCCAGAAGCAGCCTGCCCCGAAGGTTGCGGTTTCGGTCGTCACTGGTACCTCCTCGCTCTCGGTACTCTCCAGTGCGGCCGCACGCGTCGTTCGTTGCAGGAACGTGCCCACTACCCGTCGGCTCGAGGGAGGGTGTAGCCTCCGGCCCTCGGGTTGAACGGAGAGTCAAACGTGAACGAGAATCGCTACGACGCGATCGTGATCGGCGGAGGCCACAACGGGCTGGTCGCCGCGGCCTACCTGGCCAAGCACGGTGCCAAGACCGTCGTGCTGGAGAAGCGGCACAAGACCGGCGGCGCGGCCGACACGATGGAGCCCTGGCCGGATGAGTTGCCCGGCGTCAAGGTCAACACGCTCAGCTACACGATGTCGCTGATGCCGCCGTCGGTGCGGCGCGAACTCCAGCTGGAGCGGTTCGGGTTCAAGCTGCTGCCGCTCGGACAGGGGTACATGCCGATGCGTGGCGGTGGCTCGATCATCCAGCACACCGACGAGCGGATCACGCGAGAGTCGATCGAGCAGCTGTCGAAGAAGGACGCCGACGCGTACTTCGCCTTCTACGACTGGGTCGCCCGGATTGCCGACATCATGGGCCCGATGCTGATGAAGACCCCGCCGCACATCGGGTCCAAGAAGTTCGGCGACATCAAAGACGTGTTCCAACTGGGGTGGGCGCTGCGCAAGCACGTCGACGAGCAGACCGTGGCCGACATCACGCGGCTGTTCACGATGAGCGCGACCGACCTGCTCGACCGCTGGTTCGAGACCCCACAGATGAAGGGGTTCATGTCGGTCAACGGGATCATCGGCACCTGGGCCGGCCCCGACGCGCCCGGCACCGCCTATGTCCTGATGCACCACTCGGTCGGCGACATCGGCGACGGCGAGGTCGCGAGTTGGGGGTTCATCGAGGGCGGCATGGGCGCCGTGGCGACGGCGTGCGAGGAGTCGGCCAAGTTCTTCGGCGCCGAGGTGCGGGTGAACGCCGGTGTGAAGAAGATCGTCACGAACGGCGGCCGCGTCACCGGCGTGGTGCTCGAGTCCGGTGAGGAACTCCAGGCGCCGCTCATCGTCACGGCCATCCACCCGAAGATCACGTTCCTGCAGCAGCTCGAGCGTACCGAGCTGCCCGAGCAGTTCGTCTCCGACATCGAGAACTGGAAGACGCGCAGCGGCACGGTGAAGATCAACCTGGCGATCGACCGGCTGCCGACCTTCACCGCGAACCCCGACTATGACCCCGAGATCCACGGCGGCGCGATCCAGCTGCTCGACGACGTCGAGCAGCTCGAGCAGGCGTATCAGGACGCGCGATTCGGCCAGGCCGCACGCGTGCCCTTCAGCGACACCGAGATCCCGACCGTGGTCGACAAGACGCTCACGCCCGAGGGGATCCACACCGTGTCCATGTTCAGCCAGTGGGTGCCGGCGGACTGGGCCGACGACGAGGACGATCACTGGCCCGAGCTGGAAGCCTACGCCGACCGGCTGATCCAGCATTTCGACGATGTGGCTCCCGGGTTCAAGGACTCGGTGAAAGCTCGTCAGATCATCGGCCCCAAGCAGATGCAGGAAGGCTGGGACCTGATCGGCGGCAATATCTTCCACGGGGAGCTCACGGTGGACCAGCTGTTCCACATGCGTCCGGCCGTCGGGTTCGCCGACTACCGCACGCCGATCGCGGGGCTGTATCAGGCGTCGTCGGCCACCCACGCCGGCGGCGGCGTCACCGGATTGCCCGGCCATCACGCGGTGCGCGAGATCCTGAAGGACAAGGCCGTCAAGAAGTGAGACGACGCGGCCGGTAGGCTGCCGCGTCATGGGTGAGCCCTCCGAGCCGCTAGCAGAGGTCTTCGCGCGTTGGGCGCTGCGCACACGAGCGCCGGGCATCGCCTGGGGGTTCGTGCGCGATGGCGCGCTGGTCGCGAGCGGTGGCGTCGGCTCGCTGCGGGTCGGCGAGGACGCGCCGCCCGACGCAAACAGCGTGTTCCGGATCGCGTCGATGACGAAGTCGTTCACCGGTGCGGCGCTGATGATGCTCGTGGTCGAGGGGAGGGTTCGGCTGGACGAGCCGGTGGCGACCTACGTGCCCGAGCTGGCGGCGTGGCGGGGACCGACCACCGATGCGCCGCCCCTGACGGTACGCCACCTGGTATCGATGGAGTCGGGGCTGCCCAGCGACGATCCGTGGGCGGATCGACACCTGGATCTGCCGCCGGAGGGGATGGATGCCCTGATCGCGGCGGGGGCGTCCTTCGTCTGGACCCCGGGTCTGCGGTTCGAGTACTCCAACCTCGCGTGGGGTCTCGTCGGTCGCGTGATCGAGCGGGTCGCGGGCGTTCCAGTGCAGCAGGTCGTGACGGACCTCTTGCTCGAACCGCTTGGCATGACCGCCACGACCTGGGTGCGTCCGACGTCGGGAGACGTCGCCGAGCCATACCGCTGGGAGGACGAGGCGTGGGTGGCCGAGCCCGAGCCACTCGGCGACGGCACGATCGCGCCGATGGGCGGGCTCTGGACGAGGGTCGCCGATCTCGCCCGGTGGGTCGCGTTCTTCTGTGACGCGTTCCCGCCGCGCGACGATCCCGACGACGGCCCGCTGCCACGTTGGGCGCGCCGCGAGATGCAGCAGCCACGCCGCCTCGACGACGTCAAGGAGGAGCGGCCTCGACCCGATGGCCCTGCGCGCGTGCAGGCCTACGGGTACGGGATCGGGCTCAGTGTGCGGATAGACGAGCGTCTCGGCACCGTCGTCGGTCACAGCGGCGGCCTGCCCGGTTACGGCTCGCACATGCGCTGGATGCCAGATCGCGGCGTCGGCGTGGTGGCGCTGTCCAACGTCACGTACGGCTACATGCAGGCCGCCTGCGTCGAGGCGTTCGAGGTCCTGGCTGATCTCGACGCGCTGCCGCCGAAGCCCGGGCTGCGGGCGACGCCCGCGTTGACGGCCGCAGCCGAGAGCGCGGTCGCCCTTGCCAACGACTGGCGCGAGGACGCGGCCGAGGAGCTGTTCGCGGACAACGTCGCCGCCGACGAATCGCTGGACCGACGCGCCACCGAGGCGGCCGCCGCGGTCCAGCGGCACGGCGCGCTCGTGATGGAGTCACTCGAGGTGGACGCGCCGACGCGCGGCGACGTGATCGCGGCCGGCGGCCTCGTGAAGATCGAACTCGAGCTGAACCACGAGGATCGCGTCCAGTGGTGGAAGGTGACCGATCGCACGGTCCCTTCCGATCGGCCGATCCTGCACGACCCGGTCCGGTTGGCGGCGCTGCCCGCGAGCGCGTACGTGCTGCTGCGCCCGGTGGCCGACCTCGCCGACGCGTTCGACCGGTGGCAGGGCGAGGTACTCGATCGGCTCGGCGGCGCTCACGCCATCGTGCCCGCGGCGCACGCCACGCTGAAGGCGTTCGGATCGACAGCGTCGCCGATCGACTCGGTGGATGAGACGCGGATCGTCGAGGTGGTCGAGGCGTGGGCGGCCGCCACCGGCCCGATCGAGTTGCGCGCGGAGGTGCTGGAGCTCTTCGACGGTAAGGAACCGGTCCCGATGGTGAGCCTGGCGATGTCCGATGGGTTCAGGGGCGCGCTGCGTGATCTTTGGGAGCGGTGCGCCGCCGCGAGTCTTCCCACCGGCTACAGCGATGACATCGGGGCGGCCTCATGGCGCGCCCATCTGTCGCTCGTCTACCCCGACGCGCCGGCCCCCGCGGTCTGGGACGTGCTGCGGGCGTGGGCGCGGCTCGTCGACACCGAGGGTGTGGCGAGCGTCGCGTTGTCGGCCGAGGTCGTCGCGTTCGGCGACGGCACCGAGCGCCGCCTGGGTCGGTTCCCTTTCACACGGTCAGGGACTGACACAGACGCGCGACCTCCAGCATGAGGTCACCGCCGTTGGGGTCGCCGCCCTCGTAGGCGACCAATCCGGTGTCGACGGCCACGGCGAAGGCCCACCCCTTGACTCGACTGGGTTCGACGTCGAGCTGATCGGTCAGCTGGTCCAGCCGCCCTTGCAAGAGTTGGCGCCCCGCGACTGGGTCGGCCACAAGGTCGGCCGGCGTGTCGCGCAGCAGCGAGGCGACGTCGAACGCCGGCTCACCCACGAGCGGTTTCGGATCGATCGCGACCGCGCGATCGCCGTCCATCACGAATGCGTCGAGCCGGGCGTCACCGTGCAAGAGCACCTGGGCGGTCTGGGTCGGACCGAACGTGCGGAGGAGCTGCTGCGCGTCGGACAAGAGCTGTCGCTCGAACGGTCGGTGGGCCGCCTCGAAGCGCGATGCCAGCTCCGTGTTCCATTCGCGGACCTCGGCCGACAGGGTCTGCAGGCCGGGCGGCGGCGCGATCCAAAGGGTTCGCAACGCTTCTGCGATCAGCCGCAGACCGCGCATCGCGTTGCGTTCGGCGCCCAGCGTCGTGCCCGGCACTGGCGCGGCGCGTACGTGCGCGCCGCGCGGGTCGGACTCCAGCAGCCGCACGGCACCTTCACCGTTCCAGGCCTCGAGCGCCGTCGTCTCGTCGGCGAACCACCCGTCGGGAAACGCCATGCGCAGCAGCACGCCTTCGTCGGCGCGCGTGGCCGGGATCGTCATGCCGAAGGCGTCGACCTCCCGTGCGGGACCGGTGATCAGCAGGTCCCATGTGGCGCGCACCGACGAGATCAGGTCGGGGAGTCCCTCGAGCCACTCGTCGGCGTCGGCGCCAACGCGTGCGCGCACGGCGGCCTCGAACCGCGCGAGCGGATCGGTCGGTTCATCGGTCGGCATCGGCTCAGGAGCCTACCCCGTCGGGCCGACAGACCCTCGGCGGATGTCGAGCCGAAGGTCGGATACGCGCGGCGCGGTGCGGATGTCGATACAAGGGATGTCCCTATGCGTTGGAGGAGGGTGCATCATGCGTCAGTGGGAATTGTTCGGTATCACCGACGATGACCCGTACTGGACGCCCCCTCGTGCGTCGGACATACCCGTCGCGATCGCGTTCGTGCCGGATATGGTCGACGAGGACGAAGAGGCGTTGCTTCCCGAGCCGGCGGCGTAGCCGCCGGCTCGTTCGCTAACCGGCGAAGGACGCGGCGGCGTCGAGGATCTGTATGACCTCGGCGTCGCCGTGAGCCGTCCCAAGCGTCCACAGCTCGTAGCCGGAGGGCGGCAGCGCTACGCCGCGCTCGAGCAGATGGTGGAACAGCCGCGCGTACCGCCTGTGGTCGGCCGCCTTCGCATCGTCGAAGTTCGCGACGGGCCCATCGGTGAAGAACACGCTGAACAGCGACCCCGCGCGGTTGATCGTGGCCGCGAGTCCGTTGGCGGCGAAGCGTTCACGCAGCCCGGCCACGAGCGTCTCGGCGGTGGCCTCGAGCCCGGGAAACGGGTCGGTGCTGCGCGCCAGGTCGAGTGCGGCGATGCCCGCTGCCACGGCCACGGGGTTCCCGCTGAGGGTGCCGGCCTGGTACACGGGCCCCGTCGGGGCGAGAAGATCCATCAGGTCGCGGCGCCCGCCGAACGCCGCGCACGGGAACCCGCCGCCCATCACCTTGCCGAGCACGGTCAGGTCGGGCGTGATGTTGAAGACCGACTGCGCGCCGCCGTAGGCGATCCGGAAGCCGGTGATCACCTCGTCGAGGATCAGCAGCGCGCCGTGCTCGGTGCACAGGTCTCGCAGCACCTGCAGGAAGCCGGTGGCGGGTGGTACGACGCCCATGTTGGCCGCGACCGGCTCGACGATGACCGCCGCGATCGCGCCGCCGCGTTCGGCGAACAGCGCCGCGACGGCGTCGGGATCGTTATAGGGCGCCGTAAGGGTGTCCTTGGCCGCGCCCTCGGTGACGCCGGGGGATCCGGGCAGGCCGAGGGTCGCGAGCCCGCTGCCGCCACCCCTTGCGAGCAGCGCGTCGGAATGACCGTGGTAGCAGCCCTCGAACTTGACGATCAGGTCCCGGCCGGTTGCGCCGCGCGCCAGCCGGATCGCCGACATCGCCGCCTCGGTGCCCGAGGACACGAGTCGGACCGACTCGACGCTTGTCACCGCCTCGACGATGCGGGTCGCGAGGTCCACTTCGCCCTCAGTTGGCATCCCGAACGAGGTCCCGCGAGACGCCGCTCGCGTAGCGGCCTCCACGATCGCGGGATGCGCGTGCCCGAAGAGCAGCGCGCCCCAAGACTGCACGAGGTCGACGTAGCGCGCCCCCTCGATATCCTCGATCCAGGCCCCGTCGCCACGAACCGGGAACAGCGGGGTGCCGCCGACCGATCCGAATGCGCGCACCGGTGAGTCGACCCCACCGGGGATCACGACCTGGGCACGCGCGAACAACTCCTCGTTCGTGGTCACGGGGCAGGATGGTACTGGGGCTATCCGAAGGAGTACGACTGCACGTCGAAGGTGCGGCCGAGTTCGTCGGTCGGGGTGACCGTCACCTGTGTCCCGTTCACGGTCACCAACAGGAAATGGAACACCCGATCGATCGTGCTCGGCCGCGGTGCCGTGCCGCACGCGCTGCCGTGGGTGCTCGCGGAATAGGACCACCCGATCGCGTACTGGTCGATCGAGCTGCAGCGGTTGACGGGCGCGAGCTTGCCACCGCCCCCACCCGTGACGTAGCTCACCGGCATGCCGGTCGCCGACGCCCGATTGCGCTCGTAGATGTGCGCGTGACCGTTGAAGACGATGTCGACGCCGTACTTCGCCAGCAGTCCCTCGAGGTGGCTCGAACCCGCGAGCCACGGGTCCGAGCCCTCGTTCGCGTTGTCCGCGTACAGCGGGAAATGGAGAAAGGCGAACGACACCGTTCGCGGATTCGACGCGAGGTCGTTGGCGAGCCACTGGTACTCGGCGCGGCTGGACGTCCAGTGGGCGTCGTAATCGTTCTCGTAGAGGTCGGTGTCCCCGACGTTGGAGTTGCTCCAGGCGGCGTCAAGCACGTAGAAGCGCGCCCGCCCCGCGTCGAACGCGTACCACTCGCTCGGGTAGCTCCTCGACGAGGTGCCGTTGGAGCAGCAGTAGGTGTCCATCTGATAACGCCCGTTGGACCCTGCGACCGCCCGATCCTGGGGCCAATTGACCAGGGGCACGCTGTTCAGACCGTGGTTGCCCTGGGTGTTGAACATCGCGATCGAATCGCCGGCGACGGTCCAGAACGACGGCCCGAAGATCGAGGAGGTGGCCGTTCCCTTCTGCACGAGGTCCCCGTAGTTCTTCTGGCTGCCGGAGTCATACGCGGTGTCCCCGCTGGTGACGGCGAACCGTGCCCCGCTCGCTGCGATCTGGCTCATCAAGCGGGCCTGGTCGGCGTTGTTCCCGCCGCCATCGACGACCCCCCAGTCGCCGAAGACGGCGAACGAATAGGACGCGTTCGAGCCCGATGAGACCTGCGAGCGGAAGATGGGTGAGGCATCGGAGCCCAGCAGATCGGTCGTTCCGCCGTAGACCCGGTAGCAGTAGGCGCTGTCGGTGGACAGTCCGGAGAGCTGGGCCTTCCATTGGTATTCGGTGGTCGAGCCGACCGTGATGGAGGTCTGGGTCGCGGTGACGGTGTGGGCGGTGCAGCTCTCGACGCCCGATCGGCCGTAGCGCACGCTGCCGGTGCTGGCCGACGTGGTCGTGGCCCAGTTGATCGTGACGTTCGTCGACACGAGGTCGGTCAGGTAGGGATACCGACGAAGCGACGAGGAGTAGCTGGCCGCCGTCGTCTGCGGCTGGACCCCGGCGAGGGCCAGCATGAGGCCCGCGCACAACGCGGCGATGCGCATCACAGCGGCCAACGCACACTCCTGGCGAAGGGTTCCTTCGAGAACCCTACGCCATCGGGATGCCTTTCGGTAGAAGTGGGACGGACACGATCTGGGTTGTTGACGATGGGCGGAGCGCCCGGGAGGCTTCCAGGATGCCGCCGCCCCCCGATGACGCGCCCCCCACCGGGACCGTTCCCGACCCTCCACCGCTCCCGGAACGTCCGCGGCTCTTCACACCCGGGCGGCTCGTGATGCTCCTGCTCGCGGCGATCGGTCTGTACGTCGTGTGGCCGTCGTTGGTCGCGACGTTCTCCTCGGTCGACGAACTGAAGAACGTCTCGCCCATCTGGTTCCTCGTGATGGCCGCCTGCGAGGCCGCGAGCTATGGGTGCATCTGGCTGCTGATCGGGCTGTGTCTCGGGTCACGGCGCTATTTCGCGATTGGCGCCTCGCAGGTCGTCGGCAATTCGGTGAGCAAGATCGTGCCCGGCGGAAGCCCGATGGGAGCCGCCACCCAGTACCGGATGCTGGTCGCCTCCGGTATGGACGCGGCGCGGATCGGCACCGGGCTGACGGCCGCGTCGTTGATCAACGTCGCCACGCTCTTCGCGCTGCCGGTGCTGGCGGTGCCGGCGATCCTGGGCGGGGTCACGGTGGATCGTGGTCTGGCGCGCGCCGCGTGGCTGGGCGTGGCGGTGTTCGTGCTGCTGGTCGGCGGCGGCGCCGTGCTGCTGTTGCTCGACAAGCCGATCGCATCGGTCGCTGCGGCGATCCAGCGGATCCACAACGCCTTGATGCGCCGCCGCACTCCGATGGTCGATCTGCCACAGCGGCTGACCCGGGAGCGCGACACGGTGCGAGGAACGCTGGGCGCCCGGTGGAGTCAGGCGATCCTGCGCTCGGCCGGCAACGTCGTGTTCGATTACCTGGCGCTGCTGGCCGCGCTGGTCGCGTCGGGCGCGAGGCCGAGGGCCTCGCTGGTGCTGCTTGCCTACGTGGCGTCGGTGGTGCTGGGCATGATCCCGCTGACGCCCGGCGGCCTCGGGTTCGTCGAGGCGGGGCTCGCCACGATGCTGGTGCTGGCGGGCGTACCGGGGCCGGCCGCGACGCTGGCGACGCTGGCGTACCGGTTGGTGTCGTACTGGCTGCCGATCGCGAGCGGTCCCGTGGCGTTCGCGTTGTACCGCCGCCGCGCAGTGCAGTGGGGGCCAGCGGCCCCTGCCTAACGCCGCCTCTTCTTGGCGGGGTGCTTCTTCGGCTGGTGATGCCCGGTCAGACCCTCGGGGGTCAGCTCCTGCTCGTGGTGGCGTTCTTCGGCGTGCTCCTTCGCCTCGCGGCTGGTGAGGAACCACTGGATCACTGCGGCCGATGCGATCGCCACCAGGAAGCCCGCGAACCCGAACGTCGTGCCCGCGTGCTTATCGAGCAGGTAGCCGACGAGCGCGGCCAAGCCCATCCCTGCGAGGCCGACCCAGAACGCCTGCGTCCAGTCGATGCGGCCGCCCTTGCCCGCCAGCAGCTGCGCAACCCAGCCGGTGCCCAGCGCGATGCCGAAGAAACCGAAGATCAGGATGACCGCGACCACCGTTGCTCCTTGCTCTGAGAGGAACCCGCGGAGGCTAGCAGGGGTGGCGTGTGCAGGAGCGCCCGGGTAGCGTTGCCCAGCCGGACGTGAGGAGGGCTCGATGCAGCACACGGGTGGCGGCAACCAACCGCTCGGACCGATCGATCCGCTGCAGGTGCCGCGGTTCGCCGGGCCCGCGACCTTCGCGCGGCTGCCGCGACTCGATGAGGTGGATCGATGCGACATCGCGATCGTCGGGGTGCCGTTCGACGGCGGCGTGACGTACCGGCCGGGCGCGCGGTTCGGACCGGCGGCGATCCGCGCGGGGTCCCGTCTGCTTCGCGGATATCACCCCGGGTTGGAGGTGCAGCCGTTCGCGAGCCGGCAGGTGGCCGACGCCGGCGACATCGCGTGCACGCCCTTCGACATCGCCGAGGCGATCGTGCAGATCGAGACCGGTGCGCGGGAGGTGCTGGGCTCGGCCGCCGCGTTCGTCGCGCTCGGTGGGGATCACACGGTCGCGCTGCCGCTACTGCGCTCGGTGCACGCGTCGCGCGGCCCGATCGCGCTCGTGCACTTCGATGCGCACCTCGACACGTGGGACTCGTACTTCGGCGCCGCGTACACGCACGGGACGCCGTTTCGCCGTGCGCATGAGGAAGGCCTGCTCGCATCGGAGCGCTGTGCCCACGTCGGGATCCGCGGGCCGTTGTTCTCACCTCAGGACCTCGTCGACGACGCGGGGTTCGGGTTCACGATCGTCGGCGCGTTCGAGTACCTGACGCGATCGGTGGCATCGGTCGCCGACGAGCTCCGTGCTCGGGTCGGTGACGCGCCGGTGTATGTCTCGATCGACGTCGACGTGATGGACCCCGCGCACGCGCCGGGGACGGGAACACCGGAGGCCGGCGGGATGACTAGTCGGGAGCTGTTGGCGACGCTGCGTGCGCTGGCCGGCATCGACCTGGTCGCCGCCGACGTGGTCGAGGTGTCGCCCGCGTATGACCATGCCGAGATCACCTCGATCGCCGCCGCCAACGTGGTGTACGAGCTGCTCGGGCTGTTCGCGCTCCGATGACCGCTCTTCGAGAACTGGTCGCAAAGGTTGCCTCGCGCGAGATCGGCGCGCACGAACTGGTATCCCGGTCGTTCCAGCGGATCGAGCAGCTCGACCCCGAGCTCGGCGCCGTCGTTGCCCTGCGCCCCGAGCAGGCGCTCGCCGAGGCACGGGCGCTGGACGACGCCCTGGCCGCCGGACACGAGGCCGGGCCGCTCGCGGGGCTGCCGCTTCTCGTGAAGGACATGACGGACGTCGCCGGCATGCGCACGACATTCGGATCGCGGACGTTCGTGGCCGCACCGGCCGCGGTGACCGATGCGCTGGTGGTCGCCCGCCTTCGCGCGGCCGGCGCGATCGTGGTCGGCAAGACGAATCTGCCCGAGTTCGCGGCGGAGGGCTTCACGTCGAACCCGGTGTTCGGCACGACGCGGAACCCATGGAACCGCGAGCGGACCTGCGGCGGTTCCTCCGGCGGGTCGGCGGTCGCGCTCGCCGCGGGGATGGCCGCGATCGCAACGGCAACCGACGGCGGCGGCAGCATCCGGATCCCGGCCGCGTACTGCGGGCTGGTGGGCCTCAAACCGACGAACGGCCTGATCGGCCGCGACCCGATTCCGGACTGGATCGATCTGTCGACCGACGGGCCGTTGTCTCCGCACGCTGGCGATCTCGAGGTGCTGCTGGACGTGCTGCGCGGCCCGACGGCGGGCGATCCGACGGCGCAACAGACCCGACCGTCGGACCGAGAGCGGAGGATCGGCCGGGTCTTCTCGATCGAACGTTTCACCGACTTCGGGCCGCTGCCCGCCGAGTCGGCCGAGCCGTTCTCCGCCGCGTCGGCCCGGTTCGCCGGGGTGTTCGATCGCGCGATCGAGCCGGTGACGCCGGCGCAACTGTTCGCGGAGCGTCGCATCGACGACGACTGGTTCACCCTGTGCGGCGTCGAGCACGCGTATCGCTTCGGTCGGGTGTGGTTCGACGAGCACGTCGATTCGCTCACGCCGGCGATCCGCAACTTCTTCGGGGCTGCCTTCGCGTGCTCGATGCAGGAGTACCTGGCCGCCCGACTGCGCCGCTTCGAGTACGTGCGGGCGCTCGACGACCTGCTCGGTGACGATGGGGTGCTGGTGTCGCCCGTCATGGCGCTGGACGCGTGCCCCGCGGAAGGCCCGGACGAGGGGACCGGCGCCGACCCGTACGTCTGCGCAGCGCAGAACATCACCGGTCACCCCGCGCTGTCCCTGCCGTCGGGGTTCTATCCCAGCGGCGTGCCTTTCGGCCTGCAGGTCACGGGGCCCCGATTCCGCGACGATCTGTTACTCGACATCGCCAGGCGGTGGGAGCAGGGGGCGCCATGGCCGTTGACGGCGCCCGGCTATGAGCTGTTCGACGTTCTCTGATGATTCCGCACCGAGGCTGTACGCCTCTACCGGTCCTCGGGCAAGAGCCTCAAGGCCGTGGCAGATGAGCTTGGCACCTCACTGGACTCCGCAGCTGGGTGAACCAAGCCAAGATCGATGCTGGCGAGAAGTCGGGACTCACGACGGAAGAACGTGAGGAGTTGCGTCGTCTGCGCCGCGAGAACCGCCTGCTTCGAGAAGAGCGAGAGATCTTGAAAAAAAGCCGACGCCGACTGCAAGATCTCGTTCGCTCTGCGGAGCTCACGGTTCTCCCGCTCCACGGCCTTGAGTCGCTCAAGCTCGGCGGTGGTGAGACCGGGGCGCATGCCTTCGTGGGTCTCGACCCTGCGGATCCAGCGTCGAAGCGTCTCGGGCGTCATCCCGAACTTGGCGGTGATGGAGCAGATCGCGGCCCACTGGCTGTGGTCTTGATGCTTTAGCACCATCTTGGTGACCCGCTCACGCACTTGTTGCGGATACCTGGTTCCTGTCGTCATGGCTCCAACACCTCTCACGGTCGGGAGCCGCCAGGAAACCCGGGGTGATTCAGGCCGACAATCGACCGAGACCCAACGGCCACGACGTCAACGGTTGCGCTGCCCATCGTCCACACCCATTGCCCTTGCACGCAAGCGCTCCGGGGAGTCGCTGTCAAATTGATAGCTCACGGGGTAAGGCAGCTGTCGTGCCGACATTCACGGGAGCTGGAAAGTGAACGGCTTCATCCGAGGTCTACCCAGGCCCGGATGCCCTGCGACACGGTCGCGCGACTACCTCCTGCCGTCGCGGGCAGTGCGGTAGGGAGTCGACCGGCCGCCATCGTCGTGCTTTGGGAGCGGTAGTGGTCAGCCTCACGGCAAAAGGCGCTGCACGACGTACTGAGCGATCTTCCACTCGCCGTCCACCCGCTTCAGGACGAACAACTCTCTGGCCTCCGACCGGATCTTGTCGGTGCCTTCGATCGTGAGCGATCCGGTGGAGTGCGTTCGCACCGTCGCGATCTCACCCGAACCGAGGATCTGGTCTACGTGGAATTCGCGAGAGACCTGCCCCAGATCCAGTCCTCGTTCGTAGTCGGCGCGCAACCGCTCTCGCCCGTTGGTCGTCGGCCGATCGAGATCCATCAAGACCGCGTCGTCGGCGAAGGTATCCACGATGCCCTGCACATCGGAACTGTTCAAGGCCGCAGCGTAAGCCTCGACCATGGCTCTGATCCCTTCCTCCTCGCCGCTCATCATGTGCATCCTCCATCGAACGCCATCTCTTCCTTGCAGCGACCCTAGCCGGTTCGCCACCCCTCTTGGATCGATGACAGCGGCGGCGGGCGGCCCAGTGTGCCGTACCCCCAATCCGGGAGGGTGCCCGAGCGGACGAAGGCGACGGCCTTGAAAATGGTGCCCTCTCACTGGCCGACGCCTCAACTTCTGTGCCATTTGTGCCTGCTGAGGGAGTGGTTGGATTGCGTGCCGGTCCGGCACGCAATGTTGTAGACGGCGCTCGACTCCCAGGGCATCCCATTTGCTTCCGCCCATGAGAGAATGGCTTCCACCGGTAGGGTTCCCGCGAGCCGAACTCACTCGCGAGGATGCTTCTACTTCTAGTTGAGCGACGACGCTTGGCGAAGGCGGATAGCTCTGATCTCCGTATGGGTTAGTTTCTTTGCGTGAGAGCCATCGTTTGGATGCTCCTCGGCATAGTCGCACTGAGCGTGCTGCTCATCGGCGTGCTGGCGTTCATCGGCTTGATTCGCCGATTCGAGATCGCGCGAACGCGTCGTGAACTGCAACGCATGGGCTTCGTGGTGAGCCTGCCCTATGCGCCCGAGACCCTCCCGATCTGGCCGCGTTTGGTAGCCGGGTTCGCCGGATTGGTCGCGTTGGTCATTACGACTTCGGTGCTCGCCGCCGCGCCGTCGGCTCGAACGCAGGCATCGAGTGCGGGTTCGTCGTTCCAGGGCGCGCCGACCGACGCTACCGTCGTCCCGTCCGGTACGAACCCCGGCTCCGAGCACCCCGCATCGCAGGAAGCGACGGCGACGCAGGGCGTCGCGAGTCCCCGCGCATCAGCGGCCTCGTCGGCGTCACCGGTGGCGGATGCAGGAAGCGACGCAGGAGCGCCGTCGGCCGTAGCCGCTCTCCCGACGTCGGCAACGGCGATCCGGCTGGAGTGGACGCCGGTCAGCGGTGCGGCCCGTTATGACATCGAGCGATCGACCGACACCGTGGCTTGGAACCCCGTCGCCTCCACGGGCGGTGGGCAGACCCAATACACCGACGTGGAACTGTTCTCGGGGACGACGTACTACTATCGCGTCGTCGCCCTCGTGGACGGCCAGGTCGTCTCCCGCTCCGACATAGTCTCTGCCACGACGACGGTCGACACATCGACCGCGCCCGTGTTTATCTCGGCGACGGGCTCGGCCACGTCCATCGAACTCGAGTGGAGCGACGTGGACGGTGAACTCGGGTACCGGGTCGAGCGATCGCTGGACGGAACGAGCGGATGGACTGGGATCGGGACGACCGGCCAGGGCCTGACCTCCTACACGGATACCGGCTTGGCTTCTGCGACGACTTACTTCTATCGAGTCGTCGCCGTGACGTTTGACGGCGAGTCACCCGCATCAACAGTGCTATCGGCGACCACGGATCCAGACGGGCGGTCGACATCGGAGGCGAACGCCGCACCGTCCGAAGGCCCGAAGAATGCCGACCTCTAGCGTCTGAACGAGCGCGGCGCATCATGCCGCGAATGAATCTAGCCGTACGGACGGCAACCGGCCAAACGTCCTCCCTTACCGGTCCCCGACGCGTGTATAAGACACGCCGGGTAAGGGGCGGAAACCCAAGCTGTACATCACCTTGCTTCTCTGGTCGTGCAATCCCTGCCGTATCGTTAGAAAGGACGCTCGAGAAAGGCCTACGAAATTCCGACTAGCATCGCCCACCTATTGAGCGAGCCACGCAGCGGCGTCAGCTGCGTGATACGTGAGGATCAGGTCGGCGCCGGCGCGGCGGATCGAGGTCAGCAACTCGAGCACGACGCGCCGTTCGTCGAGCCACCCGTTCGCGGCTGCGGCCTTCACCATCGCGTACTCGCCGCTCACGTGGTATGCGGCCACTGGCGCGGCATGTAGCTCCGCCGCAGCGCGCACCACGTCGAGGTAGGGAAGTGCGGGCTTTACCATCACGATGTCGGCGCCTTCGGCAAGATCCGCTCGGATCTCGCGGAGCGCCTCGGCGGCGTTGGCCGGATCCTGCTGATAGCCGGTGCGATCGCCGAAGCTCGGTGCGCCCTCCGCCGCCTCGCGGAACGGCCCGTACAGCGCGCTCGCGAACTTCGCCGCATAGGCCATGATCGCGACGTCGGTCGCGCCCGCGGCGTCCAGCGCCGTGCGGATCACGCCGACCTGGCCATCCATCATGCCGCTTGGCCCGACCATGTCGACACCGGCAGCAGCCTGCGCCTGCGCGATCTTCGCGTAGCGCTCGAGTGTCGCGTCGTTGTCGACCTCGCCGTCGGGCGTTAGCACGCCGCAGTGCCCATGGTCGGTGTATTCGTCCAGACAGAGGTCGCTGACGATCACGGCGTCGTTGCCGAAGTCGTCGCGCAGGGAGCGGATCGCCTGCTGGGTGATCCCGTCTGGGTTCCACGCCTCGGAGCCCTCGGCGTCCTTGCGCTCCGGCACCCCGAACAGCATGAACGCGAGCACGCCACGGGAGCGGATGTCTGCGGCCTGCTTCCGGAGCGACTCGATCGTGTGCTGGTACTGACCGGGCATCGAGGCGATCTCGATCGGATCGGCGATGCCCTCCTTCACGAACAGCGGCACGATCAGGTCGGCGGCATCCAGCGTCGTCTCGCGCACGAGCGCCCGCAGCGCGGGCGTGCGCCGCAGCCGCCGCGGTCGGTGTTCGGGGAAGCCCATGACCCCGACAGGGTAGCCGCCCACCTGTGGTGACCGCCAGCCCGGGCGTTCCCACGGCCACCCATTAGGCTGCCCCGAACGAACGAAGGGGAAGCGATGTACGAGTGGGCGTTGTTCGATGCCGAGGGCGTCGAGACCGGCGCGTCGGAGGCGTTCGAGACGCCGGCAGACGCCGAGGCGTGGTTCGGCACGAACTGGGCATCGCTGGCTGCCGGTGGCACGGCCGACGTAGCTCTTCGCAACAAAGAGGACGGCACAGAGGCCTACAAGATGAGTCTTGCCCCTGAATAGTCACATGACTCTTCGCGCCGTCTTCGAAGACGAGCTCCAACGGCTCGATGTCGCGTGGTGCGGCGGTCCGTGCCGCTACCGGAGCAGCCACCGTCGCGGGTTCGCAACCGCCGACACCGTGCATCTGGACGCGAAGATCGGCACCCGTCGGTCCCTCTACCGGGGCATGCACGAGATCGGCCACGTCGTGCTCGGCCATGCGAAGCGCGGGCGACGCCGTCGGTGGGAGCTGGAGGCAGAGGCCGAGGCCTGGGCACAGCGGCGCCTGACCGAGCTCGGGATCGAGCTGCCGGATGCATCGGTCGAGGCCGGCCGTGCCTACATCGCGCGCATGCGTCGCTGGGGCGACAACATCAGCCGGGCATGACCGCCTACGTCGCGCTGCTTCGCGGGATCAACGTCGGCGGCGCCAACAAGGTGGCCATGGCCGACCTCCGCGCGATGTTCGGGGCACTCGGGTGCGAGGGCGCCCAGACCTACATCCAAAGCGGCAACGTCGTGTTCACGGCCAAGGCCACCGAGGCTGCGCTCGTCCGTCGGATCGAGGGCGCGATCACGAAGACCTTCTCCCTGCAGATCCGCGTGATGGTGCGATCGAAGGCGCAGCTCGCGTCGGTACTCGCCGCCGACCCGTTCGCGGGCGCCGCGCCGACGCTGGCGCACGTGGCGTTCCTCTCGGCTCGGCCGTCTGCGAAGGCGGTCGCGGCGCTCGATCCGCACCGGTCGCCGCCCGACGTGTTCGCGGTGATCGGCCGCGAGGTCTATCTGCATTACCCCAATGGATCCGGTCGGTCGAAGCTGACCGGCGCCTACCTGGAGCGAGTGCTCGGCACCACAGCGACCGCACGCAACCGGAACACCGTCACGAAGCTCCTCGCGATGTTGGCGTGACCGAGCGAAGAGAG
>JBDUBL010000075.1:0-9585 GCA_040004125.1 Actinomycetota bacterium
CTGACCTTGTTGAAGGCCTCGACCGAGATCGGCACGGCCCAGGCACTGATCACGACGGTCGCGGTCATCACGGTCGTCTTCTCGTGGCTGGCGGTGCACACGATCTTCACGCTGCGCTACGCGCATCTCTACTATCACGAGGGCGGGGGGATCGACTTCCACGACAACAAGGAGCCGAACTACCGCGACTTCGCCTACGTGGCGTTCACGCTCGGCATGACGTACCAGGTGTCCGACACGAACCTCACCTCGAGGCCGATCCGCGCGGCCGCGCTGCGACACGCCCTGTTGTCCTATGTGTTCGGCATCACGGTGATCGCGATGACGATCAACGTGGTGGCGAGCCTGATCCGGCGCTGAGCGTTGAGGCGAGAAGCGATACGGTGGACCGACCGACTGCAAGGAGAGCACGATGGCCAGCGCGTTTGCAGCAGGGGACTGGCACGGATGCATCGGCCGCCGTGCCGATCGTACGCACGGTGGGTCGACGGCATGAGGCGAGCGATCGTTGCGCTGATCGCGGTCGCTCTCGTCGGGATCGCTGCTCCCGCCGCCGACGCCACCTTCCCCGCTCGCAACGGTTGGGTCGTCTTCGCGGGGCTGGGGACGAGCGGCTCGAAGCAGCTCTTCGCGGTCCGCCCGAAGCCGGGAGCCCGCATCTTGCCGTTCCTGTCTGCGAGCGCGGTGAACGATCGCGCCCCGTCGTGGGGGCCTGATGGGGATACCCTCGCATTCGTCAGCAGTCGATCGGGTCTCGAGGACATCTGGTCCGTGACGTTCGGCATCGATCCGCCCGTCGACCTGACCAACACGGCCTCCCTGCGAGAAACCCTGCCCACGTGGTCCTTGGATGGGCGGATCGCCTTCGTCTCGCAGGGCATGACGGGGACCGACACGACGATCGACGTGATCGATGCCGACGGGTCGAACCGCGCAACGATCCGGTCACCCGGGCGATCGATCTTCGGATTGGAGTGGTCCCCTACGGGCGGCCGGATCTCGTATGCCGTGCCCGACGGGGATCGGGTCGACATCTTCTCGATGCGAGCAGACGGTTCGCAACGTATCCGCCTTGCCAACGATCTGGTGCATGCGGTCATCTACGATTGGAGCCCCGACGGCCGCTGGATCATCTTCCAAGGGGGCTCGGGATCGAAGCGAGGCCTCTTCGCCATCGCGCCGAGCGGTGCGCATCGCATCATCCGTTTGACGACGGCGTCATCGCCCGGTACCGACGGACATGCGACGTACGCACCCAATGGATCGCGCATCATCTTCGTGCGCGATCAGGGTTCCGGCGACGAGCTCTGGATGATGCGCACCGACGGTTCCGGCCAGCATCGCCTGCGGAAGGTCTACCGGTACGGCGTGTTCGGCATCGCTTGGCAACCTGCAGGAGGCGCCAGTTCTTGATCTCAGCGCCCGGTCAGCCCGAGGCGACGATCGCCAGGACCTCGTCGCCGTAGCGTTCGAGCTTCGCGGGTCCGACGCCCGAGACCGCGGCCAGATCGGCCCAGTCCCGCGGCTTGCGCGAGGCGATCTCTTCCAGCGTCTTGTTGCTGAACACGACGTAGGCGGGCACGCCGTCGGCCTCGGCCCGCTTGCGACGCCACCCTTTCAAGCGGTCGACCACCTCGCCGCCGACGCCGATCGATACGTGCGGTCCGCGAGTGGGCTTGCGCGGAGCCTGCCGTGCAACCCCGAGCTCGTCGAGGAACGGGCTGCGCGCGCCCTTCGCGTCGGTGGGCCAGGTGAGGAACAGGTACCGCCGCGCGCGGGTGATCCCCACGTAGAGCAGCCTCCGTTCCTCGTCTGGATCGGCCTTCGAACGCCCCGAGCGGAACGGCAGCTCCCCGTCGAGCAGCCGTGGCAGAAAGACCGCGTCGAACTCCAACCCTTTGGCGCGGTGATAGGTCAGCAGGTTCACGCCGCGCGCATTGCGCTCGACCGAGAAGCGACCCGACAGTTCCTCGGCGAACGCAGCGATATCGCCGTCGGGGTGGGCCAATGCGAACTCAACGGCGAGGACGCGCAGGCGGCCGAGGTCTGCTTGTCTCGTGATCTCCTCGATCGCATCGGGGCGCGCCGCGGGGTCGTAACCGAGCTCGTCGGTGATTGCGTCGACGGCGACCCCGACCACGCCACCTGTGCGCTTCAGTCGCTGCAGGACAGATCGCGGCCCGGGGCGGGCGAGGAACGCGCCGTCGCGCACCTGGTACGGGATGTGCGCGGCGGCGAACGCCTCTTCGAACGGCTCCGAACGTGCGTTGATCCGGTAGAGGACCGCGATCTGTTCCAGAGGCACCCGTTCCTCGTCGTGCAGCCGACGGACAGCCGTCGCCACGGCGTTCACCTCCGCCTCGTCGCTGGCCACGGCCAGGGTCACCGGTGTCGGCCCTGCCGGATGGGTCGCCCGCAACGTCTTGTGGAACCCGCCCATCGTCGTCGCAAGCCGATTCGCCATCTCGAGCACCTCGGGCGTCGAGCGGTAGTTCTCCTCCAGTCGGACGACCGTCGCGGCCGGGAACCGCCGGGTGAACCCGAGCAGGTGCTGAGGCGAGGCTCCCGTGAAGGCGTAGATCGTCTGATAGTCGTCGCCGACGACGCAGAGGTCGTCGCGGTCGCCGAGCCATCGATCGAGCAACGCGGCCTGCAGCGGGTTCACGTCCTGGAACTCATCGACCGTGAAGGCGTGGAAGCGCGCTCGTACCTGCTCGGCCGCGGCCGGGTACTCCTCGAGCAAGCGCACCGCCTGCCCGAGCATGTCCTCGAAGTCGAGGCGCCCCATCGTCTGCTTACGGCGCTCGTAGCCCTCATAGACGCGGTGCATCAGCTCGGCGGGGATCGGCGGCTCGTGATCGGCAAGCGAGGAAAGATAGCGGCCGGGCGGGATCATGCGGTTCTTCGCCCACTCGATCTCGCCCGCTAACTCGCGTCGTGGCAGAAACTTGTGCGGCGGCGGTAAGGCGTTGGCGAGCGACGCGATCAGCGGCGCCTTGTGGTCCAGGACCGCGGGCAGCGGTTCGCCGGTATGCGTCGACCACAATCCCGACAGCTGTGACAGTGCCGCCGAGTGGAACGTGCGCGCCTGCACACCCTCGACCCCGAGCCCGGCCAGGCGGTGCTGCAGCTCGCGGGCGGCCTTCTCGGTGAAGGTGACCGCCAGGATTTGCCCGGCATCGAACGTACCGCCGGCGACCTGATGGGCGATGCGCGTCGTGATCGTGGTCGTCTTGCCCGTACCGGCGCCCGCGACGATCGCCACCGGGCCACGCACGGCCTCGGCCGCCGCACGTTGGGCGTCGTTCAGCCCTGCCAGGGCATCGGCGTTCGGGGGCACGCGTCGACCCTAGCACCGGCCCCTGACGCAGCCGGGGCGGGGCTAGGATGCGCCGATGGATGACCTGTCGTTCTGGCTCGGGTCGTGGGACTGCACCTGGGAGGGTGGCCACGGGTCCAACGACGTGACCCTTGAGCTTGACGGCCATGTCGTCGTCGAGCGCTTCACCTCGGTGGCTCCGCAGGCATTCACCGGGCTGAGCGTGTCCGCTGCCGATCCGGCCGGCGACGGCTGGCGCCAGACGTGGGTGGATTCGAGCGGCAGCTACTGGGCCTTCGTCGGCGGCCGGCAGCCCGACGGCACGTTCGTGTTCGAAACGCCCGAGCCGGTCGATGCCGACCGGCTCTACAAGCGGATGGTGTTCTCCGAGATCACAACCGGCGGGTTCGCCTGGCGGTGGGAGGCGTCGCCAGACGGCACCGACTGGCAGCAACGGTGGGCGATCGCGTACCGACGGCGCCGTTAGGTGCGCTCGATCACCACGACCGGGATCGTGCGGGCGGTCTTCTCTTCGTACTCGCCGAACTGCGGGTATCGGCTGACCTGCTCGGCGTACAGCTTGTCCCGCTCGGGTCCCTCGCGGAGCACCTCCGCCTTGCCGGCGAATCGCTCGGAGCCGATCTCGAGTTCGACCCCCGGGTTGGCCTCGATGTTGAGCATCCAGTGCGGGTGGTAGTCGTGCCCGCCCTTGGAGGCGAACACCACGTAGCGGTCTCCGTCGGGCATGTACATCAGCGGATTGATCCGCTCCTCACCGGTCTTCGCCCCGGTGGTGTGTAACAACACCAGCGGCGCACCCTCGAACGGGCCGCCCACCTTGCCCGCGTTGGCGCGGAACTCCTCGATGATCCCCTTGTTCCAGTCGCTCACGTGTTCCTCCCTTGGGTCGACGCTGGGGCAACCATCGCGGCTGCACGGATGTTCCCTGCCCGCTAGCCTCCCATGGATGGAGCCGAAGAAGCGGTGGGACGGCTACGCCTCGTTCTCGTATCTGCAGGCCGGCCAGGACTACCGCATCTTCGAACTCGCGCCGCAACGAGACCGTGTCGCCCCGACCGTCGTGTCGCTCGATGCCGACCAGGAGGCGCGCGCCGACCGGTTGCTGCACGAGCTGATCTGCATCTCCCTGCACGAGCACGGCGGGATCCTGCCGCTGGACCAAACCGACAACGACGCCTACATCAGGCAGGGACGCGAGTGGTACGGCTACGAGGGGCTCGCGGCCTCAAGCCTGGACGCCGTGTTCGAGAACTTCCTGGACGGGACCGGAGCGATCACCTCGGCCGGCGGCTGGAAATGGGACGACGTGATCTTCGATCTCGGCATGCATCTGGCCGATCTGGCGCACCAGACCACGATGTTCCTCGGCACGACGGTGGCCGACATCGAGCGAGCGCATTCGACCGGACGGATCGCGTTGATCGCCTGTATCGAGGGCGCGGCGCCGATCGAGAACGAGCTGGACCGGCTCGACATCCTCTATGGGCTCGGTGTCCGGATGATCGGCGTCGCCTACAGCGAGTCCAACCAGCTCGGCGGGGGTGTGCGCGACCCCGGCGACGGCGGGCTCACGATGTTCGGGCGCGCGGCGATCACGCGGATGAACCGCCTCGGGATGGCGATCGACCTGTCGCATACCGGTGACGTCACCGCGATGCAGACCTGCGGACTGTCGAGCGCACCCGTTTTCCTCTCGCACTCGGGCGCCCGGGCGCTCTACCCGGAGATGAAGCTGAAGACCGACGAGCTCCTCCGAGCGGTCGCCGACACCGGCGGCGTGATCGGGATCGAGGCGGCACCGTACACGACCACGCTCGCCGGCGTGCCGCACACGCTCGAGACCGTCATGGCCCACGCCGAGTACTGCATCGACGTGATGGGCATCGATCACGTGGCGTTCGGGCCCGACACGCTGTTCGGCGATCACGTCGGGCTCTATCAGCACTACGGCGTCCACCTCAACACCGGGGGTGAGCCCGACCACCTGCAGATCGATCACGTGGCCGGTCTGGAGAACCCGAGCGAGTTTCCCAACGTGCTTCGCTGGCTCGTTGCCCACGGCTACACCGATGAGCAGATCAGCAAGCTTGCCGGGGGCAACGTCATCCGGGCGTTGCGCGACGTCTGGGTGTGAACACGCGCTCCAGCGCCTCGACCAGGCCGTCGGTCGTGTGCGGCTTGGCGACGGCGTGCACGGTGAGGCCATGTGCGCGCGCCTCGCGGGCCGTCACCGGCCCGATGCAGACAACCTTCGGCCGCCCGCGCAGCCCCGTCGCTCCGAGCGCGCCGATGAAGCCCCGAACCGTGGACGCGCTGGTGAACGTGATCGCGTCGACCGCGCCGGCACGCAGCGCGGCGCGGGCCTCGGCGGGCAGGGTCTTGGGAAACGTCGTGCGGTAGGCGTCGACCCGCGTCGGCGTCCATCCCTTCTCGGTGAGTGCGTCCTCGAGCCCGTCGGGCGCGATGTCGGCTCGGGCACAGAGCACCCGCCCTTGGCCGCGCGGGAAGGTTCTGGCGAGCGCCTCCACCGTGAACGCCTTCGGGACGAGCGCGGGTTGTCGCCGCGACCAGCGCTTGAACGCCGCCGCGGTCCCCTCGCCGACCGCTGCGACCAGCGCGCGGACGTCACCGGGCGCGTCGAGGCGTTCGTCGAGCATCCGGACCGTCGCCGGCGAGGTCAGTACGATCCAGGTGAAGCCGCCGGCGGCGAGGTCGTCCAGGGCCGTTGCGAGCGTTGCGCTTCGGACGGGCCGCAGCTGGATCGCCGGTGCGACGAGTACCCGCGCCCCTCGTTGGTCAAGTTGATTGACTAATCGCTCGGCCCGCTCGACGGGCCGGGTGATGACGATCGTGCGGCCGGCGAGCACGCCGCGGACCGTCATGGCTGACGGATCGCGTCCAAGATCCGGTCGGCACCGGCGCCTCGCAGCTGTTCGGCAACCGTCTCGGCTACTCCCTCGGGATCCTCGGACTCCGCGGCGGCGCGGATCACCTCGGATCCATCGGGCATCGCGACGCACGCGGCCAGGCGGACGGCGTCGCCCTGCATCGTGGCGATCGCGCCGAGCGGCAGGGTGCAGTCGCCGCCGAGCGCGCGCGTCAGCGCGCGCTCGGATGCGAGGGTGATGCGCGAGACCCGGTGATCCAACGACGTGAGCGTGGCGCGCAGAGCGCGGTCCTCGACGCGACATTGGATCGCGAGGGCTCCCTGGCCGGGCGCCGGCACCATCACCTGGACGTCGAGCGGGAGGAGGTTGGCCGGCGCGAGGCCGAGGCGCGTGAGCCCGGCGGCGGCGAGCACCGCGATGTCGGCCGCGCCCTCGGCGGTGACCTTCCGCAGGCGGGTCGGTACGTTTCCGCGCAGGTCGACGATGTCGATGCCGGCGAACGCCGCGCGCAGCTGAGCCGACCGGCGCAACGAGGATGTGCCGACCCTGGCCCCCGCGCGGGGTCTGGCGCCGTCGAGGAACGCCGGGTCGCTGGCCACGAGCACGTCGTGAGGCTCGCCACGCTCGGGCACGGCCCCGATCGTCAGGTCCTCCGGATCCTCGGCGGGCAGGTCCTTCGCCGAGTGCACCGCGAGATCTGCCTCACCCGAGCGCAACGCTGACAGGATGGCATCGATCCATCGGTCCTTGCCGTCGCCGGCCGCGCTCGCGGCTTCCTCGTCACCGGAGGTCGACAGCGGCAGCAAGAGGGCGTCGACCCCGCGCTCCTTCAAGAGGAGCCGCACGATGCCCGCCTGCGCCATCGCGAGCTCGGAGCGGCGGGTGGCGATCCGAAGCGGTGTCATGTGTCGTCGGCCGGCAGACCGAGCAGCTCCGAGAGCAGCGCCGCGACCTCGCGCTCGCGGGCGGGCTCGACGCGTTCCTTGAGCCCTACGATCGGGTCGTGCAGGAGTTTGGCGGCGACGGCACGCAGGAGGGTGTCCACCGCCGCGCGCTCGTCGGCGTCGAGCCCGGCCAACCGAGACCGGGACCGGGCGAGCTCCGCGGCGATCACGGCCTCACCGTGCGCGCGTAGCGCCTTGATCACCGGGGCCAGCTCATCGCCGCGGCGCCGCAGCACCCAGCGATGCACCTCGGCCCCGACCACATCGTGGGCGCGGGCGATGTCGGCGGCCGTCTCTGGCGAATGCGAAGCCACACGCTCGCGCAGCGCCGCGATGTCGAACACCGCGACACCCGGCACGGCCGCGCAGTCCGGATCGATGTCGCGCGGCACGGCCAGGTCGACGAGCACCAGGGTCCGACCGGCGCGGCCGGCCCCCGCCGCAGTCACGGAATCGGCGGTCAGCACGTGGCCGGCCGCGCCGGTCGCGGACACGACCAGATCGGCGCGCGTCAGCGCGGAAGGCAGGGCCTCGAGATCGCCGTGCTCGGCGTCGGTGCGTTCGGCCAGCGCCCGCGCGTGCTCGAGCGAACGGTTCAAGATCCGGATCGGGCCGACGCCACGGCGGTGCAACTGTTTCACGGCCAGCGCGGCCATCTGCCCGGCTCCGACCACGACCACATCGCGGCCGGTGAGGTCGCCCAAGGCCTCCTCGGCCAGATCGATTCCGAGCGCCACGAAGGCGTCGGGGGCGGCTCCCAGCGACGTTTCTTGGCGCACGCGGCGGCCGGCGCGCGTTGCAGCGTGGAACACACCGGTCAGGATCGGCCCCGCGGCCTCCTCCGACTCGGCGCGACGCAGCGCCCCGCGCACCTGGGCGTGGATCTGCGTTTCGCCGAGCACCATCGAGTCGAGCCCGGCGGCCACGGAGAAGAGGTGATCGGCCGCGTCGCCCTCCCAGTGGGCGTACAGCGGGTCGGCGAGCTCCTCGGTTGCGACCCCGCGGGTCTCGCAGAGCAGCCGCTTCAGCGCGAGGAACCCCGCATGGTAGGAGACGACCGATCCGTAGACCTCCACACGGTTGCACGTGGACAGGATCACGGCCTCCTCGATGCCCGGCAGATCGAGGGCATGACGGTAGGCCTTCGTGAGGTCGTCGTCGGTGAACGCGAGCCGCTCGAGCAGCTCTACGGACGCGCGACGAAACGAGATGCCGAGGCCGAGGATCCCCATGACGAGCAGGTATCGTAGCGGGCCATGGCCCTGCCCCGCGCGCGAGACCTCGGGATCCGGATCGGGACAGGCACTCCTGGGGCCGCCAACGCGATCACCGACGTTGCGGGGGTGCGGGTCGGGCATCGAAGCGTCGTCCGGGGCGACGATGGCTCGTCCGAGGCCGTGCGCACCGGTGTGACGGCGATCGTTCCCGGGCCTCGCCAACCGTGGGATGAACCGGTGTACGCCGCAACCCATATCCTCAACGGCTACGGCGAGCTGATCGGTATCAATTCCATCCGGGAATGGGGCATCCTCGAGAGCCCGATCGTCCTGACCAGCTCGTTGTTGATCGGCAAGGCCTACGACGCCACCGTTCGGTGGATCGCCACCCGTGACGCCGCCGCCGGCGAGGAGGTCATGCCGTGCGTGACGGAGTGCGACGACTCCTGGCTGTCGGCGGTGCTGACCCAGCCGGTGACCGACGAGGACGTCTGGGCCGCGCTCGATGCCGCCGAGCCCGGCCCGGTCGAGGAAGGGTGTGTCGGCTCGGGGACCGGCATGCAGTGCTTCGACTTCAAGGGAGGGATCGGGACCGCGTCTCGCGTCGTGACCACGCTGGCGGGGGCCTACACGGTCGGCGTCCTCGTGATGACGAACCACGGCGACCGCGAGAACCTGCTGATCGATGGCGTCCGCGTCGGCGAGCAGCTCGCGAGCGACATGCCCGAGGAACACCACGAGGGCTCCTGCGTCGTGATCGTGGCGACCGACGCCCCCTTGCTGCCCCATCAACTTCGCCGCGTGGCCGAACGGGCCGGCATGGGTCTGGCCCGCGGTGGTTCCCATGCGTCCAACGGCAGCGGGGAGCAACTGCTCGCGTTCTCGACCGCCAACCATGTGCCGCGCGATGGCGGCCCGTTCACACCCACCGCGATCGCCGATGGCCCCGAAGCGGGCGAGATCCTGTCGGGCATCTTCCGTGGGACCGTCGAGGCCACCGAGGAAGCGGTCGTCAACTCCCTCGTGGCCGCGTACACCGTGGTCGGGCGCGACGGGAACACCCTGCACGCGTTGCCGGTCGACCGGGCGCTCGCGATCATGAAGGCCGCCGGTCGGCTCCAGGTCTGAACGCCCCGCTAGACTCGTCGGCGGAGACGTGCCTGAGTGGCCGAAAGGAGCCGCCTGCTAAGCGGTTA
>JBDUBL010000076.1:0-9565 GCA_040004125.1 Actinomycetota bacterium
AGTTCTCGATGCCGCTGCAGAACCCCATCTCGCGCAGCATCTCGAGGTCGTAGCTGGTGCGCATACGCAGCCGCTCTGCCTCGAGCAGCTTGCCCTGCTGCTCGAAGGTGGCCAAGCGCTCGTGCAGCTCGTCCTCGATCGTGACGATCGCGCGCTTCATGCGGTCATCCGACGCGACGTAGTGCGAGGCCGGGAAGGTCGTGTGGTCGACGATGTCGTCGGTGACGATCTCACCCGTGAGCGGGTCGAACCTGCTGATGCGCTGGACCTCGTCGCCCCACCACTCGATCCGGTACCCGGTCTGCTCGTACGGCGGAAAGACCTCCAGCGTGTCGCCGGTGACCCGGAACGTGCCACGGGCGCGGCTCACCTGGTTGCGCTGGTACTGGATGTCGACCAGCCGCTGCATCGCGAACTCCATCGGCACCTCGGTGCCCCGATAGACGCGGAGCAGCTGCCCCTCGTACTCATCCGGCGAGCCCAGGCCGTAGATCGCCGAGACGCTCGCGACGATGATCACGTCGTTGCGGCTGAGGAGCGCGGCCGTCGCCGAGTGCCGTAAACGCTCGATCTCCTCGTTGACCGAGCTGTCCTTCTCGATATAGGTATCGGTCTGCGGCACGTAGGCCTCGGGTTGGTAGTAGTCGTAGTAGCTCACGAAGTATTCGACCGCGTTGTCGGGGAAAAACATGCGGAACTCGTTGGCGAGCTGCGCGGCCAGCGACTTGTTGGGCGCCATGATCAACGCCGGCCGCTGCAGCCGCTCGATCACGTGGGCAATCGTGAACGTCTTACCCGTGCCCGTGGCGCCTAGCAGCGCCGTGTGCGGGTCGCCGGCACCAACGGCGGCGGTCAGCTGATCGATCGCCAGCGGTTGATCGCCGGCAGGCTCGAACTCCGAAACGATGCGGAACGGGGGCATCCGTCCAGTCTAGGGGCGGTCGCCGACATGGGTCGAGCCAGTGGCAAGAGGCCGGTCGGCCTACATCCGGCCGGCGGCGATGATCCGATCGAGGAAGGTCCGCGTCTCCAGATGGACGGGCTGCGAAAAGATCTGGGCTGGCTCACCCTCCTCCACGATCGAGCCTTCATGCAAGAAGCAGACGCGATCAGCGATATCGCGGGCGAACCCCATCTCGTGGGTGGCGATGACCATCGTCATCCCCTGCTTGGCCAGCTCGCGTACGGCGTCAAGTACCTCGGCCACCAGCACCGGATCGAGGGCGCTCGTGACCTCGTCCAGCAGCAGGATATCGGGCTGCATCGCGAGCGCCCGCACGATCGCGACGCGTTGTTGTTGCCCACCCGAGAGTCGATCCGGGTACTCCTCGGCCTTCGCCTCGAGCCCGAAGCGGTCCAGGAGTTCGTCGGCACGGACCCTCGCATCGTGATCGCTCAAACCGAGCACTTTCCGCGGCGCCAGGGTCACGTTCTTGCGCACCGTCATATGGGGGAAGAGGTTGAACGATTGAAAAACGATGCCGATCTTGCTCCGAACGGCGTTCTGGTCGACCCCACGCGCCGTCACATCGAGTCCCTCGATCACGATGCGGCCTGCATCGACGGGTTCCAGCAGATCGATGCATCGCAACAACGTCGACTTGCCCGAGCCGCTGGCGCCGATCAGACACACGACCTCGTGGTCGTCCACGGCCAGGTCGACACCCTTCAACACCTCCAGCTCGCCGAACCGCTTGTGGAGCCCTTCGATCCGCAGCGTCGGTTCGCTCAACCCACACCGCCTGCTTGCCGTTGGCGTTGATCCCGTTTGATCAGCCAGTCCACCAACAACACCTGAGGCACCGTGATCAACACGTAGACGAGCGCGAGGGCTGTGTAGGACGTGAAGTTGAAGTCGTTGGCGCTGATGATCTGCGCCGTCAGCAATCCCTCGGTCACGCCGAGGAACGCGACCAATGCCGAGTCCTTCTGGAGGCCGATGAAGTCGTTCATCAATGGCGGGATGACTCGTCGGATCGCCTGGGGCAGGATGACGTGACGCATCGCCTGTCCTCGCGTGAGTCCGAGCGAGCGTGCTGCCGCGGTCTGACTGGGGTGGATCGATTCGATCCCGGCGCGATACACCTCGGCGACATAGGCCGAGTAGACGAGCACCAGCGAGACGATCGCCCAGAAGAACGGAGAATTCGGGATCCCCTGAAGGTCCAGCGCGGGCATCCCGTAGCCGAGCATCGAGATAACGAGGATCGTCGGTAGACCGCGGAACAAGATCGTGTACGACGTCGCCAGCACGCGCAACGGTGCGAAGAGCGGTCCCGGCAGGCTACGCATGACTGCCAGCAACAGCGCGAACGCGAGGACGACCGCTTCTGCAACGCAGAAGATGAGGACGTTGCGCCAGAACTTGTCGAGGATCCTCGGCAAGGAGTAGCGGAATTCGGCGGCGTCAAAGAAATCCTGGCGGACGCCACCGGGCGCGGACCATCCGGGCGAACGAACGATCAGAAGCCCGGCGACCACGAAGAACAACACGGTGCTGAGGACCGCGACCCAGACGCTTCGGGTTCCCTCGCCGCCGCCGAGGATGCGAGAACCGCGCCCGCCCCCAGGCGAGGGCGCGCGAGGATCGAGGCCCGGGGTTCCCGGCGCTCCATAGGTGTCGCCGCCGGAGTAGCTCACCGCTTCCCCCTGCGTCGAGCGTTGCTACGAGAAGGTCGGCACGTTCGCGTCGGTCTCGAGCCACTGGGACTTCAGGTCGTCAAGCGTCCCGTCGGTGTTCAGCTCCGCGATCGCCTGGTCGACGCACGGCACGAACCCGTTTCCCTTCGCAAACGCCAAGCCGAACTGTTCCTGCTGTCCGCCGAGGTTCGGGAATTGACCGACGACCGCGTCTGCGTAGCCATAGAATGCTGTCGGGAAGTCCACGACCACACCGTCGACATCGCCGTTGTCCATCGCTTTCAACGCGAGATCGAGAGTCGGGTAGACCTTCGGTTCGGTGTTGGGCTGCACCTCATCCTGGATAACCTGCAGGCTCGTGGTGCCGAGCGGGGCGCCGAGCGTCAGGTCCTGCAGTCCGGCCAGCGTGGTTACGCCGATCGCTGGCGACCCGTTGTTCGCGATCAGGGCCTGGTTCACATCGAAGTAGCCTGAGCTGAAGTCCACTGCCTCGGCACGCTTCTCGCTGATCGAGATCTGCTGCATCGCGAAGTCGTAGTCCTTCGGTCCCGGCGCGAATGACTTGCTGAAGGGGATCCCGAGCCACTGCACCTGGTCCTGCGTGAAACCGAGCCGATCCGCCAGCGCATACGCGAACGCAGCCTCGTAGCCTTCGCCGCTGTGGGGGTCGCCGGTGAAACTGCCGGCCTTCCACTCCGAGTCGGCCGCGCTCTTCCCGCCGTACCACGGTTTGTACGCGGGGTTCCCGGTGCCGATCGTGAGGGTGGCATCCGCGGAGAGGTCGCCTGCATTCGCCTGGGCGCATTCGGCGGCCGTTGCGAACGTGCCGCTCCCGACGGCGGAGCTCGAACTCGACTTGGGCGCGCAGGCAACCGCCACGACGCTGACGCATGCCGCCACGATGAGCACTACCTTGCGCATGTGATTCCCCCTCGATGTCGAACCCGCGAAGCCTAGCATCGGCGCACCCTAGCGGCCGGGCTCCCATCGGAAGGTCCGGGTCGCGACGACGATGGCACCGACCATCCACACGGCCATCACCGCCACATCGGACCAATGGAACGGCAAGCCGAGGTAGGAGCGGTGCATGGCCTCGACGAGGTGGCGCACCGGGAAGATTCGCCCGATCCACAGCACCCACGACGCCGCATCGGGCCCGATGAAGATGAAGACACCGGACAGGAACAGCAACGGCAGGATGACCGCGTTGATGATCGGCGGGCCCGCGTCTGCGTTCGGCACGAGGCCTGAGATCGCGAGTCCGATCGCGGCGAAACAGCCTGCCCCGACGACCAGGCTGATCACGAAGTACACGACATCGACGCCTGAGGGGAAATGTGCCTGGTACACGATCACGCCGAAAGCCACGGTGATCGCCACCAGCAGGAACCCCACGAGCGCCGCATGGATCACCCGGGCCGCGAGATAGAACCCAGCGCGCATGGGCGTGCCGCGCACCCGCTTCAGCACACCTTCCTCGCGCGCAAACACCACGCTGATCGCGATGTTCGTGTAGCAGGCCGAGATCAGCCCGAACGCGGCCATCGAGAACACGTAGTACGTCGATAACTTGACGATGCCGCCCCCCAGGTCGACGTCGTCGTTCCCGATCAGCGTCGTGAAGATCACCAGGAACAGCAATGGGAACGCGAAGGTGAAGAACACCGACGCGGGATTGCGCCAGAACGTCTTGTTCGTGAACCGGACCTGACGCAGGACCTGACTCACGCCTCGCCCTCCTCTTCGCCTGTTAGTCCCAGATAGACGTCTTCGAGCGATGGCTGGGTCACCTCGAGCACCTCGAGCGTGACACCGTGCTCGATCGCCCAGCCCGTTACGTCGTGCACGGCCCGCGTGGCGTCATCCGCCTCCAGCAGGAACCCGCCGTCGGCCGTGGGCACTTGACCCCACGATGGCAGAACCGGCGCGTCCGACTGCGGGCGGAACCGGATCGTTGTGCGCATCCGGTCGCGGCCCGCGATCGAGTCGGGCGTCCCCTCGGCCACGATCACGCCCTTCGCGATCACCGCCACGCGATCCGCCAGGTACTGCGCCTCGTCCATGAAGTGGGTCGTGAGCCACACCGTCTTGCCGATCGACGCGAGGTTCTTGACCATCTCCCATGCGTTGCGTCGCGCGTTCGGATCGAAGCCGGTCGTCGGCTCGTCGAGGAACAACAGCTCGGGATCGCCGGCGAGCCCGATCGCGACGTCCAGGCGCCGCTGCTGTCCACCGCTCAGCTGCCGAACGCGCGTGTCGGCCTTCTCCCGTAGCCCCACGACCTCGATCACCTCGTCGGTGGGCCGCTGTCGTTCGTAGTAGCCCCCGTACATCTCGATGGTTTCGCGCACCGTGAGGAAATGATCGACCCCCGTGGACTGCAAAACGATGCCGATCCGCTGTTTGAGATCGCGCTCCGCTTTGGTGGGATCGTGGCCGAGCACCGAGGTGTGCCCGCCGGTCGGGACCAGATAGCCCTCGAGGATCTCGGTGGTGGTCGTCTTACCGGCGCCGTTGGGCCCGAGCAGCGCGAACACCTCGCCGCGGTCGACGTGCAGATCGATGCCCGCAACCGCCTCGATATCGCCGTAGGACTTGCGCAGCCCGGTGATCTCGATCACGCGCTCGGCCATCGCGGGAAGCCTACCCGACGCCGAAACCTGCATTGGCATCCACGAGGTTGCGCAGGGGTTCGCCACGAACGAAGCGGCCGAGGTTGTCCACGAAGACCTCAACGACGGCCTCCTCCCAACCGAGGAAGTCTCCGCAGATGTGGGGCGACACGATGGCGTTGGGCAAGGCCCACAGCGGGGAGGAGAGCGGCAAGGGTTCCTCGGCATAGACATCGAGCGCCGCACCGGCGATCACGCCGGAACGGAGTGCATCGATCAACGCGTGCTCGTCGACCGTCGCGCCGCGCCCGACGTTGTAGAAGCGCGCGCTTGGCCGCATAGCCGCGAACGCGCCGGCGTCGAACAACTGCCGCGTCGCCTCGGTAAGGGGCAACGCGTCGAGCACGTGGTCGGCGCGCCCGAGCGCCTCGTGCAGGCCGTCGAGCGTGCGCACGGTCCCGAGCTCTCCATCGTGGCGCGCGGTGCGGCCAACCGCTTCCACGGTCAGCCCCAGGGCACGAGCGCGAGTGGCAGTCGCACGCCCGATCGGCCCCGGCCCGACGATCAGGAGGTGCTGGTCAGCCAGACGGTCGCGGTGTCGATCGTCGCTCCAGCCGACGCCCCCGACCTGATCGGCGATCGTCGTAAACAGACCGGTAACGAACGCAGACATCGCGGCGATCACCCATTCCGCGATCGAGTCGTCGAACACGCCGCGCGCGTTCGTGACCGTCACCTCGCTGGCCGCGAGCGCAGGAAAGAGCAGTCCATCGACGCCGTCGCTCGCCGATTGGATCCACCGCAGCGTCAAGGCCTTCTCGAACGCTTCCTCAACCCACGACCGCTGCGCGCGCCAGAAGAACAGCGCGTCGGCCTCGGCGATCGTGCCCAGAAGGATCGGCGCATCCGGTGCGTAGCGAACTTCGGCAAGCGCCGCTGCCTGCTCGATACCGGGCGGCGAGTCCTCGGCGGTCGCGCCGGCCACGATGACGACCGGCCGAGTCACAGCGGCCGCCGCCCGCTGAAGCCGGTGTGCTCGCCGTGGTAGTACGCCACGTCGTTCTCCCCCAGCCGCCAGCACAGGAGGATCCGTTCGCCGTCGCGCTGAGCCGGGAAGTCGACCAGTCCGGTCTCGGGGTCGCGGAGCAGGATCCCGCGCTCCGCCAGGTATTCGACCTCATCCTTCAACGTTTGCTGATGGCGGAACCAGTCGGAGCCCGCCACGCCGCCGCCGTCAGTCGCAACCGCATCCCCGATGCGCGAGCTCGAGGCGATCAGCCCCTGACGCGCTTCGCGGAGCCTCGGCAGTCGCTCGCGCAGCTCCACGAGCTCGGCGTTCGCCTCGGCAACGGTGAAGACGCGATCCGTGGTCATGCGTTCGCCACCGCCGCCGCGAGATGCCGGAGGTCCGTGATCCGGACGCAGTCGGCATCGGGGAACCGGCCGCGCCGGTCGATCAACACGGGCAGCATGCCGACCGCCCGAGCGGGCTCCACGTCGAACTCGGGGTTGTCGCCGACGTAGACCGCGTCGGCCGCATCCGCGCCGATGCGGTCAAGCGCGAGCGTGAAGATGGCGACGTCGGGCTTCTCCACCCCTTCGAGACCGCTGATCACGCGCACCGGAAACCGATCGCGCACCCCGAGGGTGCCGAGCAGGTCCTCGAGCCACGCCTCGAAGTTCGACACGATGCCGAGAGCGAGGCCCTCCGCCTCCAGCGCCGAAACGGCCTCGAGCACGTCGTCGAACAACGCGTAGTTCGCGGGGTCGGTGAAGGTGGCATACAGAGTGTCCCGCAGCGCGTCATCGCCGCCGATCCCGAGCTCGAGAAGCATCGTCGCGTAGACGCCGTTCCAGAATCGTTCGGATCCCTCCCTGGTGGTCGTCCACAGGTCGCGGTCGCGCGCGGCCTCGGAGAACCGGTGAAAGACGCTGCGCGAGGCCTCGATCACCGCGGCAGGCTCGCGGCGATGTCCGGCCGACGCGAGCACGGACGAGAACAGCTCCGGGAACGACGGCGCGGGGTGCACGAGCGTCTCCCCCGCATCGAACAGGATCGCGCGCGCCCGCATGCGCTGGATGATACGGGTCGACCTAGGACCCGGCGGCGCGTGCGGCGAGGTCCTGCCACAGGACCGCCACCTCGGCCTCCAGATCCTCGACCGTCCCCTCGTTGTCCAGGAGCACGTCGGCGGCCTGGGCCCGTTCGTCAAGCGGAAGCTGCGCGGCCAGGCGCGCGCGGGCGTCGGCCTCTTGCATGCCACGCGCGACCGACCGGCGGATCTGTGTCTCGGGCGGGGTCGAGAGCACCACGACGACGTCGCAGTCGCGGTGGGCGCCCATCTCGATCAGCAATGGGTTGACGAGCACGACCACGTGGTGGGTGTCGAGCTCGGCCTGGATCTTGTCGGCGATCATGCGCCGGACCTCGGGGTGCACGATCGCCTCGAGGTCGGCCAGCGCCGCACGATCCGCGAACACGATCGCTGCGAGCGCGCCCCGGTCGAGTTCTCCGTCGGCACCGACGACGGCATCGCCGAAACGCCGCACCACCGACGTGAAGGCATCGGAGCCCCCGTGCACGGCATCGCGCGCAAAGACGTCGGCATCCAAGATCACGGCACCGTGGTCGGCCAGGTATCGGGCGACCGTGGACTTCCCGGACCCGATACCACCGGTCAGTCCGACGAGCAGCATGAGGGTCGGAGGACGCCGATGCGGGCGCGCGTCAGCGCGCCCGCATCCGACGCGTCACTCGTTACGGCTCTCACGCCGCTTGAGGTCCTGCAGGATCGCCTCGAGCGAGACCTCCTCGGTTGCAGCCTCGGCTGCCTCTTCGACCGCGGCCTCCTCGACGGTCTCCGCAGCAACCGCCACCTCGACGGCCTCCTCGACCTCGGCGTCGGTTTCGGCCTCGACGGCTGGCTCGGCGGCGGCCTCCTGGACCGCGTCGGCGACAACGGCGACCTCGACGGGCTCCTGAACACGCGTGGCCGCTGAAGCTTCCGCCGCCGCGACCGCCGCCAGGATCTCGGCCGGCACCTCGATCGTGGACGACATCTCGGGGCCGGCCGGGCGCGCGGCCTCGGCCTCCACCTCGATCTCCTTGGGCTTGGGCGGCGCCGCGGTGACCTGGCGCATCGAGAGGCTGACGCGGCGACGTGCCACGTCGACATCGATCACCTTGACCTGGACCTCTTGGCCCACGCTCAGCACCGACTCCGGAGCGTCCACGTGCTCGTGGCTGATCTCGGAGATGTGCACGAGCCCCTCGATGCCCTGGGCCACGCGGACGAATGCTCCGAAGGGAACGAGCTTTGTCACGGTGCCGTCGATGATCGCGCCGGCCTGCGATGTGCGCTCGAACTCCTTCCAGGGGTCCTCCTGCGTGGCCTTGAGCGACAGCGACACGCGCTCGCGCTCCAGGTCGACGTCGAGCACCTCGACCTCGACCTCCTGGCCGACGGTGACAACCTCCTGCGGGTGGTCGACGTGTTTCCACGACAGCTCCGAAACGTGGACGAGGCCATCCACCCCCCCGAGGTCGACGAAGGCGCCGAAGTTCACGATGGAACTGACCGTGCCCTTGCGACGTTCGCCCTTCTGCAGGTTCTGCAGGAAGGTCTTGCGGCCCTCGGACTGCGACTCCTCCAGGAAGGCGCGCCTGCTGAGCACGACGTTGTTGCGATTGCGATCGAGCTCGATGATCTTGCACTCGAGCTCGGTGCCGACGAAGGGCTGCAGATCGCGCACGCGCCGCAGGTCCACCAGCGAGGCGGGCAGGAACCCCCGCAGACCGATGTCGAGGATCAGCCCGCCCTTCACGACCTCGATCACGGGACCCTTGATCGTCTGGCCCGACGTCATCACCTCTTCGATCCGGCCCCAGGCACGCTCGTATTGCGCACGCTTCTTCGACAGGATCAGGCGGCCTTCCTTGTCCTCTTTCTGCAGGACGAGGGCTTCCATGTGTTCGCCGACCTTGACGACCTCGCCCGGCTTGACGTCGTGTCGGATCGACAACTCCTTGGACGGGATCACACCTTCGGATTTGTAGCCGATGTCCAACAGGACCTCGTCGCGATCGATCTTGACGACCTCTCCCTCGACGATATCGCCATCGTTGAAGTCGCGGAACGAGGTCTCCATGGCCGCGATCAGCTCTTCGGGGGTCAGATCGGGCAGCGGTGCGGCAGGCGCGACAGCGCCCGTGGTGGTCTCTACGTCACTCATGCGGTGGTTCTCCTCCTGGCGCGCTGGGCTCACCGACTCGCGGATTGGGATTTGCGAGCGGCGCAGGAGCCCTGCGGCCG
>JBDUBL010000077.1:0-9506 GCA_040004125.1 Actinomycetota bacterium
TCGACAAGGTGGGCGCGGACTGGCGCGGCGATCCGTCGAGCGCCTTGCTGGAGGTCCTCGACCCCGCGCAGAACCACACGTTCCGCGACCACTACCTCGACGTCGACCTCGATCTATCCGAGGTGCTGTTCATCGCGACCGCCAACGTAGCCGAGACGATCCCGCCCGCGCTGCTTGACCGCATGGAGGTCATCCGGATCGACGGCTACACCGAGGACGAGAAGGTCGCGATCGCGCGCGGTCATCTGTTGCCGCGACAGATCGAGCGCAACGGGCTGCGCGCCGACGAGGTGGTCGTGACCGACGACGCCTTGCGCGCGATCGTCGGCGACTACACGCGTGAGGCGGGTGTTCGCAACCTAGAGCGGGAACTTGGCAAGCTGTTGCGGAAGGTCGCGACCACCGTTGCTGCGGACCACGTCGATGCATCGGTCGATGTCGATGCGGCAGACGTTCGCACCTACCTCGGCCGGCCGCGGTTCTTCTTCGAGGCCGCCGACCGAACCGCGGTGCCCGGCGTCGCGACCGGTCTCGCGGTCACCGGCAGCGGCGGCGACGTGCTATTCGTGGAGGCCACGCGGGAAGAAGGTGACCCGAACGACGGGCTCACGCTGACCGGACAGCTCGGCGACGTGATGAAGGAGTCGGCGCAGATCGCGCTGTCGTACGTGCGGTCTCACGCGGCGGATCTTCAGATCGATGCGACGAAGCTGCGCGGCAGGTTCCACCTGCACGTGCCGGCCGGCGCGGTCCCGAAGGATGGTCCGAGTGCGGGCGTCACGATGACCACCGCGCTCGTGTCGCTTTTGACCGGGGCACCCGTGCGGGCAAGCGTCGGGATGACCGGCGAGGTGACGCTGCAGGGGCGCGTGCTGCCGATCGGTGGGGTGAAGCAGAAGGTGCTGGCCGCCCATCGCGCGGGGCTGACCGAGGTCATCCTGCCCAAGCGCAACGAAGGCGACCTTGACGACGTGCCCGAGCAGGTGCGCGAGCAGATCACCTTCTACCCGGTGGACGACGTGCGCGAGGTCCTCGCAGTGGCGCTGCGTGTCGACGAGCCCGCGGCGGCGATCGACGCCGCCTAGACCGGGGGAGGTTTACGCCAGCAGACCCCGCAGCTTCCGATCGAAGGTGCGCGCGACCCGCTTGTAGCCTTTCCAGTTCGGGTGCGGGTCGAAGAAGTACTTCGCCGTACAGAACCACGTCCACCCGCAGGCGTGTGCGACGTTTACGGGGAGCCGACCGCGGCCGGGCACGATGACGGTGTCGGTGAAGTCGTCTGTCTGGAACGTCTCCGCTACGTCGGCCACCTTGAGGCCGGCGTCTCCGTACCCGCTCGCGAGCCCGGCGTTCAGCACCGTCATGGCCCGATGGTCGGCCCGAGCCAGCTTGAAGCCGCCGGGAACCAGACCCCAGAGCCCGAGGAACGGGTCGTGGTACGTCATGCCGACGACCGGCACGCCCGGCGCCGCGGTCGCCAATGCATCGACGATGGTCGTGAGCCTGCTCTTTACCCCCGGGCGTATGTCGACCGCGCACGCCCGCTCCATCCGGCCGGTGCGCCCGTTGAGGCAGTGCTCGACCAGGTCGTTCACGCCGACGGTGATCGTAACGAACGAGACCGCTCCCGCATGGGCTCCCAGGAACGAGATCGCCGCGTCGAGCTGCGACCCGGCCCCGTAGGTGCACGGCGAGTGCTTTCCCGTGATCAACGAATGCGTCGTCTCGCCGGGGCAGCCCAGGTTCCGAAGACTCAGTCCCGGGATCTGTCGGCGGAAGTGTCCCCACACACGACCGACGTAGCCCCTCGTCAAGCCCGTGTTGGGCTGGAAGCCGGCCGCCATCGAGTCGCCGAGTGCGAGGTAGTAGGACGTCGTCGCCCTGCCGTCCGCGTGAGCCGCCGGGATGCCGACTTGCATCGTCGAGATGAGGAGCGTCGCCGTCACGACCACCAACGAGATTCTCCGCATGGAGCACCCCTCCCTTCCTCTGCTGGTGACGCTAGTGAGCGGTTCGCGAGGGCGCAAATCCGAGGCCGGGGTCAGGTCCGGGAGGCGGCCAGCCTGATCGCATCGATGGCCGATGGATCCTCCAGCGTCGAGAGGTCGCCGGGATCCTCGCCGGTCACCGCCGCCCGGACGGCTCGCCGGACGATCTTCGCGCTCCGTGTCTTCGGCAGTGTGGCGGCCACGACCACCCGTGATGGCATGAACGACCCGCCGAGGTGCTCACGGACGAGGGCTCGGATCTCCGCTTCGAGGTCGTCGAGCCCGTCGATAGCCGGCGTCGGGACGACGACCACCCACACGCTCTCGCCCTTCACGGGATCGGGGATGCCCACGGCCGCGCACTCTGCGACGGACGGATGCATCCCGACCACCGACTCGACCTCCGCGGGCCCGATCCGCTTGCCGGCGATGTTGAGCGTGTCGTCGCTGCGTCCGTGCAAGTACCAGAAGCCGTCGCTGTCGCGGCTGGCCCAGTCGCCGTGGACCCAGACGCCCGGGAACCGACGCCAGTACGCCTCGAGATACCGCTCCGGATCGCCCCAGATCCCTCGTGTCATCGACGGCCACGGCTGCCGGCACACCAACTCTCCCACCGCTCCGGCGGGGACCGGCTGTCCCTGTGCATCGACGATGTCGAGGTCCATGCCGAGCGCGGGGCCTCCCAGCGACAACAGCTTCGTCGGGACAACCGGATGCGGGGAGAGGAAGCACGCGCCGACCTCGGTCCCTCCCGAGATGTTCACGATCGGGAGCCGCTCATCGCCGACCTCGCGGTGCAACCAGAGATAGGCGTCCGGGTTCCACGGCTCGCCGGTGGAGGCCAGCACCCGCAGGGATCCGCGATCGTGCCGACGAGGCCGCGACCCGGCAGCGATCAAGGCCCGCACGAGGGTGGGCGAAACGCCGAGCGTCGTGACACCGTGGCGCGCGACCTGTTCCCACAGCCGGTCGGGTCCCGGGTGCGTCGGCGCTCCCTCCGTCAGCAACACGGTGGCGCCGAGCGCGAGCGCGCCGACGATTTCCCAGGGGCCCATGATCCAGCCGAGGTCGGTCGACCAGTGCAGGATGTCGCCCGGATGCAGGTCGACCTGGTAGGCCACCTCCTCGGCGATCTTGACCAGGAACCCGCCATGGACGTGGACCGCTCCTTTCGGGCGGCCGGTCGTGCCGCTGGTGTAGGCGACGAATAGCGGGTGCTCGGCGTCGAGCGGCGAGGCGTCGACCGGGACACCGTCCGGATCGACGATGTCCGACCACCGGTGGTCCCGGCCGGCGTGGAGCTCGCCGTAGGAAGGCAGGCGCTCCCACACGAGCACGTGCTCGACGCCGCCAGTCATCTCGATCGCCTGATCCGCGATCGCCTTCATCGGTACGGGCGCGCCCTTGCGGAGCGATCCGTTCGCCGTGATCAGGACCCGGCAGCCTGCGTCGGTCAGTCTGGCGGCGACCGCATCGGGACCGAAGCCGCTGAAGATCGGCACCCAGACGGCGCCCACCTTCGAGCACGCCATCACTGCCGCGACCGTCTCGATCGCCATTGGCAAGAAGATCGCGACGGTGTCCCCGCTACTCACGCCGAGTGAGACGAGCGCCCGCGCGACGGCATCGGTCAGTTCGCGGAGCTCTCGGTACGTCGCGGTGCGAACCTCACCGTCTTCCCCCTCCCACACGACGGCAGGTGCCGTCGGCGTGCGCTCGGCCCACCGGTCGACGCACTGGCGGGCGACGTTCGTGCTGCCACCGATGAACCACGTCGCCCACGCCGGCCCGCGGGACAGGTCCACGATCTGGCCATACGGCGTCGAGAACTCGAGATCGAGGTCCTGCACGACGGCGTCCCAGAACCACGCGGGGTCGGCGATCGATCGGCGGACCAGGTCGTGGAAGCGGTCGATGCCGTGGGCCCGCATCAGCCGGGTGACGTTCGCCGCATCGACCTGTTCCACCGTCGGACGCCAGACCTCGGGTTGCGATGCGTTCATCTGTCGAGGCCGGTCAGCTCCCGCCCGATCAGCATCCGGCGGATCTCGTTGGTCCCGGCACCGATCGTGTAGAGCTTCGCGTCGCGCAACAGACGCCCGGCGCCGCTTTCGTTCAGATAGCCGGCGCCGCCGAGCGCCTGGATCGCCTCGAGCGCGACGTCCACCGCGCGCTCGGATGCGTGCAGCAATGCCGCGGCCGCCTCCGCGGAGCGATAGGTGACCTGCTCGTGGTCGACGGCCGCCGCGACCCGATACGCGAACGAGCGCGATGACTCGAGCGCGACGTACATGTCGGCGAGTTTGCCCTGCATCAGCTCGAACGATCCGATCGGCACGCCGAACTGCCGGCGTTCTCGCACGTACGGCAGCACGAGGTCCAGCGCCGCCTGCATGATCCCGATCGGGCCGCCGCACAGAACGAGCCGCTCGGTATCGAGGCCGGACATCAGCACGCGCACGCCGTCACCCGGCAGACCAAGCACGTGATCCTCGGGGATGCGGCAGTCCTCGAAGAGCAGTTCGCACGTGCCGGACCCCCGCATCCCGAGCTTGTCGAGATGTTGCGCCGAGCTGAACCCCGGCAGACCGCGTTCGACCACGAAGGCGGTGATCGGCGACCGGCCGCCCGCTTCCTCGGTCCGCATGTAAACGACCACCACGTCGGCCTGCGGCCCGTTCGTGATCCACATCTTCGAGCCGTTCGCGAGCCAGCCGCCGTCGACCCGTCGCGCCCGGCAGCGCATCGACCCGAGGACGTCGGAGCCCGCATCGGCCTCGCTCATCGCGAGTGCGCCGAGGTGCTCCCCGGACAGCAGCCGGGGCAGCCACCGGGCCTGTTGCTCGGCGGTGCCGTTGGCCCACAGGTTGTGGACGCACAGGTTCGAGTGCGCCGCGTAGGACAACCCTACCGATGCCGATGCGCGCGACACCTCCTCGACGATCACGAGGTGCTCGAGAAAGCCGAGACCGGCGCCGCCATCGGCCGTGGCCACCGTCGGGCCGAGCACGCCGAGGTCCCCGAGCATCGGCCACAGCTGCCGGGGGAACGAATCCGAGGCGTCGATGTCGGCTGCCAGCGGGGCGATCTCGCGCTCGGCGAACATGCGGACGGCCGCTCGAAGCTCCTCGAGCCCGATCCCGTCTGTCGCAGTCTCCGGCGCATCCATCCGCAGGTCCTTCCCACCCTACGCCGCAGCGAACCTTGCCGCTCGCGCCGCGGTATGGTGGCCGAACGGCGCTCGCCCGACGGGCGTCCCGGAGGAGCGATGCCCCGACTGTCCACACACGTCGACACCGGCGCGCAGACCTTCCGTGACAACGCGGCGTCGATGCAGACGCTGGTGGAAGACCTGGGGGCGCGGCTCGACCGGGTGCGCCGCGGCGGCGGCGATGAGGCGGTCGCGAAGCACGAGGCGCGGGGGAAGCTCGCCGCCCACGCACGCGTCGAGCGGCTCGTCGACCCCGGCGCGACGTTCCTCGAGTTGTCCCCGCTGGCCGCGGAGGGTCTCTACGACGGCGCAGCTCCCGGTGCCGGCATCGTCACCGGGATCGGCCCGGTCCACGGCGAGCCGTGCGTTGTGATCGCGAACGACGCCACCGTGAAGGGCGGCACGTACTTCCCGATGACGGTGAAGAAGCACCTGCGCGCGCAAGAGATCGCCGCGGCCAACCACCTGCCGTGCGTCTACCTGGTCGATTCAGGCGGCGCGTTCCTGCCGCTGCAGGCCGAGGTATTCCCCGATCGGGACCACTTCGGCCGGATCTTCTACAACCAGGCGCGCATGTCCGCTGCCGGTATCCCGCAGATCGCCGCGGTGATGGGCTCGTGCACCGCGGGCGGCGCGTACGTGCCGGCGATGTCGGACGAAACGGTGATCGTGCGTGGCACGGGCACGATCTTCCTCGGCGGACCGCCACTCGTGAAGGCGGCCACCGGCGAGGACGTGACCGCCGAGGAACTCGGAGGAGCCGATGTGCATGCGCGGGTCAGCGGCGTGGCCGACCACGAGGCGCGTGACGATGAGCACGCCCTGCTGCTCGTTCGTGAGATCGTCGCGAACCTGAACCTGTCCTCCACGCGAGCCTGGGACGTCGCCGACCCCGCCGACCCCGCGGTCGATCCGGGCGACCTGTACGGCGTGATCCCTCAGGACCTGCGGGAGCCCTACGACATCCGCGAGGTGATCGCCCGGCTGGTCGACGGATCCGTGCTGCACGAGTTCAAGGCGCTGTACGGTGACACCCTTGTCTGTGGCTTCGCTCGCATCTTCGGCCATCCGGTCGCGATCCTTGCGAACAACGGGATCCTGTTCTCCGAGTCGGCGCTGAAGGGGGCGCACTTCGTGCAACTCGCATGCGAGCGGGGCGTGCCGCTGCTCTTCCTGCAGAACATCACGGGCTTCATGGTCGGTCGCGAATACGAGGCCGGCGGGATCGCGAAGGACGGCGCCAAGCTCGTGACCGCCGTCGCGTGCGCGCAGGTGCCGAAGTTCACGGTGATCGTCGGCGGGTCGTTCGGAGCCGGCAACTACGCGATGTGCGGGCGCGCGTACGGACCCCGCCAGCTCTGGATGTGGCCGAACGCCCGGATCTCCGTCATGGGCGGGGTGCAGGCCGCCAAGGTGCTCACGACGGTGGGCGGGGACCCCTCCCTCGAAGCGGAGACCGTTGAGCGCTACGAACGAGAGGGCGATCCGTACCACTCGACGGCCCGGTTGTGGGACGACGGCGTGATCGACCCGCTCGACACGCGAAAGGTGCTCGCGCTCGGCCTCGATGCGGCGTCTCGCGGCCCTATCGAACCGACACGGTTCGGGATCTTCCGGATGTGAGCGCGCTCGAGCTCGTCCGTGACGGCGCGGTCGCGACCGTGACCCTGAGCCGTCCCGAGCGCCGCAACGCCCTCGATCCCGCGCTCCTCGGGGAGCTGGTCGAGGCGTTCGGCGGTCTGGCAACGGAGGCGAGCGTCCGGGTCGTGGTCCTTCGCGGGGCGGGCCCCGCGTTCTGCGCCGGGGCCGACCTCGACTGGATGGCCGCCAGCCGCGACCTCTCTCGGGGGGAGAACGTTGTTGATGCGGAACGGATGGCGGCCGCTTTCGAGGCCGTCGATGCGTGCCCGAAGGCCGTGGTGGCGCGGGTCCACGGCGCCGCGTTCGGCGGGGGCGCCGGCCTCGTCGCGGGCGCCGACGTCGCGGTCGCCGCCGAGGGCACGACCTTCGCCTTCTCCGAGGTCCGGCTCGGTCTGCTGCCGGCGACGATCTCGCCCTACGTGTTGCGGGCGATCGGGCCGGGGGCGACCCGCGCGCTGTTCACCACCGGGCGACGTTTCGATACCGACGAGGCGCGGCGGCTCGGGCTCGTTCATCACGTCGCACCGCAAGACCGGCTGGACGCCGCCGTGGCCGAGGTCGTGGGATCGCTCTTGGAGGCCGGGCCCGAGGCGGTGGCCGCCTGCAAGCGGTTGGTCCGCCAGGCGACGTCGGCGTTGACGCTGAAGGACCTGCCGGAGTGGATCGCGCTCGCCCGCACGGGCGCAGAGGGGCGCGAGGGCGTCGAGGCCTTCCTCGAGCGACGGAGTCCGTCGTGGTCCGCCGAGTCCTGATCGCGAACCGCGGCGAGATCGCGGTGCGGCTGATCCACGCCTGTCGCGAACGGGGGATCGAAAGCGTCCTCGCCTGCACCGAGAGCGAGCTGGGCTCGATGCCCGCCGAGATCGCCGACGTCGTTTCGCCGGTCATCTCCTACCTCGACGTGTCGGCGCTCGTCGCGGCCGCAGTGGAGGCGGGCGCCGACGCCATCCATCCCGGCTACGGGTTCCTGTCCGAAGATGCGCGCTTCGCGGAGGCGACGCTCGCCGCCGGCCTGGTGTGGATCGGGCCCCCGCCGGAAGCGATGCGGGCGCTCGGCGACAAGGAGCGGGCGCGGGTGCTCGCCGACCAGGCCGGTGTGCCCGTCGTCCCCGGTGCGACCGGCGACGACGACGCGCTCCTGGCAGCGGCGCTCGAGCTCGGGCCGCCGTTGCTGGTCAAGGCGGCGGCAGGTGGCGGCGGGCGGGGGATGCGCGCCGTCGACCACCTCGAGGATCTGCCGGCGGCGATCGCCGCCGCGCATCAGGAGGCGGGCGCCGCGTTCGGCGACGATCGGGTGTTCCTCGAGCGGCGGCTCGCCGATGCGCGTCATGTGGAGGTTCAGATCCTCGCCGATGCGCACGGGGACCTGATCCACTTGGGGGAGCGGGACTGCTCGCTGCAGCGCCGCCACCAGAAAGTGGTCGAGGAATCCCCGTCCCCCGCCGTGTCCGCCGACCTCCGGGCACGTCTCGGCGAGGCCGCCGTCTCGGTCGCCGGGGCGGCCGGCTACGTGGGTGCGGGGACCGTCGAGTTCCTGCTGCTGCCCGACGGCTCGTTCCGCTTCCTGGAGATGAACGCACGACTCCAGGTCGAGCACCCCGTCACGGAGACCGTCACCGGCATCGACATCGTGCACGCCCAATTCGCGATCGCGGACGGGGAGCGCGTGCCTTGGACCCAGGCGGACGTGGCGCTCCGCGGACACGCGATCGAGGCGCGCGTGTACGCCGAGGACCCCGCGAACGGCTTCCTGCCGACGGGTGGGCGTGTGGAGCGATTGGCGTTCCCGCGCTGGCCGGGCATCAGGATCGACACGGCGTTGCGGGAAGGGGACGTGATCACGCTCGACTTCGATCCGCTCCTTGCCAAGGTGATCGCGTTCGCCGAAGATCGATCGGCGGGCCTGCGGCGACTCCGCGCCGCGCTCGAGGCGACGACGTTGGTCGGCGTGCCGACGAACCTCGGGTTCCTACTCGACATCCTGGACCATCCCGACGTCGTCGAGGCGCGCGCAGACACCGACTGGATTGAGCGGACGTGGCGCGGCCGGGCACCGCCGATCCGGGACGGCGTTGGCACGCAGGACGCCAACCCGCGTGATCCATGGCATGCCTTCGGGACAGCGCAGTCGCCGGCCCGCGATGTCGTCGTCGCCGGCGGCTGGGCCCAGTATCGCGGCTGGGCATATCGACTGGCGGACGACGAGCTGGATCCCGTGAGCCTGGCGCCGCCAGGCGGATCCCTGACAGCTCCGATGCCTGCGAGCGTGCGAAGCGTCCTTGTGGCCGAAGGCGATCGCGTTGTCGTAGGAGATGCGATGGTGGTGTTGGAAGCGATGAAGATGCAGATGAGTGTGCGAACCCCTGCGACCGGCACGATCGCGGCCGTCCGCGTGCGCGAGGGCGACATCGTCGCCGCCGGTCAGGTCCTCGTGGAGATCGAGGAGGAGGGCTCGTGAGCGCGACGGCGCAGGACCGTGCCGTTCGCATCGTCGAAGTTGGTCCGCGTGACGGCTTGCAGAACGAGGAGGCCGTCGTGCCGGCCGATGCGAAGGTCGCATTCATCGAGGCGCTTGCCGACACGGGCCTCCAGGTCGTGGAAGCGACGTCGTTCGTCTCGCCGCGCGCCATCCCGCAGCTCGCCGACGCCGACGAGGTGCTCCCTCG
>JBDUBL010000078.1:0-9242 GCA_040004125.1 Actinomycetota bacterium
AGCGGCACGAAGTAGTTCCCGAAGCCGGCCAGCAGCGGGAAGATCACCAGGAAGATCATCAGCGTGCCGTGCAGCGTGAAGAGCTGGTTGTAGGCGTGCGGGGCGAAGATCTGCGTGCCGGGGCGCGCGAGCTCAGATCGCATCAGCAGCGCGAACAGGCCGGCGATCACGAAGAACGCGAAGCTGTTGATCAGGTAGAGGATCCCGATCTTCTTGTGGTCCGTCGTGGTCAGCCACGTCCGCCAACCACGTTCGGGCTCGGGAGCCAGTTCGGCGGTGGGTGCCTCGGTTATCGCCATCGTTGATCCTTCGGGTTCATCATGGTGGCGCGACGATGAACGCGCCCGACATGGCCGGGCCGTGCACATCGCACTGGAAGTAGTAGTGCCCGGGCGGCAACCCCCCGACATCGACGGTCTCGCTCGACACGCCGGTGATCTTGGGCGCCTTGAAGTAGGTCGTCTCCTCGAAGAAGGAGTCATAGATCGAGAAGTTGTGTTCGATCCCCAGGTCTTGGTTCTCGATGCTGACGGTGAACGCCGTATTGGCGGGGACGGCCAGGCAGTACTGGTTCCACGAGATGTCGTGGGCGACGAGCGACAGATCGGTGCCGTTCGGATCGCACGTGACGCTCTTTGCCTCCTTGCGCTGCTGCAGGATCCACGCCTGGTAGTCGACCGCAGACACGACGTGCACCTCGAACGTCATCTTCGAATGCCACAGACCGCAGAACTCGGCGCACTGGGCGCGGAAGGTGCCGATCGTCGTGGGTGTGAACTGGAACGTGCTCGTGCGACCGGGGATCGCATCGCGTTTGAATAACAGATCGGGCACGAAGAAGGAGTGGATCACGTCACGCGACGTGAGCTCGATCTCCACGGGTGCGCCGACGGGCAGCTCCATGATCGCGGGCGTCTGCGGCGTGTCGGCCGAGGCCGTCTGGCCGGAGACGAAGATCCCTTCGCTGAGGTACAGGAACGTCCACTCCCACTGGAACCCCTCCACCTTGATCCGGACCTGCGGCGCGGTTTGCGTCTGCAGCTTCATCAGTGTCTGCTCGCCGAAGGGGAACAGGATCGCCACGATCACCGCCGGGATCGTGAAGAACACCACCAGCGATCGGTTCCCACCGACCGACTGGGTGGGCTGCGAGTCGTCGCGCTTGCGGTAGCGCACGATGCACCAGATCAGCAGCGCCTCCACGGCGATGAACACCGGCAGGGCCAGCGCCATGATCACGAGGTAGAGCTGGTGGACGTCCTTGCTCGTCGGCGAGATCCCTTGCTTCGCGCAGCCCGTCATGAGCAGCGCCGCCAGCCCGGCGAGCGAGCGGACGATGCCGGACCGTTTCGCGAGGGACGCTTGCACCCTCGTGATCAGGCCACGGTGAAGCTGGTGACCATGCCCTTGGAAGCATGCGGCGGTCCGTTCTCGCCACCGCTTTGCGTGCCGGTCTGCCAGCAGGCGAACGCGTAGTTGCCCGGCGGCAGGTTCAGGCTCACCAGGATGCCGGCTCCGGTGTCGACCGCGCCGAAGTCACCGCCGATGTGCAGCCAGCTGTCCTCGTCGGAGGGGCCGTTGGCCGTCGCGCCGTCGATCACGTCTTGCGCCGTCTTTCCGTCCGGCAGGGCGATCGGGATCATCTCGTGGGTGATCGGGAAAGACTCCTGATTCTGGAAAAGGAACGTATTGATGCCGGCCGGCACGCTTGTCGGCACGTTGTTGTACTTGAAGTTCTGCACGAAGATGGTGGCGGCCAGGGCCGTTCCGGAGCCACCCGAGCTCGAAGAACTCGAGCACGAGGAGACGACCGACGCCGCCAGGAATACGCCGAATACCGCTGCGGTCAGCTTCCAACCGCGATGGACCGAGCCCGCCATGGTTCCCCCTTAATCGGCTTGCACGCCGGCCATAGGTTCAGCCGAAGATCAAACGATGCGGTGTGGATGCCGTGGTGAGCAAGCTTGATGACAAGACTGTCACCCGCCTCCACGCGGTGAGGTGCGCGGGAAGGAGGGTTCCATGTCAGCCCTGTTAGGAAGGTCCGGGGCCGAGATCGCCCACACGTCTCTGCAGCAGGCGCCGTTCTGCTTCTCCGTACGCGAGGTCGAGCGCCCGGGCGAAGGCGACGCGTGCCTCGTCGGGCCAGCCGAGGCGCCGCAGCGGCTCCCCGCGCGTGGAGTGCAGATAGCGGTAGTCCTCGGCGCCGAGATCGACACCGCGGGACAAGAATCTGGGGTGGGGAATCCCACCTCGGTTGCCGATAGGGGTCCCATGCGACGTTTGCCGTTCCTCGTGGGTCTGCTTACCGCGACGCTCGGCGGGGCTCCAGCAACGGGCGCGGCCCACGCCCGCTCACGGAGCGCGCCACCGTCGGTGCAAGTCGAGGTGAGCGACTTCCAGTTCGATCCGACGGCGGTGCCGATCGGGGCCGGACAGACAGTGGTCTTTGACTTCGTTGGACCCTCGCATCACACGGTGACCGACGCCAGCGGCATGGCTCTCTACGAGTCTGGCTCGGTCGGTCCGGGCGATCCGAGTTTCTCGGTCACGTATCCGGCGGCGGGCGCGTACCTGTTCACGTGCATCCCGCACCCGTGGATGGGCGGACGGGTGACGATCCCGATGCGCGTGCATCGGGTCACCGGCGATCCGGCGCCGACCTTCCGGGTTGGCTGGGCCGCGAGCGACGCCGCGGTCGGGTTCGTCTACGACGTCCAGATCACCCGACCGGGCAGGCACTGGACCGCGTGGCAGACCGATGTGACCATTCGCGGGATGTCGTTCACCCCGACCGCGGGGCCCGGGACCTATCGCCTCCGCGCCAGGATGCGGTCCGTCGGCGGGGGTCAGGCGTTGTGGTCGCCCGCCGTCGAGCTCCACATCGGCTGAGCGTCCGACGCGCGGCGGTTCAAGTTCCGTCGGTCATTCTGCCGACACCGCTCCTATGGGGGACGAGGGGGAGCTCGGTCGGGTGTCGCCGACCGCGACGATGCCGCGGCGCCGCTTCGTCCGCAACGCGGTGGTCGGCGGCGCGCTCGCCGGCGCCGGCATCGCTTCGACCGTGCTGCAGTCGGCGCCCGCACGGGCGGCGACGGATCCGGCCTCGTTCCTGCCCGGTGCCGACGACCTCCATCTCTTGCGCCGGGCGACCTGGGGTCCGACGCCGGAGCTGCATCGCCAGATCGGCACGATGGGTATGGCGCGGTGGCTCGACGAGCAGCTCCAGCCAGGCACGATCGACGATCACGCGTGCAGCACACTCATCACGGAACGGTTCCCACGGCTGGCGTGGACGCTGCCGCAGGCCTACCGCCATCAGGATGCGGGCTGGCAGCTCATGCTCGATCTTGGCATCGCCGCGATCGCGCGAGCGGCGTGGAGCAAGCGGCAGTTGTTCGAGGTGCTGGTCGACTTCTGGTCCAACCATCTGAACGTGGCCAACTTCGGCGATAGCGTGTGGTGGTCGCGCCACGACTATGACCGCGCGGTGATCCGTCGCCACGCGCTCGGGAAGTTCTCCGACATGCTGGCCGCCAGCGCCACGCACCCGGCGATGCTGACCTACCTCAACAACGCGGAGTCCACCAAGGACAACCCGAACGAGAACTACGGACGCGAGCTGCTGGAGCTGCACACCGTCGGCGTCGACGCCGGGTATACCGAGGACGAGATGCGCACCTCGGCGCTGATCCTCACGGGCCTCGGCGTCCACTGGTACGACGCGGTCGACGACGGGACCTTCGTCTACCGGCCCGGCAACCACTACACGGGCCCCGTGCAGGTGCTGGGCTGGTCGTCGAACAACGCCAGCGGGAAGAATGGCAAGGCCGTGGCGCTCGACTACATCGACCATTTGGCCCACCACCCGGCGACCGCCCATCGGATCTCGTTCAAGCTCTGCGAACGGTTCGTCTCGGACGCGCCTCCGGCCGCGCTGGTGGACGCCATGACCAACGCCTACCTCGCGCACGACACCGCGATCGTTCCGGTCCTTCGCCTCATGTTCGGATCGGCCGCATTCGACCAGTCCAAGGGCGCCAAGGTGATCCGGCCGATGCAAGACGTCATCGCGACGCTGCGGATCCTCGGCATCAAGGTCGGCGCCGATGATGGCGACGACGGGCTCGGCGGCCTCTATTGGCAGGTGGAGAGCATGAGCGACGCCCCTTTGTCGTGGGTGCAGCCCAACGGCTACCCGGACTACGCGGACGCATGGCGTTCCGCGGGCGGGTCGCTGAACCGGTGGAACACCCACCTGTCGCTGGCGGCCGGGTGGAACGACAACCTCAAGACCCCGAACCTGCGCAAGAACCTCCTGCCCGACACGCTGCCGAAGGATCACGGCGCGCTGGTCCAGACCCTCGCCAAACGCTTGGTGTTCCGCACGCTGGCTACCCCGCACCGCGACGCGCTCCTCGCGTTCCTCGGTCGGGCGGCGACCGATCCTATCAGCCCATCGTCCGAAGCCGTCGGGTGGCGTCTGCCCTATCTGGTGGCGCTCATCCTCGACTCGCCCTATCACGAGATCAGGTGATCACGATGTCCATGACCAAGCCGCGACCCGCGACGGATCCGCAGGCAGTGCTGAAGCCGTGCGGTTGCCCGCACGTGCCCGCCGTCTCACGTCGCAACTTCCTCAAGGCGACGGGTCTGGCGAGCATCGTGGCGGGCATCGCGGGCGAAGACATGTTTACGCGGATGGCGTTCGGCGCTATCCCGTACACGGGCGACGTCCTGGTGGTGCTCTCGCTCCGCGGTGGTTTCGATGGGCTGAGCGCGATCGTTCCGGCGGCGGCGGCCGACTACGACGATTACGCGGCCCTTCGGCCGAACATAGCGATCCCCTCGGGGCAGCTGATCCAGCTGTCGCCTCAGTTCGGTATGCACCCCGCTATGGCGCCGCTCAAACCGTTCTGGGATGCACAGACCTTCGGCGTGGTGCAAGCCGTGGGCATGGCGCAGCCGAACCGTTCGCACTTCGACGCGATGGAGGAGATGGAGCGGGCTGCACCCGGCAGCTCGCTGCGGACCGGGTGGATCGACCGGGTCCTCGGGCTTCGTGACCCGGGCACGGCGTTTCAGGCTACGCAGATGGGATCCAACACGGCCGCCTCCGCGTTCCTGGGGCCGAGCCCCGAACTCGCGATGTACGACATCGCGTCGTTCAACCTCAACGGAGCCTGGGACCCGACGGAACTCTCCAGATGGGACACGGCGCTCCGCGCATTGAACGGCGACGCACCGGCGGCGGTGAGCGCTCCGTCGATCACCGCGCTCGACGCGATCGCGACCGCCACCGCGCTGCCGGGCAGCAGCTACGTGCCCGCGCACGGCGCCGTCTATCCTGCGACAGGGCTTGGCGAGGCGTTCTCCAACATCGCGCAGCTCATCAAGAACCCCACCGGCCTGCAGGTCGCCGCCGTGGATTACGGCGACTGGGACATGCACGTCGATCTGGGTGCGGTCGATGCTGGCTGGATGTTCGACAAGCTCACCGAGCTGTCTGGAACGCTGTCGGCCTTCGCGACCGATCTGGGATCGACGGCGATGAACAAGGTCACCGTGGTGACGCTGACCGAGTTCGGCCGGCGCGCCGAGGAGAACGGCTCCGGCGGGGTAGACCACGGCTACGGCCAGGCGGTGTTCCTCATGGGCGGGGGGATCAAGGGCGGACAGGTGCACGGCGCGTGGCCGGGCCTGGCCCCCGCGGATCTGATCGACGGCGACCTCAACGGGGTCAACGACTACCGGCTGGTGCTGGCCGAACTGCTCGAGAAGCGGTGTGAGGCGACCTCGGTCTCGGGCATCTTCCCCGGGATCGACGCCACCCGCTTCAACATCGCGATCCAAGCGTAGGCAAGACGGCTATTCCTTGCTTGCTGTTTCGCGCGGCGTCGGCGCACTCGAACGGAACGGCAGCAGTCGGTTGAACCGTCGTGCGCGCCGCTTCGCCGTTTGCTCGGCATCCATCCGTTCGGCGCGAGCCCGCCGTCTGATGCCCCGGAGATGGCGGCGAGCGAGCTCGTCGCCTTCCTCCACCCGATCCCGCAGCCAGATCTCGATGACCACGACCTTGATCGTGGCGGCGATCGGCAACGCGAGCAGAGCGCCGACGAAGCCGCCGAGCGACGCACCGACCAGTGTCGCGACGATCACCGAGGCGGGCGAGAGGTCGACCGCCCCGCGCATCACGCGCGGGACGAGGAAGTAGTTCTCGAACTGCTGGTAGACGACGAAGTACACCGCCACGAGCACGCCGGTCAGCGGGGAGACGAACAGTCCGATGACGATCGCGGGGATCGCCCCGGCGTAGGACCCCACCACCGGGATCAGGTCGGCAAAGCCCGCCCAGATCGCCAACGGCACGGCGAACGGGATCCCGAAGAGTAAGAGCGCGACGGCGGTGACCATCGCGCAGACGACCGACGTCACGCCGTTGCCGGCGACGTAGCCCCCGATGCGTGTCAGCGATTGTTCGATCACCGGCTCGACCCGATCTCGGATCTCGGGCCGGAACACCATCGGCGCACGGGCTCGCAGGCCGGGCAGCGACAGCATGAAGTAGACCGTCAACACGATGATGGTCCCGAACGCGAGCAACGCGGCGCCGACCCGTCCGGCGATCCCGAGCACGACGCTTACCGAGGTGCCGAGCTCCGCCGGAGGTTTCTCGAGGAACGTCTGGACATTTGCGACCGCCTGCGTGCGTTGGAGGAAATCTCCGACCCAACCGCCGCGTGCCTGCAACTGCGAGAGGTACGCGGGCAGATCGGTCGACAGGGATCCGATGTGCTGGGCGGCCGCCGGGATCATGATCGCCAAGAACCCCACGATGACCACCAGGACGGTCGCCAGAACGACGAGCACCGCGTGGCCACGGCGGAGACCCTTGCCGGTCAGCCAGGCCACCGGCGGCTCGGCACCGACCGCCAGGACGAGTGAGATCACCACGAGCAACAGGATGGTCGCAACCGTGCGCACCGCGAACATGACCCAGATCGTGGCGATCACGGTCACCACGACCTTGGCCCAATACGTCAGCGGGGGCCAGCGGCGCTCCCAGGTATCCGCTGTCTCGGCCGGCGTCGGGTCGGGTTTCGGCTTGGTGGTGGCCGTCACGGATGGAGATCCTCTCGCCGGGGGACAGGGGCCCGAACGCGGGCTCTGTACCCACTTCTTGCCGGGCGCAACCCCTACGGCTAGGAGCGGGCAGCGTGGTCGACGTCTTCGAACCCCACGTCGACCGATTCTTGACGGGTGCGTTCCTCCTGCAACGCAGACCTGCGCAAGGCTCGCCGGTCGGCTCCCGTGAGCTCGCCGGTCAGTGAGCGCGGCCACAGGTGGTCTGCGAGGACCGGGTTGAGCACCGCGCCGGCAAGGGCGAGCTGGGCGCCCAGGTAGATCCACCCCAAGAGGCCGATGACGACCGCGAAGCTCCCATAGAGGTGCGCCGAGGACCCGATCCGATTGGACACAAGATGGCCGCCCAGCGCGAGCAGCGCCGTCCAGCCGATGCCCGCAAGGCCCGCTCCGGGGGCCACGGATCTCCAGGAGACGTCCGCGCGGGTGAGGATCCGGTACATCAGCGCGAACAGCCCGATATTCAGCGCGAGCGACGTGACGACCCCGGCGAGCATCCCGAACCGACCGGCGCCCGACGCGACGCCGCCGATCACGGCCGCGGCAACTAGGAAGACTCCTAGCACCACGAGCATCACCAGCGCGAGCCCGATCGAGGCGGGCGTGCCGGGCCGACGCTTCCGCGGAACGTCCCATACGGTGTCCATCGCCACCTGTGTTGCGCGGATCGCGCCGAGCCCCGCCCACACCGCGAGTCCCAGGCCGACGACTACCGCCACCCCCGAGCCCTGGATCGAGCCCACGTTGCTCCGGATCTCCGAGCCCACGACGGGGAATTGCGCGAGCGCGGAGTCGAGCAGACGCTGTTGCAGGTCGGGGTGTGCGTGCAGCGCGAAACCCGCTAGCGAGGCGAGGACGAGCAGCAAGGGGAACAAGGAGAAGAAGCTGTAGTACGCGATCGCCGCCGCAAGACCGCCCGCTCCGGCTTCGCCGAAGCGTTTCGCGACCGCGAACGGAACGGCGAGCCACGGTCTCGGGCGTTGCAATCGATCGATCGCACGGAGCGGAGCGGAGAGATCCACCCTCACCTCGTTCCCGATGATGGGCACGGACAAACGGGCCAGGAAAACGGCAGGCATGGACCTGAGCACCACCGGGTAGACAGGTGCGCAGCCCGATAGAGGGGCTCGAAGAGCACGGTCGCACCGAGGATCCCACGGCGGCCCGCGTGGCCGTAACGTACGACCAGCTCTACAACGAGGCTCGCGAGCGAGGCATCAGGAGCCGCGTTTCCTCCTCCGAGATTTCACCCATGGTCGGCGCTGCTGTGCCGCGGCTCGAACTCGTCGCACGTCGCCGTGGCCTCGACGACGCCGCGCACGTACTTACAGGAGCCGCGCGAAAGCCGGGGGAACATCCACATGCAGGCCTTGCAGGACACCTGGGGCTGCGGCGCAGGCCGGTAGTTGGCCGCTTCCTTCGTGAGTTCCCAGGTCTTCGGTGACATCGATCCCCCTCAGGCGGCAGTCTATCCACGCACGGATGCCGGGTCGAATCCCACTACCCGTTCAGACAGCGGGAACTTTCTTCTGGGGATCGATGAACGGGAGGGCGGCGGTCACCCCGGGACGCTCGCCCTCGTCGGTCTCGACGTCCAGGCGGATCCCGGGCTGGGCCTTGTCGATCGGCACCCAGACGTAGCCGATGTTCTTCTCCAGGCGCGGAGACCAGCAAGCGTCGGTGACGTGGCCGACCTGGGTGCCGTCGATCGAGACCGGCCAGTGTTGCGCCGGCTGCATGACGGGCTCGCCGGGCAGTTCGAGACCGACGAGCTTGCGCGGCACACCTTCGCGACGGATCCGCTCCAGGGCCTCCTTGCCGATGTAGTCGGCGTCCTGGGCCTCGACCAGGCGCTCGAGCCCGGTGACCTCGAACGGGTTCGTCTCGAGCCCGAAGTCCGAACCCCAGTCGAAGATGCCGGCCTCGATCCGCCGGATGTCGGAGGACGGCGTGACCCGGATGTTGTGCGGCTTGCCGGCGTCCAGGATCCGCTCCCACAGGTCGTCGCCGCGGCTCGGGTCGCGCAGGTAGATCTCGTAGCCGACGACCGCGGTCCACCCGGTGCGGCTGATCACGACCGGGATGCCGTCGAGGTCCGC
>JBDUBL010000019.1:0-29162 GCA_040004125.1 Actinomycetota bacterium
AACCCCAGCAGCATGAACACCGACCCGAACAGCGTGTACAGGAAGAACTTGATCGATGCGTACTGGCGGTTTGCCGAGCCCCAGACTCCGATCAGGAAATACATCGGGACCAGCACGAGCTCCCAGAACACGAAGAACAGGATCAGATCGAAGGCGATGAACGTGCCGGCCATACCGGTGATCAGCAGCAGCGTCAGCGCGACGAACGCCTTGGTGCGCCCCGGGGACGGCACGTAGCGGTACGTGTAGATCGCGCACAGCAGCCCCAGCAGGTACGTCAGCACGAACAGCGGCATCGAGATGCCGTCGATGCCGACGTGGTAACGCGCCCCGATCACGGGGATCCACTTCGCGTTCTGCACGAACTGCAGCTCGCCGCTGCGCCCGTAGTCGAACTGGAACGCGATCACCACCGCGCAGACGAAGGCCAGCGCCATGATCACGATGCCGAGCCCGCGGATCATCTTGTCCTTCTCCTTGGGCACCAGCAGGATCACGAGCGCGCCGACGATCGGCAGGAACGTCGTGATCGTGATGGCCCACTGCTGCCAGCTCGACTCGTTCATGATTTCCCTCGTTCCTTACCTGAAGATGAAGAGCGCCAGGGCGATCACGCCGCCGAACAACCCGACCGCATACCACTGCACCTTGCCCGATTGGACCGTGCGGAGTCCCTTGCCGAACGTTTCCATCGCGGTTCCCGCGCCGTTGACGATCCCGTCGATGACGTTGCGATCGATCCACATGATGCCGCCGGCCAAACCCTTGGAACCGCCGCCCGCCCCGTTGACCACGGCGTCGAGCACGTACTGGTTGAACCAGTAGATGCCGGCCGACCACGTGTCGCGGATCGGCCGAACGATGCCACCGAAGTAGATGTCGTCCAAGTAGTACTTGTGCTCGAGCAGGTTGTAGAGCCCGCCGAGGTTGGTGATCGGGTCGGGGTCGCGATATGTGCGGTAGGCGCGCCAGCCGAAGAAGATCCCGATCGACACCGCCACGATCGACGTGATCGCGACCGCCGGGCTGAAGATCGCCTGCTCCGGCACGCCGCCGACGTACACCCAGTCCAGGAACGGCGCGCGCGTCGGCGCGAAGCCGAGCCACCCGACGGCAACCGTGGCGCCCGCGAGGAACACCAGCGGCGCGGTCATCGACCTTGGCGATTCATGCAGGTGCTCCTTCCCCCGGTACTCGCCGTGGAACGTCTTGAGGAACATCCGCGTCGTGTAGAACGCCGTGATAATCGCGCCGACCAGCAGCACGACCGCGAGCCAGTACGTGTGGTCGTTCTTCGCGGCGAGGATGATCTCGTCCTTCGAGAAGAACCCGGAGAACGGCGGCACCCCGGCGAGGGCCAGCGCACCGATCAGGAACGTCCAGTACGTCCACTTCATGTGCTTGCGCAGACCGCCCATGTCCTTCATGTAATTGGAATGAGCCGCGTGGATCACCGAGCCGGCGCCGAGGAACAGCAGGGCCTTGAAGAACGCGTGCGTGAACAGGTGGAACATCGCGGCCGGATACCCCGCTTCGCCCAGCCCGAGCGCGGCCACCATGTAGGCGAGCTGGGAGATCGTCGAGTACGCCAGCACCTTCTTGATGTCGTCTTGGACCAGCGCGAGGAACGCGGCGAGCAGTAGCGTGATCGCCCCGACGATCGAGACGATCGTGAGCGCGATCGGGTCGGCGGCAACGAACACCTCGAACGTACGGGCGACGAGGTAGATGCCGGCGGCGACCATCGTCGCGGCGTGGATCAGCGCCGACACCGGCGTCGGGCCTGCCATCGCGTCGGGCAGCCACGTGTACAAGGGGAATTGCGCGCTCTTGCCGATCGTGCCGCCGAACATCAGCAGCGCCGCGGAGGTGATCAGCAGCACCGAGACCTGACCCCCGGCGACGGTGTGACTGATCTCCTGGATGTTCGACGTCGTCATCCCGGTCGCGTAGATGAGGGCAAAGATCCCGAACACGAACGGGACATCGCCGACCCGGGTCGTGAGGAACGCCTTGATCGCGGCTGAAGAGTTCGCGTGGTCCTCGTACCAGTGACCGATCAGCAGGTAGGAGCAGACGCCCATGATCTCCCAGCCCACCAGCAGCTGGAACAGGTTCGAGGCGACGACGACGACGAGCATCGCGCCGGTGAAGGTCGACAGCACGAAGTAGAACCACGTGTAGCGCTTGTCGCCGTGCATGTAGCCTAGCGAGTAGATGTGCACCATCAGCGAGATCGACGTGACGACGATGAGCATCACGGCGGTAAGGCCGTCGACGTAGAACCCGAGCTGCATCTTCAGCGTGCCGATCTGGAACCACTCGATGTTGTGCTCGAAGTTCGCCCCGTTCTGCACGAAGCTCCACAACACGCCGATCGACAGCACGAACCCGACGCCCATGGCAACGATCCCGTACACAGGGCCCTTGCCCGGGGTGCGCTTGCCAAAGAACAGCGTCAGCGCGGCCGAGACGAACGCCAGCAGCGGGATCAGGAAGGCGTGGTCGACGAACCAGTTCGGGGCGGCCTTCACGACCTCGGTGGCCACGTCGCTGCCCCCCTGGGCTAGGAACCCGACCAGGCCTACCACTTGAGCAGGTCCACTTCGTCGACGTTGATCGACGCGCGGTTGCGGAAGAGCAGGATCACGATCGCCAGACCGATCCCCACCTCGGCGGCTGCAACCGCGATCACGAACAAGGCGAAGATCTGGCCCGTGGCGTCCTGCAGCGAGGCGGCGAAGGCGACGAGGTTCAGGTTGACCGCGTTGAGCATCAGCTCGATCGCCATCAGCACCATGACGGCGTTCCGACGGGCGAGCACACCGTAGACGCCCACCGAGAACAGCAGCGCGGCGAACACGAGTATCATCGGCAGCCGGATCACGCCGCGCCCCCTTCGTCCTTGCGGGCGAGCACGATCGCGCCGATCAGCGCTGCCAGCAGCAAGAACGACACGACCTCGAACGGCAGCACGTAGTCGCGGAACATCGACTCGCCGATCGCCTCCGTGCTGCCGGCCACCGGTGAGGACGCCACCGTCGTGCCGATCGGCCAGACGCGCACCAGCAACGCGGCGAGCCCCAGGAACATGAGGAGCGCGACGACCGCGCCGACGATCCGGTTCTGGGGCAGGTGATCGAGCGTGTCGCGCCCGATCGGTGCCTTCGTCAGCATCAGCCCGAACAGGAACAGGATCACGATCGCCCCGACGTAGATGAGGATCTGCGTCCAGCCCACGAACTCGGCGCCGACCAGCAGGAAGGTGATGCCGACGCAGGCGAGCGTGACCACCAGGTAGAGCGCGGCGTGCACGACGTTGCGGGCGGTCACGACTGCGATCGCCGCCAGCGACCCGATCACCGCGACGACCATGAACGCGTATTCCTGCGCGGTCATAAGGCGACCTCCTGATCGGCTCCCGCCGCCCCTTCGGCACCCTCTTCGAGCGCGGGCGGCGGCTTCACGGTGTAGGTCCACTCCTCGAGGCGCGCACGCTCGTGGACCATCTCCTTGATGTCGTACTCCGCGTATTCGAACTCTGGGCTCCAGAACAACGCGTCGAACGGGCAGACCTCCACGCAGATGCCGCAGTACATACAGAGCGAGAAGTCGATCGCGAAGCGGTCCAGGATCTTGGCGCTGCGGGCGCGACCGCCGCTCGCCGGCTCGTGCGCTTCCTTGTGGGCATCGATGTAGATGCACCAGTCGGGGCACTCCCGCGAGCATTTGTAGCAGACCGTGCAGTTCGCCTCCTTCAGGGCGATCACGCCGCGGGAGCGTGCCGGCAGGTCAGGCTTCACATGCGGGTACTGCACCGTGACCGAGCGCTTCGTCATCGTTCGAAGCGTCACGGCCAGACCCTGCAACAGACCGAGCCCGATCCCTTGCTCCTTCTGCGGCTTCACTGCATCGCCACCTTCACGACGCCGACGCCGAGGATCCACACGAGAGTCACCGGCACAAGCTTGATCCAGGCGAAGCGCTGCAACTGGTCCTCACGCAAGCGCGGGAACGTCGCGCGCAGCCACACGATCACGAAGGCCAGCGCGAAGATCTTGCCGAACATCCACACCGGCCCCGGCAGGAACGACAGTCCCGGCAGCGGCAGGTACCCACCCAGGAACAGGGTCGCGGCCACGGCCGACATCACGACGATGCCGCCGTACTCCGACAGCAGGAAGAACGCGAACTTCAGCCCCGTGTACTCGGTGTAGGCGCCGAAGATGATCTCCGAGTCGGCCACGGGCATGTCGAAGGGCGGGCGGGTCAGCTCGGCGACCGCCGCCATCATGAACACGATGAACAGCGGGAACAATGGGATCACATACCACAGGCCCTGCTGCGACTCGATGATGCCGATCAGCGACGTCGTGGCCGCCAGCATCACGACGGCCGCCGCCGCGAGCACGAGCGGCAGCTCGTAGGCGATCAGCTGCGCCGCGGCCCGCAACGCGCCCATCAGCGAGAACTTGTTCGCCGAGGACCAGCCGGCCATCAGCACGCCCAATACGCCGATCGAGGACATCGCCAGCACGAAGAAGATGCCGATGTCCAGGTCCAGGGCGTACAGGTCGGCGCCAAACGGGATCACGACCAGCACGATCAGGTAGGGCACGAGCGCCACACCGGGTGCCAGCGAGAACACGGTCCGGTCGGCCGCCTCGGGCACGATGTCTTCCTTCTGGATGAACTTGGCGCCGTCGGCCATCAGCTGAGCCCAGCCGTGGAACCCACCGGCTTCCATCGGTCCCATACGCGCCTGCATGTGCGCCAGCACCTTGTGCTCCATATAGCCGACCGCCAGCGGCACGACCAGGAAGATGATCAGCACGAGCATCGCCTTGACCACGAGCGGGACCCAGTACCCCGAGAAGAGGTCGTCGATCGCGGAGGCCTCGGCGAGCCACATCACTCGTCCTCGTCCTCCTCGCCCTCGACCGCGCCGGGCCAGGGCTTGGCCTCACGCGACATCAGCGGGAAGTCCTTGCGCAGCGGGTGGCCCTCGAACGGTTCGGACAGCAACAGCTTGACGGGACGAGGGTGACCCTCGACCCGGATGCCGAACATCTCCATCATCTCGCGCTCGTGCCAGTCGCACGTCGGGTACAGGTCGCTGAGCGTCGGCACGGTCGGGTCCGCGCGCGACACGCGCGTCTTGATCCGAACGCTGTGATGATGCTCGGTCGACACCAAGTGTGTCACGACCTCGAACCCCGCCTCGATGCCGAAGTCGACCCCGCCGGTGAAGTCGCAGAAGTCGCACCCGATCTCGGGCTCGTCGCGGCAGAACCGCACCGCGTCGTGATAACGCTCGACCGACACCGTGGCGACGGCGTGGCCGAAGGCATCGCTCACCTCGAGGTCATCGCCGAAGCGCGCCCGCAACCGCGACCCGAGGTCCTCAGGAGACAGCCGTCGTCCCACTGCGGAACTTCTCCTGGATGTCTTCGTGCTTGATCTTCTCCTGCAGCTGCACGATCCCGTGCAGCAGCGCTTCGGGCCGCGGGGGGCATCCGGGCACGAACACGTCGACCGGGATGATCTGGTCGACGCCCTTGGTCACGGCGTAGCTGTCCCAGTACGGGCCACCGCAGTTGGCGCAGGACCCGAACGAGATCACGTACTTCGGGTCGGGCATCTGGTCGTACAGACGCTTGATGACCGGCGCCATCTTGTCGGTCAGCGTGCCCGCGACCAGCAAAAGGTCGGCCTGGCGCGGCCCGTGCGCGAAGGGGATCACGCCGAGACGGATGAAGTCGTTCTTGGCCGCCGAGGCCGAGATGAACTCGATCGAGCAGCAGGCGAGCCCGAAGTTGAAGACCCAGAGGCTGTAGCGGCGTCCCCAGTTGAGGATGAACTTGACCGGCTTGACCCGTGGCAGCGGCGTCTTCTCGGTGATCACGCCCACTTCAAGACCCCCTTGCGCCACGCGTAGAGCAGCCCGACGCCCAGGATCCCGATGAACAGCGCCATCTCGGCCACCGCCGCATACCCCAGCGTCAGGTACACGCGCGCCCAGGGGAACAGGAACACCGACTCGACATCGAAGATCACGAACAGGAACCCGTAGACGTAGTAACGGATCTGGCTTTGCGACCAGCCCTCGCCCACCGGATCGATCCCGCACTCATAGGTGAGGTACTTGGCCCTCGAGGGCCGGCTGGGTGCGATCAGCTTGGCCGCGAGGAAGGCAACGATGACCAGCAGCGCTCCTGCGAGCGCTACCGCAAACACGACTCCGTACGATCCGAAATAGGTCACGACGTGTATGCGCCTTCCCCAGCGCGGCCGTATCCTAGCAGCGCGTCTGGGCCGCCCGTCCGAGCAACGTGTCGCGCCCCGTCCCCCCGGCTCCTACGTCGCATCGGTCCCCGCATCCGCGCCGCAGCGCGCCGCCAGGAACCGGGCTAATTGGAGCAAGGCGTGGCGGGCTGCACCGTCGGGCAACTGCCGCGCGAGCCCGTCCGCGCGCGCCACCTCCGCCGCGACCGCCGCGCGCGCGTGTTCGATCGAATCACCACCGCGCACGATCTGCAGGGCGCGGTCCAGCATCTCGCCGTCGGGAGCGCCATGGGCGAGCAATCGCTGCAGCTCAGCACGGTCCTGGCCCTCGTGCAGGGCGTTCAGGACCGGCAGCGTGTATACGCCTTCGCGCATGTCGGTACCCGGTTCCTTGCCAAGCTCCAGCTGCGAGGCGGTGACATCCATGATGTCGTCGGACAGCTGGAAGGCCATACCGATCGACTCGCCGACGGCCTCCAGGACCTCCAGATCGTGTTCCGGGGTGTCCGAGAGCAGGCCCCCCAGGCGGCAGGAGGTCGCGATCAGGATCCCGGTCTTGCGCCGGATGATCTCGAGGTAGGCCTCCTCGGTCTGCTCGATCTTGCCGGCAGCGTCCACCTCGCGGATCTGCCCGTCGCACAGCACGGCGATCGTGCGGGCGAGCAGCCGGCAGACGTCGGTCCCGAGATCCGCGGACAGCTCGGAAGCCCGGGCGAACAGGTAATCGCCGGTCAAGATCGCCACCGTGTTGTCCCAGCGCGCGTTCGTGCTGGTCACGCCGCGGCGGTCCTCCGCCTCGTCGATCACATCATCGTGGTACAGCGTGGCGAGGTGCGTGAGCTCGATCGAGACCGAGCCAGGGATCAAGCGTGGGTCGGTCGGATCGCCGAAATAGCCGGCCAGCAGCACCAACATCGGGCGGAAGCGCTTCCCCCCTGCGGCAAGCAGGTGCCGGGCCGTCGCGGCCAGAAGATCGGAGTCGGCCACCACCGCCTTCTCCAGGGCGTCTTCCACCCGGTCCAGGCGCGCGCGGATATCGGCCTCCAGGGCCGCGTCGGGCGCCTCCAATCCAGGGATCACTCTGCGCATCAGTTCACCACCTCAGGATCGATGCTTGCTCGATGATGCCGGAAAGCAGCCGAGGGAACACGCCGAGCACGAAGACGGTCACGGCCAACACGAGCCCGGCGATCTGCGGCACGAGCGAGGTGTCGTCGACGACCGCGCCACGAGGGGCACGGAAGTACATCCGCAGGATCACCCGCAGGTACGCGTAGGCGGCGATCACGCTGGCGATCACACAGATCAGTGCCAGCGGCCAGTTCCCGGCAGCGATCGCCGAGCCGAACACGGTCAGCTTCGCGATGAAGCCGACCGTCGGCGGGATACCGGCGAGCGACAGCAGGAACACGGTCAGGAGTGCCGCGAGCCCGGGGCTGCGTGAGGCGAGCCCCTCGTAGCTGTCGTAGGACGAGGGCTCCTCGGTCTTGAACGCCACGAGCATCGTCACACCGAACGCGCCGACGGTCATGACCGAGTACGCGATCAGGTAGAACATCGCCGCCCGGATCCCCGTGGTGTTGGCCGAGGTCAAGCCGGCAAGGATGAACCCCGCATGGGCGACCGCGGAATACGCCAGCATCCGCTTCACGTCTCGCTGCGCGGCGGCCAGCACCGCTCCGGTGAGCACCGACACCACCGCGAGGGCATACACGATCGGCGTCCAGTCCCACGTGAGCGGTTGCAGCGCGACGTCGAAGACCCGCATCAGTGCGAAGAACGCCGCGACCTTCGTGGCCGCGCTCATGAACGCGACGACCGGCGTGGGCGCGCCCTGGTAGACGTCGGGCGTCCACATGTGAAACGGCGCCGCCGACACCTTGAACCCGAACCCGATCGCCAGCAACCCCATCGCGAGCAGGGCCAGCGACTGCGACCCGGTCTGGCCCGCCAGCGCGGCGACGATCGCGGTGATCTTCGTACTGGTCGTGGCGCCATAGGCCATCGCCACGCCGTACAGGAAGAACGCCGACGAGAACGCGCCGAGCAGGAAGTACTTCATCGCGGCCTCGCTGCTGCGCCGCCCGCCCATGCCGGTCAGCACGTACAGCGACAGCGACAGGATCTCCAGGGCGAGGAACACCAGGATCAGGTCGTTTGCCGCGACGATCAGGGTCATGCCCGCCGTGGCGAACAGGATCAGCGGATAGAACTCGCCGCGATACGTGGCCTCGTCGCGACCGGCCTCGTGCGCGGCATAGATGCACCCGAAGGCGGCCACGATCACGAGCACGATCGTCGCGACCACGGTGAACCGGTCGGCCGCGACGGTGTCGCCCAGCACGAAAGGCGCCCCGGTCCAGTTCCACAGCTTGCTCGCGGCCACCCCGGCGCCGAACAGACCGGCCAACGCGATCGCCAGATGCAGGGAGCGCCGGCTCCGCGGCGCGAACGCCTCGTAGAGCATGCCCAGGATCCCCGCCGCACACAGGAAGAGCTCGGGCAAGATCGGCCGGAACACCAGCGCGGGCGTCGGGATCGGCGCGTCGGGCGCCGTCGGCGCGGCCTGCGCGAGATGCAGCAGCATCGCGATCATCCGCGGCTCCCCTCGTCCGCCACTTCGACGCCGGTGACGACGGTGGTCGGGTGGTCGGGTGCCACGTGCTCGATCACCCGGGCCGTAGCCGGGTCGATCGCGCTCGTCAGCATCTTCGGGTACACGCCGAACACGAGCAACAGCGCGAGCACCGGTGCCAGCACGACCACCTCACGGGCCGAGACGTCGGCCAGCCCTCGATGCTCGTCGCGCACCGCCCCATAGGCGACGCGCTGGTAGGACCACAGCAGGTAGATCGCGCTGAGCACGACCGCGATCGAGGCCGCGACGCCGAGCCAGTGGCTGATCGCGAACGTTCCGATGATCACGAGGAACTCGCCCACGAAGCTGTTCAGCCCGGGTAGGCCGGCCGAGGCGAACACCGCGAACAGGAAGAAGCCGAGCAGCCACGGCATCACGCTCGCGAGCCCACCCATCTCGTCGAGCTGTCGCGTGTGGGTGCGCTCGTACAGCATCCCCACCAGCAGGAACAGGGCGCCGGTCGCGAGGCCGTGGTTCACCATCTGCAGCACGCTGCCGCTCACCGCCTGCTGCGTGAACGCGAACAGACCCAACACGACGAACCCGAGGTGCGACACGCTGGAGTACGCGACCAGCCGCTTCACGTCGCGCTGGCTGATCGCACAGACCGCGCCATAGACGATCCCGATCGCCGCAAGCACCATGATCGGCGTGGCGAAGTGCTTCGACGCCTCGGGGAACAGCGCCATGTTGAACCGGATCAGCCCGTAGGCCCCCACCTTCAGCAAGACGCCGGCCAGCAGCACCGATGCGGCCGTCGGCGCCTCCGTGTGCGCGTCGGGCAGCCACGTGTGCAACGGGAAGAGCGGCACCTTGACCGCGAACGCCACGAGGAACCCGAGGAACAGCCAGCGCGCCGTGGCGAGCGGCAACGTCGCCGCCGTGTCGGCCAGCGTGCGCACGTCGAACGTGCCGCCGCCGGCCTTCGCGTACAGGAAGATGATCGCCACGAGCAGGAACGCCGAGCCGGCCATCGTGTAGAGGAAGAACTTCAGGGCCGCATGGACGCGCCGCTCCCCGCCCCAACCGCCGATCAGCAGGTACATCGGCACCAGGATCGCCTCGAAGAAGATGAAGAACAGGATCAGGTCCAGCGCGAGGAACGAGCCCAGCACCGCGGTCTCGAGCACGAGCATCGCGACCATGTAACGGCGGACGTTGGCGGTGACGGTCCAGGACGCGAGCACCGAGATCGGGAACAGGAACGTCGTCAACAGCACGAGCCACAAGCTGATGCCGTCGACCCCGATCAGGTACTGCAGCCCGATGCCGGGCACCCAGGAGGCCTGTTCGATCAACTGATAGCCGGGATCGGCCGCCGTGAACCGACCGAGCATCGCCAGCGAGACGCTAAACGTCACCAGCGTGACGAGCAGCGTGATCCAACGTGCGCCGGCGTCGGTGATCTGACGCCCACCGATCACGAGCCCGAGCACGCCGAGCAGCGGCAGGAAGATCACCGCACTCAGCACGTGACCGCTCATACCCGCACCCCGATGTAGCCGAGCACCAGCACCGCGCCGAGAAACAACACGAGCGCGTAGGTGCGGACGAACCCGGTCTGGATCAGTCGCCCGCCTGCCGCGGCGCGCTGCACGAGCCCCGCGACCCCGTTGACGGCGCCGTCGATCACCTTGGCGTCGAGGACCTCGCCGGTCATCCGCGCGAGCGCCTTCGCCGGCTGGACGAACACGACGTCATAGGCGCGGTCCACGTACCAGCCGTGCTGTGCGGCCGTGGCCATCGGCTCCATCCGAGCTCGGAACGCGTTCGGGTCGATCCGGCCGGAGCCATAGATCCACCACGTGATCGCGAGCGCGACCACGGCGACCGCCACCGCGATCTCGGCAAGGGTCGCGAAGGGAAGGCCGCCGGCGTCGTGCAACGCCCCGAGCAGCGGATCGAGGAGCGACGTGAGCTTCCCTTCGGGGTTCAGCTCGAGGACGCCGGCGAACGCGACCCCGGCCGCGAGGATGGCCAAGGGGATCCAGATCAGGGGCGAGGATTCGTGCGCGTGCTCAGCGGCGTCGGACCGGGGCTTGCCGAAGAACGTCAGGATCAGCATGCGCCCGAGGTAGAACGCGGTCAGGAACGCCGCCAGCGTGCCGAGCCCGTACACGGCGGTGCGCCCGGTGTGTTGGGCCACCTCCAACAGCGCGTCCTTGGCGAAGAACCCGGCCAGCGGCGGGATCCCGGCTTGCGCGAGCGCCCCGATCGCAAATGTCACGAACGTGACCGGCATGACCTTGCGCAGACCGCCCATCTGCCGCATGTCCTGCTCGCCGTGCATCCCATGGATCACCGAACCCGCGCCCAGGAACATCAGCGCCTTGTAGAAAGCGTGTGCCACGAGGAAGAACATCGCCACGGCGTAGGCGCGCATGCCGACCGCGATGAACATGTACCCGAGCTGGCTGATCGTCGAGTACGCGAGCACGCGTTTGATGTCCACCTGGGCGATGGCGCACGTCGCGGCGAACAACGCCGTGGCCACGCCGATCACCAGCACCACGGTGAGCGCGACCCCCGAGATCTCGAACAGCACGTGGGAGCGGATCACGAGATAGACCCCGGCCGTCACCATCGTGGCAGCGTGGATCAACGCCGAGACCGGCGTGGGGCCGGCCATCGCGTCGGGCAGCCACACCTGCAAGGGCAGCTGCGCAGACTTGCCGATCGCACCGGCGAACAGCAGCAGCGCGATCACTGTCGCGGCGTCCTTGGTCAGCACAGTCGGAGCCGCCCCGAAGATCGGCACGAAGTCCAGCGTGCCGAACTTGAAGACCAGCGTCGCCAGCCCGACGAGCATCAGGGTGTCGCCGATCCGCGTGGTGATGAACGCCTTCTTCGCCGCCTCGGCGTTCGTCAGCTTGTCCGACCAGAAGCCGATCAACAGGAACGAGCAGAGCCCGACGCCCTCCCACCCGAGATACAGCACGAGGTAGTTCGCGCCCAGGACGAGCATCAGCATGAAGAACACGAACAGGTTCAGATAAGCGAAGAAACGGCCGCGGCGTTCATCGTGTGCCATGTAGCCGATCGAGTACAGGTGGATCAACGCACCGATCCCCGTGATCACGAGGATCATCATGGCGCTCAGCCCATCCAGCCGAAGATCCGCGCCTACGCGGAAACCGCCGACCGAGATCCAGTCGAAAAGATGCTGGCTTGCGAGGCGCTCCCCGGCCGGACGGCTCAGCAGGTCTGCTACCGACGCGACCGCAACCGCGAAAGACGCCGCGACCGCCATCGTGGCGAGCACGCCGGCCCAGCGACCGAGGCGCTTGCCCACGAACAGGTTGAGCATCGAGATCGCCAACGGCAGCGTGGGAATCACCCACAGCACGCTCGCGTCGTGGGACGTCAGGGTCTCTACCACCGCATCTCCCGAACGTCGTCGACGTCGACGCTTCGCCGACGCCGGTAGATCGACACGATGATCGCCAGCCCGACCACGACCTCGGCGGCAGCGACGACCATCGAGAAGAACGCGAGCACCTGGCCGGTCAGGTCGTTGTGCATCCGCGCGAACGCGACGAGCGTCAGGTTCACCGCGTTCAACTGGAGCTCCACCGCCATGAAGATCCGCAGTGCGTTCCGATTCACGAGTACGCCCACGGTCCCCATCGCGAACAGCAGCCCCGCCAGCAGGAGGAAGTAAGCGATCGGCGTCCTCACGACGCCACCTCGGCCTCGGACGTCGCCACGAGCTCGGCCTGCGTGACCGCACGCACCTTGCGCTGGGCGAGCACCATCGTGGCGATCGCCGCCACGATCAGCAGGATCGACGTGACCTCGAACGGAAAGAAGTAGTCGCGGAACAACACCTCGGCGATCGCCTGGGTGTTGCCCGTCGGCTGCAATGCCTCGAACCCCTGCGGCGCGAGCGTGGAGAACCCCACCCCGGCGCGGATCGCCACCGTGACTTCCGCCAGGAAGGCCAGCGCCAGGACGATCGCGAGCGGCCGCTGCAGGAACAGCCGTTCGGTGCGCACATCGCCGCGGTCGACGCCGAGCAACATGATCACGAACAGGAACAGCACCATGATCGCCCCGGCGTAGACGACGATCTGCACCGCGAACAAGAACGGCGCGTCCAGCAGCAGGTACATCACCGCGATGCATCCGAAGTTCACGACGAGGAACAACGCTGAATGGATCACGTTGCGCATCACGAGCATCCCGACGGCCGCGGCGATCGAGATCGGCGCGAACACCCAGAACACCACGTTGTCCAAGGGCACCTAGATGCCCTCCTTGTCGATCGGGTCGGTGCCGAGAGCCGGCGGCGGCTCGAGCAGCTGCTCCTTGGTCCAGATCGCCTCTTCGCGAGAGGTGAACGCCATCTCGTAGTAGCTGGTCAGCGTGAGTGCACGCGTCGGGCAGGCTTCCACACAAAGGCCGCACATGATGCAGCGCAGGTAGTTGATCTGGTAGTCCTTCGCGTATCGCTCGCCGGGGCTGACCGGCGCGGCCGGATCGTTGTCCTCGCCCTCGACCCAGATCGCGTCGGCGGGGCAGGCGTAGGCGCAGAGCTCGCAGCCGATGCACTTCTCGAGGCCGTCGTCATGACGGTTCAGGCGGTGACGCCCGATGTGCGAACGCTCGGGCGGCGCCACGATCTCCTTCGGGTACTGCTCGGTGTTGTCGCGCCGGAAGGTCTGTTTGAACACCGTCCCCAAGCCCTTGGCCAACGCCCACGCGGGCGAAGCCCGACGCTCCTCGGGCTGCGACGTGCCGTCATCCGTCGGCTCACTCACAAGACCACCTCCTCCCGGCGGGCCTCGAGCAACGGCTTGATCAAGGATCCGACGAGCCACGCGGCCACGATCAGCCCGACCGCGATGATCGCGCCGCGCTGGCGTCCGTACCGCTCCGGTAGCACGATGATCGCGCCCGTGGCCAGCACCCAGAAGAGCCCGAACGGGATCAGGTACTTCCAGCCGAAGTTCATCAGCCGGTCATAGCGCATGCGCGGCAACGTGGCTCGCACCAGCATGAACAAGTACATGACGCAGATCAGCTTGAAGAGGAACCACACGACGCCGCCGACGACGAACCAGGCGCCGCTCCAGGGCCACGGCCCCCGCCAGCCCCCGAGGAACAGCGTCACCGCGATCGAAGACACGACCACCGTGTTCACGTACTCGCCCAGTAGGAACATCGCGAACGGGATGCCCGAGTACTCCGTGTGGTACCCCGCGACCAGCTCCGACTCGGCCTCCGCCAGGTCGAAGGGCGGACGGTTGACCTCGGCGAGGGCGCAGATCAGGAACACGGCGAACGCGGGGAACTGTGGGATCGCATACCAGACCCGCGATTGCGCATCGACGATCTCGGAGGTGCGCAGATGCCCGGAGAACATCAGCAGGGCCACGAGCGACAGACCCATCGCGACCTCGTAGCTGATCATCTGCGCGGTGGAACGCACCCCGCCGAGCAGCGGGTAGTTCGAGCCGCTGGACCAGCCGGCCAGCACCACCGTGTACACGCCGATGGAGGTCATCGCGAGCACCCAGAGCACGCCGATCGACAGATCTGCCAGCTGCAGCCCGACCGTACGACCGAAGATGTGCGCTGAGGGTCCGAACGGCACGACGGCGAACGCCAGGAATCCGGGGATCACCGCGAACATCGGCGCCAGGCGATAGACCCACGGGTCTGCCTCGGTCGGGTGGATCGCCTCTTTGAAGAACAGCTTGATGCCGTCGGCCAGGGTCAACAAGACGCCTCGCGGTCCCGCGCGCATCGGTCCCATCCGCGTCTGGAAGTCCGCGATGACCTTGCGCTCCATCCAGATGAACAGCAGGACCGAGACCAGGATCCCCACGAACACGATCGCGACCTTGCCAAGCAGGATCCCCCAATCGATCCAGGTCATGAAGCGTCGCCCCCGACGGTCGCAAAGGCGTCGGCGTCGGCCGGCGCGACCTCCACGGCCGTGGTGAACGTGCCCGACAGCAGGGTGTTGGCCGCCAATCCCGGCTGGTTGAACGGCACGAACACCGTCCCGGCAGCGACGTGCTCGGTCACGCGCAAGGGTACGACGGCCTCGCCGGCTGCCGTGCGCAACCGCACGCCGAGGCCGTCGGCGAGGCCGTGGGCGCTCGCGTCGCTCGGGTGCATCTCTGCGAAAGCGGGCTCGCCCAACGCCGCTTTGAGCTCGTCGGCGCCGGCGGACATCCGTCCCTCGTCGATCAGCAGGGGGTAAGTCGTCAGGGTCATCCCGTCCGGCAGGGTGGGCGGCGTGATGGCGGCGGCGTCCACGACACCCTCCCGCGGGATCCACAGACGGGCCATCTCGGCATGTAGCTGCTCGAGCGTGTCGAAGCCGAGGTCGCCGCCGCACGCGGCCGCAAGCCCGGCGAAGATCTCCCAATCGGGCCGGCTGATCCCCGCGCCGGCGCGCAGCGGCAGCACGCGCTGGCTTCGTCCTTCCCAGTCGCTGACGTGCCCCTCGCGTTCGAGGAAGGACGCCGCAGGCAGGAACACGCCGGCGTAGGGCTCCAGATCGCCGAGCTCCAGCGACTGCACGATGACGGTGGGCACGTTCTGCAGCGCCCGGCGCGACAGGGCCGCATCGGGGGCATCGCGCAGCGGGTCGACGCCGATCAGGTACAGCACGTCGAGCTCGTGGTTCGCGGCGGCGCGCAGGATCTCGATCGCATCGCGACCGGGTCCCTCCACCATGACCGGGCCCCACACGGCCTCGAGCTCGGCGCGCTCGTCGGCGACGTCGAGGCGGCGGCCGCCGGGCCCGAACCCCGGATGTACGCCCGCGCGCAGCGAGCCGTGATCGCCGGCCCGGCGGGCGACCCACGCGAAGCGGGCGCCGTGGGTGCGCGCGACGGTGAGCGCCGCGTCGGCGGCGCCGTCGTGTTCGGCAAGACGCGCGCCGGCGACCACGAGCCCCTTCTCGCCGGCGGCCGCCAGCGCCGCGCCGACGCCCTGGGCGTCGGTCCCGGCGACGATCGCCGCGAGGGCCGCGGCCTCGGCGCCGGGGCGCACGAGCACGTGCTCTGCGACATCGTGCAGGCGGGTTCGGCGCGCGACCACGACGACGATCCGGGCTCCGCGCGCCGCCGCCTTCCGCAGTCGCAGATGCAGGATCGGCACCTCCTGCTCGGCGTCGAGCCCGACGACGACGATCACGGCGGCATGTTCCACGTCGCGGTAGGTCACGGCCCCGGCGCCGGTCGCAGCCGTGCGCTCGGCGGCCCCACCGTAGGCCGCCCGCCGGTGGTCGAGGTCGTTCGTGCGCAGCACCGTGCGCGCAAGCTTCGACAGCGCGTAGGCGTCCTCATCGAGCAGGCGCCCGCCGGCGATCACGCCGACGCGAGCGCCACGGCACGCGTCGGCGACCGCTGTCAGGGCCTCGCCGAAAGATGTCGGCTCGAGCCCGCGATCGCGCACGAGCGGTGTCGTAAGCCGGCCGGCGGCGTCATCGTGGCCGAACGCGAACCGTCCCTTGTCGCAGATCCACGCGTCGTTCACGTCGGGGTTCTCACGCGCCAGCACGCGAACGACCTCGCCGCGGCGCTGATCGACACGCACCGAGCACCCCGCACTGCAGTGGCGGCACACGGTGTCGGCGCTCGTCAGGTCGAAGGGCCGGGCGACGAACCGGTACGGGGTGGCCGTCAGCGCGCCGACCGGGCAGATCTGCACGACGTTGCCCGAGAACGGCGAGCGCAGATCCTCACCGGCGGCGATCGAGACGCGCTCCCCCGCCCCGCGCGCATACAGCTCGAGGAACCGGTCGCCGCTGATCTCATCGCAGAACCGGGTACACCGTGCGCACAACACGCAGCGCTCGCGGTCCAAGCCGATCAGCGGCGACATCGGCACGGGCTTCGGAAAGGTGCGCTTGGCCTCCGTGAACCGACTCTCGCTGGGCCCGAACGCCAGCGCCTGGTCCTGCAACGGGCACTCCCCGCCGCGGTCGCACACCGGGCAGTCCAGGGGGTGGTTCAGCAACAGGAACTCCAGGTTCGCGACCTGGGCCTGCCGCACGGCCTCGCTCGTGTTCTGCGTCTCGACGACCATGCCGGGTGCGACCGCGACCGTGCATGAGGTCGCGAGCTTGGGCTGGCCCTCGATCTGGACGTAGCACTGGCGGCAGGCGCCGGCCGGCTCGAGGTACGGGTGGTCGCAGAAGCGCGGGATCTCGACGCCGACCTGCTCGGCGGCCCGGATGATCAGCGTGCCCTTGGGCACGGTGATCTCCTTCCCGTCGATCGTCAGCGTGACCTGGTCCGCGCTCATCCGGCGACCTCGACGCCGACGGGCGCCTCGCGCAATGGGCAGCGTCCGAGCCGCACGTGGTCCTCGTACTCGTCCGCGAAGTGCGCGAGCGAGGAGTTGATCACGGAGGCCGTGCCATCGGCCAGCGCGCAGAACGCGCGGAACAGGATGTTGGTGCCCATGTCGTGCATGAGCGGCAGGTCTTCGCTGCGGCCGTAGCCGTCCTCGAGGCGCTCGAGCACCCGCGTGGCCCACCAGCTCCCCTCGCGGCAGGGCGTGCATTTGCCGCAGGACTCGTGGGCGTAGAACGCGACCATCCGCTGGGCACAGTCCACGACGCAGTCGGTGTCGTCGAGCACCATGATCGCCGCCGTGCCGAGCAGCGAGCCGGCGGCGGCGAGCGATTCGTAGTCCAGCCCGGTGTCGACGTGGTCGGCGGTCAACATCGGGGTCGAGGAGCCACCGGGCGTCCAGGCCTTGAGCGCCCGCCCACCGAGGATGCCGCCCCCAAGCTCCTCGAGCACGGCGCGAAACGGCGTGCCGAGCGGGATCTCGTAGTTGCCCGGACGCTCGACCTTGCCGCTGATCGTGACCATCTTCGTGCCCGGGGACTTCTCGGTGCCGACGGCTCGGAACCACTCGACCCCCCGCGTGATGATGTCGGGCACGTTCATGAGGGTCTCGACGTTGTTGATCACCGTCGGGCTCGCGAACAGCCCCTCGACCGCGGGGAAAGGCGGGCGAAGCCGCGGCTGCCCGCGAAGCCCTTCGAGCGAGTTCAACAACGCCGTTTCCTCGCCGCAGATGTAGGCGCCGGCGCCGCGGTGCAACACAACGTCGACCCGCTTCCCCGAGTCGCACACGTCGAGGCCCAGATACCCGCCCGCATACGCCTCGGCGATCGCTCGCTCCAGCACGATGGACTGCCAGAGGTATTCGCCCCGGATATAGATGTAGGCGGTCTCACACCCGATCGCCAGCGCCGCGATCGCGGTCCCCTCGAGCAGCCGGTGCGGCTCGCGCTCGACCAGCTCGCGGTTGTTGCAGGTTCCCGGCTCGGACTCGTCGAAGTTCACGACCACGTAGGTGGGCTTGCCGGTGTCGCGGGGCACGAACCCCCACTTCATGCCGGTCGGGAACCCGGCGCCGCCGCGGCCCCGCAGACCGCTGGCCTTCACCTGCTCGACGATGTCGACCTCGGCCATGCCGAGCGCCTGACGCAGCCCTGCATACCCGCCGGCCGCCACATAGCCCTCGAGCCCGATCGCGTTCGGATCGCTCCAGTTGCGGGTCAGACGCGGCTCAAGGTCGATCGTCACGACGCCGGCACTTCCTCGAGCCCGGCGAGCGCACGCGACGCCGCCTTGAAGCTGCCGAACGCCGGGCCACGAGCCGGGGTGGGAACCTCACCGTCGCGCAACGCGGCGATCAGCTCGCGCATACGCCCGGGTGTGACGTTGTCGTGGTTGCAGACGTTGAACTGCACCGCGGGCGCGAAGTCGCACACCCCGAGGCATTCCTCCTCATGGACCGTGAACAGACCGTCGGGCGACAGCTCCTCTCCGTGCAGGATGCCGGCGGCCTCACGCGCGGCCTCGTAGACCACCTCGGCGCCGCGCAGCTTGCAGGAAAGGTTCGTGCACACGGTGACGAGGTGCTCACCGGTCGGTAGCAATCGGTACATCGAGTAGAAGGAGGCGACCGCCTCGACTTCCGCGGTCGTGATGCCGAGCAACTCGCCGATCTCCCGCAACGCCTCGCGCCCGACCATGCCCTCGATCGACTGGGCGAGGTACAGCAGCGGCATGATCGCCGACCGCTGGTGGGCCTCCGGGTAGCGCCCCAAGATCGTCCGCGCGTCTTCGAGCACGACACCCTCGAAAACAGCCATCAGCGGTCCACCCCGCCCATCACCGGGTCCAGCGACGAAACGGCCGCGATGATGTCGGCGACCAGGTAGCCCTCGATCACGTCGGGCAGCGCCTGTAGATTCACGAACGACGGGTCGCGGATCTTCACGCGATAGGGCCGGTGCCCCCCGTCGGACACCAGGTACATGCCGAGCTCGCCGCGGGGTGCCTCCACGCAGCTGTACACCTCGCCCGCCGGCACGTCCACGCCCTGGGTCACCATCTTGAAGTGATGGATCAAGGCCTCCATCGACTCCTCCATGATGTGGGCGAGGTAGGCGGGATCGTTGCCGATGCCGTCGGGGCCGACCGAGAGACGCGCCTGCCAGCCGATCTTGGGATCCTCGATCATCACAGGGCCGGGCGCCGCCATCAGCCGATCGAGCGCCTGCTCGACGATCTTCAACGACTCGCGCATCTCGTCGATCCGCACGCGATAGCGCGCGTAGGCGTCGCCCTCCGTGCGTGTCGGCACGTCGAAGTCGAACGTCTCATAGCCGCAGTAGGGCATGTCCTTGCGGAGGTCCGCGGTCGAGCCCGCCGCGCGCAGCACCGGCCCTGTCACCCCGAGCTGCAGACACCGTTGGGCCGACAGCACGGCGACACCTTCGTGTCGTTCGCGCCAGATCGGGTTGTCGTTCAGCAGCGTCTCGTACTCGTCGATGCGGCTCGGGAGGATATCGATCAGGTCGCGGATCTTATGCGGGCCGTCCTCGGGCAGGTCCATCACGACCCCGCCGATCCGGATGTACGCGTGGTTCATCCGCAGACCGGTGAGCCCTTCGAAGATGTCCATGATCATCTCGCGCTCGCGGAGCCCGTAGAGCATCACGGAGACCGCTCCCATCTCGAGCCCGGTCGTGGCCAGCCCCACGAGATGCGAGGTGATGCGGTTCAGTTCGCAGACCAGCACCCGGATCAGCGTCGCGCGTTCGGGCGCCTCGATGCCCAGCAACCGCTCGACCCCGAGGCAATAGGCCAGCTCATTGGAGAACGGCGCGACGTAGTCGGCGCGCGTCACGTAGGTGATCCCCTGCAGCCAGGTGCGGTACTCGGTGTTCTTCTCGATGCCGGTATGCAGGTAGCCGATCACCGGTTTGCAGCGGATCACGGTCTCCCCGTCGAGTTCGAGGAGCAGCCGCAGCACCCCGTGGGTCGACGGGTGCTGGGGGCCCATGTTGATGATCATCGTCTCCTGGCGGAAGTCGCCGGAGACCGGGTCGCGGAAGGACCCGGCGACGTCGCCGGCGGGATCGAAGGGGGCGCCCGGCATGCGCTGGCCCGTGTCGCTCACGCCATCCCTCGCTCGTCGACCGGGGGCATGGTCGTGCCGTGGAACCAGGTCGGGACTCCGCCGAGCGGCTCGTCCTTGCGCAGCGGATAGCCGTCCCAGCCCGCCGGCAAGAGGATCCGCGTCAGATCCGGGTGCCCCACGAACACCACGCCGTAGAAGTCGAACGTCTCGCGCTCCAGCCAGTTCGCGGTCGCGAACAGCGTGGTCGCCGAGGGCACGGTCGGGTCTTCCTCGGTGCAGCCGACCTTCAGCCGCAGACGATGGTGCAGCGTCATGGACCGGAGCTCGTAGTCGATCCAGAACGCCGGATCGCGGTCCGGCCAATGCGTCGCGGTGATGCTCGACAGAAACCCGAGCGCGAGCGTCGGCTCGTCGCGAAGCCACGCGAGCGCCTCGAGCAGCTCCTCGCGATCGACCACGACGGTCGTCTCCGCTCGGGCAACCAGCACGTCGGGATAGCGCGCCGCGATGACGGCGGCCATCGACTCCGGACTCACCGGAACGGCTCCTCGGTGCGCACCTTCTTCTGCAGCGTGAGGATGCCGTGCATGAGCATCTCGGGCTTCGGTGGGCACCCGGGGACGTACACGTCGACCGGGACGATCGTGTCGACGCCCTGCACGATCGCATAGTTCGTGAACATGCCGCCGGCCGATGCGCACACGCCCATCGAGATCACCCACCGCGGCTCGGGCATCTGGTCATAGATGCGGCGCAGCACCGGAGCCATCTTCTGGGACACGCGCCCGGACACGATCATAAGATCAGCTTGCCGGGGCGAGGCGCGGAACAGCTCCATCCCCCAGCGCGAGAGGTCGTATTGCCCGGCGCCGGTCGCCATCATCTCGATCGCGCAGCACGCGAGCCCGAAGGTCGCCGGCCACATCGATTGCTTGCGCGCCCAGCCGACCGCGCGGTCCATCGTCGTCAACAGGACCCCGCGCTCGACCTCTTCCTCGATCTCCTCGGGGGTCGTGCCAAGGTGGATGCCCTCATACCGCTCAACCGGCATGTGCCGCCTCCTCCACGAGCGCTCGCTCGCGGATCGCGACATCCTCGGCCTCGTTGGGCGTGGCCTCCTCGCTCGCCCAGTCGAACCCGCCCTTACGCCAGATGTAGACGTAGGCCACGAAGACCAACCCGACGAATACCGCCATCTCGACGAGCCCGAACATCCCCAGACGCCGAAACGACACGGCCCAGGGGAACAGGAAGATGGTCTCGATGTCGAAGATGATGAACAGCATCGCCACGACGTAGAACTTGACGCTGAAGCGCTCGCCGCGCGGAAGGCGCACGGGGTCGTTGCCGCACTCGTAGGCCGACAACTTCACGGCGTTGGGCTTGTTCGGGCGCAGGAGCGACGAGGCGGCCAGGGAACCGATCGCGAACACCGCAGCCAGCCCGGCCATCACGACGATGGGCAGGTAGTCGATCAGCATCGGGCCCCCATCCTACGAGCCATCGCTCAGGCCGCCTTGGCCACCCGGATCGCCAGATCGAGCATGCGATCTTGTAGATCGCCGTCTCGCCCATCACTCAAGTTCGCCATCGCGCGCAGAGCGAAGGCCATGATCGCGCGACGCGGCAACAGGTGGTCGGTCGCCCGCCCCATGATGGCGGGCTTCCCGATCAGCTTGGCGAATTGGCGCCCGATCGCGAAGTAGCCCCCGTAGGTGTCTCGCAGCACCTGGGGGTAGCGCATCGTGAGCGCGGGGCGGTCGTGCACCAATGCCTCGTGCACCAGTCCCGCGGCGATCTCGCCGGTCTCGATCGCATAGGCGATGCCCTCCCCGTTGAAAGGGTTGACCGCGCCGACGGCGTCGCCGACGAGCAACAGGCCCGGCACGGCCTGCGGGGTCCGGTTCAGACCCATCGGCAACGGGCCGGACAGCACCCGCCCGTCCGCGGTGTCCTCGTCGATCCCCCAGTCGTCGGGCAGCATCCGCGCGAACGCGCCGAACAGCTGCTGGGCCGAGACGTCCTTGAAGTTGGCGAACGTGTTGAGCAGCCCGGCACCCAGGTTGATGCGGCCCCCCGCCACCGGGAAGAGCCAGCCGTACCCCGGCAACAACAGGTCGCCGTCCCACAGGTCCAGCCAGGACTCGATCCAAGGCCCCGGGTGGTAGTCCACGCGGTAGTACCGCCGCGCGGCGATCCCCAGCGGCCTGCGCTCATCCCTGGTCACCCCCGCGGGCTTGCCGAAGCGGCTCGCCGCGCCGTCGGCCGCGATCACGTAGCGAGCGTGGATCGTGCTCGGCTCGGCGTCGCGCTCCCCCGCGGGGCGCACCGAGGCGCCCCGCACATACCCGTCGACGAATACCGGCTCGATCGCTTCGGTCCGCTCGAACAGACGGGCGCCGGCCTTGACCGCGCGCTGCGCGAGCAGGTGATCGAACCCGTCGCGTGGCATCACGAGGCCGAACGGGGGGAAGGTCGTCAGATCGGGCCAGGCCAGCTGGATCGTCGTGCGACGTGCGTGCACCCGGAGGCCGATCACGCGCTCGAACCGCGGGTCGTCGGTGTCGATCCCCATGTCCTGGATTGCCTTGACCGAGCGTGGCGTCAGCCCGTCTCCGCAGACCTTCTCGCGCGGGAACGCCGCCTTCTCGATCAGGGTGACGTCGATCCCGTGACGGGCCAGGTGGTAGGCGGCGCCCGACCCTCCCGGGCCGGCGCCGACCACGAGCACATCCGTCTCGATAGGTCCCTGCACGTTCACGCCCCCCTGGGCCCCGGATGCTGTTGGTTCCCGGAGTTTGTGAAACTTTTCACAAACTCAGCCTACCGCACTGCCGCGGAACGCCCGGGCGCAGTCTAGCCATGTGAACGGTGATCCCACGTGGCCACCACCGCGGGCACGACACGCAGGAACCCGAGCACGGTCACCGCCTGCGTGAACCGCTCGAATCCCTCCCCGGCCAGCAACGTGCGGTACTTGTCGTGCCAGGCCGACATGGGGCCGCGAAGATCCGGATGCTCGGCCGGCAGCAACTCGACCGTGCCCTCGATCCGCGCTCCGGACAGCTCCATCCAATCGTGGCCGCGATCGACCAGGACACACACCCGCGGGTCACGCAGCGCGTCTTCCCAGGTCGTGTCGCCGACGGGGGTCGCCACCCAGATCGCATCTTCCTGCCAGACGAACCAGCGCGGTGCGACGTGCGGCCCGCCATCGGGGCGAACCGTCGCGATGTGACAAGTGGCGACATCGCGGAACATCCGCCGCACGAGCTGCACATCCTCGGTCATAGCGACCCCACCAGCGCGGCGAGCTGGTCGAGTGCGAGCACCGCGTCGGGGGCGATCGGCGGGCCGAGCGCCTCTCGCGCCGCCGCAACGAGCGCGGCGGCATCCTCGCGGCTCGCGTCCGGCGGCGCGTCGCCATCGGCCAGGTCGTCGAAAAGCTGGAATGCGTGGCCCAGCGGCAAGGCGTAGCGCCGCAACGCCTCGTCGAGCGCCATGGAGGCGCCGGCGAGCGCCGCCCCTACGAGCAGCGGCCCCTCCACGGTGTAGGCGCCCCCTTTCAGGTAGGCAACGGTCGCCGGAGCCACATCGGCCTCGGCAAGGTCAAGGTAGGCGCCGAGCGCGAGTTGCAATCGCAGTCGATGGAAGCGCTGCGCGGCGGCTACCTGGCGCGCAATCGGGAACCCGGCGCTCGAAAAGAGCTGCTCGGCGAAGGTCGCCGCCAGGTCGCCGGCCACGATCGCGATCCCGACGCCGACCAGCTCGGGACGGCGCTGCCCGCGAACGGCTGCCGCGGCCGCCTGTCGGGCGTGCGCCGCCGGTTCCCCACGACGCAGATCGTCGTCGTCCATCACGTCGTCGTGGATCAGCGCCATCGTGTGCAGCAGCTCCAGGGCCGCGGCCGCCCGCCAGATCGGCTCGGTATCGGGCCTGCCCGCGGCGCGGAACCCCCAGTAGCAGAAGGCCGGGCGGATCCGTTTCCCGCCGGCGCGCAGCAATCGCACGATCTCGTCGATCGGTTCGGCCGACCCCGGCTCGATCGCCACGGCCTCGGCGCGCCGTTGGGCGAGGAACGTCTCGGCGACGGCGTCCACGCGCCGCGCGACGCCCTCGAGCGCTGGCACGGCCGCGGCGGACGTCGGCGTCATCGCGTCAGTATCCCAAGCCGAAGGCACGCGCATGCCGACCCGCCTATCATGTCGCCCGAAGCCTCATGAAGCGCACCTTCCGTGCCCTCGCAACGGCGACCGTTGTCGTCATCGTGCTCCTCATCGCTTGGGGAGGGATCGTGCGCGCGACGGGCTCAGGCGACGGTTGCCCCGACTGGCCCCAGTGTTTCGGCCGGTGGGTCCCGCGCGCCGAGTACCACACGCTGATCGAATACACGCACCGCCTGCTGGCGTTCCTCGCCGGCAGCTTGACCCTGGCGCTCGGGATCACCGGAGCGTGGTCGCTGATCCGGCGCCGTGACGTCGACCGCCCGGCCGCGATCATGGCCGTGATCCTGCTGCCGTTGTTCGTCGCACAGGCGGCGATCGGCGGCTGGATCATCGCCACCCACGAGGACCCCGGCGTCGTGACGATCCATTTCGCCGTGGCGTTCCTTGTGCTCGGGCTGGCCGTCGCGATCGCCGCTCGTACGCGCCTTCCCGTGGGCGCGGGCCTCGGGAGCTACCGGCGTCTGACCATGGGGACGGTCGCGGCCACCTATGCGTTGTTGCTGGTCGGCACCTACGTCCGCGCCGAGGGCGCGGGCCTCGCCTTCCGCGAATGGCCGTTGATGGGCGACAGCATCGTGCCCGATCTCGGCCGCCCGGGGGCGATCCCGATGTTCGCGCATCGGCTGCTCGCCATCGTGGTCGTCGCCCTCTATGGGTGGTGCATGGTGCGCGCGCGCACGATGCAACCGCGCTCGCGACTCCTGGTCCGGCTGTCGACCGGCGCTGCCATCCTGCTCGCCATCCAGGTCCTCGTCGGCGGCGCCAACGTCCTGACCGAGCTGGCGACGTGGGCCCGCTCGGCCCACGTCGGTCTCTCAGCGCTGATCTGGACGACCGTGGTGGCCCTCGCGATGACCGCGCGCGTCGAGCCGTCCGGCGGGGTGCAGCCCGATGCCCTTGAGGCCAACGCACCCGCGGGCGAGGCACCGTCGCTGGGCGACACCGTGCGCGCCTACGTCGCGCTGACGAAGCCGCGCATCATCGTGCTGTTGCTGATCATCACGGTGCCGGCCATGTTCCTGGCCGGCGGCGAGGTGCCGGCGCTGTGGCTGATCGGCGCGACCCTGCTCGGGGGCACCCTGGCGGCGAGTGCGGCCAACGCGATGAACATGTACCTGGACCGCGACATCGACCAGGTGATGAAACGGACCCGACAACGCCCGTTGCCGGGGCACCTGATCGAACCCGACGCCGCGCTGCGCTTCGGGTTCGTGCTGGCGGCCTGCGCCTACGGCTTCCTCGCGATCACGGTCAACGTGCTGGCGGCATTGCTGGCCCTGTCGGCGATCGCCTTCTACGTCTTCGTGTACACGATGTGGCTGAAACGCTCGACCGATCAGAACATCGTGATCGGGGGGGCCGCCGGCGCGGTGCCTGTGCTCGTGGGCTGGGCCGCCGTCACCGGGTCGTTGGCGATGCCCGCAGTGGTGCTCTTTGCCGTCGTGTTCGTCTGGACCCCGCCGCATTTCTGGGCCCTGGCGCTGCGCATGCGCGAGGACTACGCGGCCGCGGGCGTGCCGATGCTGCCGGTCGTTCGGGGCGAGGACGAGACTCGCCGCCAGATCTTCCTGTACTCCCTGGTGTTGTTCGCCACGACGCTGGTGCTGGTGCCGATCGCCTCGATGGGCCCGCTGTACATCGCGACCGCCGTCGCGCTGGGGGGATCGTTCGTCTATCGGTGCCTGCAGCTGTGGCGCGAGCCCTCGGATGACCGCTCGTGGCGCGTCTTCAAGTTCTCGCTGCTCTACCTGGCGGGGCTGTTCGTGGCGGTCGCGATCGACGCGCTCGTCTGAGCCGCGAGCATCTGATCGAGAAGCCCGGACAGCTGCGTCGCCGTCGTTGCCCCGGGGCCGATCGCGAAGCGGATCGTGCCGGACGCGTCGACCACGTAGGTGTCGGGCAACCCGACATAGTCGAAGGACGCCGCGAACCGTCCCGACGGATCAGCGATGCTCGGGTACGGGACGTGGTAGCGACGGACCCATTCCTGGGCCTGAGCCGTCTGATCCATGTGGTTGATCCCGAGGAAGGCGACGCCGCGCTTCGCGTACCGATCGGCGACCGCGACCAGGTCGGGCTGCTCTTGTTGGCAGGGCGTGCACCAGCTGGCCCAGGTGTTGACGACGAGCACCTTCCCGGCAAGATCGGTCGAACTGATCGGGTTGCCCTGCAAGTCGTCCCCACGAAGCACCGGCAAGGGCTCCGAAACCGAACGCACCCCCGTCCCTTCCGTCGGGGCGGCGCCTCGTGTGCACGCGACGGCGCCCACGACGAGCACGACGATCAACACCGAACGCAGGGGCCGCACCCAGACACGCTACCGAATGACCGGGCCAACGCCGAGGCGTCAGCCGACCGTGACCGTCCCCGTCATCGTCGTCGGGTGCGCGTCGCAGCGGAAGACGTAGCTGCCGGGATCCAGGGCGGGGATGTCGTAGACCTGGGTGGACACCCCGGTCACGAAGTCACCGGTGAACAGGGCGGTGGCATAGGTGTCGTCGGTGTAGATCGAGATGTTGTGCGCGACGCCGACCTCCTGGTTGTCGAGCGTGATCGTCGAGGCCTTTGACGCCGGAAGCGAGATCGCGGTCGGATCGAACGCGAGACCGGCCGCGGTCACCGTGACGCCCCCGCTCGGCGGCGGGGCCGCGCTACTGCTGGGCGGCGGCGTCGCGCTCTCGGTCGGCGGCGGCTGGCTCCCGCTGGACGGACCGGAGGATGGGCCGCCTCCCTTGCCGCCGACGGTGACCGTGCCGTTCATCGTCGGGTGCACGTCGCACCGGAAGAAGTAGGACCCGGCGTCGAGAGCGGGGATCGCGTAGTCCGCCGATGCCACCCCGGTCACGAGCTCACCCTGGAAGAGCGCGACGGACGCCGACTCGTCGGTGTAGATCGCCACGTTGTGCGGAACCCCTGCCTCGTCGTTCTGGAAGGTGAGCGTCGATGCTGTGCCCGCCGGGAACGACAACGTGTCGCGGTCGAACGCGAGGTTCGCCGCCGAGATCACGTTGCCGCTGGCCCCGGTGCCCGGCGCAGCTCCGACCGCGACCGTCAAGACACCCTTCATCGTGGTCGGATGGATCTTGCAGAAGTACACGTATTCCCCGGCGGGCAAGGCGGGCACCGCGTAATCGAAGGCGCCCGGGCCGGTCACCAGCGTTCCGTCGAGGAAGATCTGGGCAGCGGGATCCTTGGCCGGGTCGGCCGAGGCGACCATCACGTTGTGCTGCACGCCCGGATCCTGGTTGTTGAAGGCGATCGTGAACGCCGTATCGGCCGGCGCGGAGAGCGTCTTCAGGTCGTAGCCGGTTGCGGCCGCGCCTTTCGGCGCCGCAAGCGCGACGCTGACGGGCGCAACACCGGTCTCGCCGCTGGCCTGTCCCGCCAGCAACGCCGCACCCGACAGCAGCATGGCGACGCCGAACACGCCGGCCACCACGCTGAGCAGCGACCCGTTCGTGACGCGCGCGCGTGAGGCGGCGATCCCGACGATCGTGACGATCGACGTGGCCACGAGCAGCGCCGTGACGGTCGCCACCTTCGGCTCCACGCGCAGCAGCACGCGGGAGAGGCCCCACAACACGATCCCGATACCCGCGAGCAGCCCGAGCGGGATCGCGATCGGCAACAGCAAGCTCTCCCGCGGGCCCTTGCTCGGCGTGGCCGGCGTCCGCTGCTCGTCGGTCACGGGGTCACCTCCACACGCAGCTCAGCCTCGACATCACGCATCGCCAATGCATCCCAGCCCTGCTCGCGCTCGCGAGCACCCCACCGGAAGAAGATCACCGCGATGAACCCCCACAGGATCAACCCACCCACGATCTTCATGAGCAAGCCCGCGATCAATTGGTCGGTCATCGCCGAGACGCCGAAGAGCCGCGGGAACGTCGCATAGACCTTGTAAAGGGGCTGGTGCCCGAAGGTCAGGAACGAGGCCGGGATCGTCGGTGCGAGCGACTGGACGAACAGGTACAAGATCTGGCCGGGCGGCGAGATGGGTGGCATCTCGGGCAGCGGCGAGAACACGGGCCACCACATGATCAGCGCCGATGCCACGATCAGGGAGTGCAACGCCAGGTGCAACGGTTCGGAGCCGACCGATGCGGTCACCACCGCGGGCCAGTGGGTGAACAACAGGACCCCGTTGAAGATGACGATCGCCACGACCGGTCGGGTGATGCTGCGCCAGATGCGGGCGACGGCGGGAACCCGGAACACGCAGCGCCACATCCACGCCGGGATGCCCGCGACGAGCAACGGCGCCGCGACCAGGGTGTAGGACATGTGCTGCACCATGTGCGCCATGTACCAGGTGCGCTCGGCCAGGTCGTGCAACGGCCACTCGGAGGCCACGAACAGCACGGCCACGCCGGACAGGAACAGCCGGCGGTTGCGCGCCGATGTCGCTTGACCGGTGTCGCGTTCGTGCCGCTCGCACCAGATGAGGAAACCGGCGACCACCGAGCCGAGGATCAGCCAGACGTCGACGTGGGTGTGCCAGGCGGGCATCGGCTATTTCCCCCAGACACCGAATATCAACAGGACGGCGGCGTACAGGGTGAACGCGCCGATCGCGCCGAGCGCGAACATCCGCGAGAACCGGC
>JBDUBL010000020.1:0-29016 GCA_040004125.1 Actinomycetota bacterium
CGTGAACTCGCAGACAAGAATGTCTGCGCTACGGGGGATGGAGGCGCTAAACGGATACTGCGCGGCAGCGCAGCCCTACCAGATTCATGGGTAGGACATCTTTCAGGTTGTCCTTGACTCTCTCAGCGCGAAACGGCGGTCCTGCGCTACTACCTCGACCTCAGCACCGAGGAGATCGCCCGGGCGATGGGCACCAGTGAGGGCACCGTCAAGAGCCAGCTGTCGAAGGCTCGCGCGCACCTCGCCGAGGCCCTCGCCGGCGACGGAGTAGATGAGGAGCCGCAGAATGCCGACCGTTGACGACGAACTACAGCGACGGATCCGTCGGGCAGCTCCGGACCCGCCCGATTCGTCTGCCTTTGAGGACATCATCCGGCGCAAGCGTCGGCGATCTGTCACGAGACGGGTGGGCGCGGTCGGGGTCGTCGTCATCATCTTGGTGGGCTCGTTCGTCGCGTTCGCGGCCGTCGATCGGCCGAACACGTCGACCCCCGGCGCCTCGACACCCCCCCCGCCCATTGACGATCTCGGACTGCCGTTCGCGACGTGCCGGGTTTCGTCGATGCCGGCCAGCACCGAGTTGGGCGGAGGCACAGCGTATGTGTTCACGAAGGCGCCTAACGACGACTGTCCGAATGCGGGCGATGGCTTCTCGGGGGTTGGCATCGACATCACAGGCGATGGCGTCATCGACGCGACGTCCGGTCCCCTGCCGGATTGCTTCACGCGATGCGAGGCGTTCGCGGCGCCCGACGTCAACGCGGACGGTGTGTCCGAGGTCGCCGTTTCGACCGAGGGTGCCGACGGCTACGGCGTCGTCCTCTATTCGGTCACGTCCACTCCGCCGGGCATCGAGCCCATCGTGGTCTCGAACATGTTCGGCGAGGGACCGCAGGACCGCGAACCGTTGCAATTCGGGTGGGTCGACGTCTACACACACGCGTCGAGTGCTGGCTGTGACACGACCGGAGACCAGGGGCAGTTCTTCGCGCTCTACTCGACGGAGAAGCTGACGCCTGCACAGGTGCAGACGACGTCGATCCTGATCGGTGGGTCGACCGCCACCGTCACAGCCATCTCGAACGACACGATGCCGCTGGGCGAGGCGCCGATGCCGGGGACGGACCTCTGCGGCGCGCCGATCTACGGGTCCGCCGCAGGACTCGGCGCGTTCGCGACGTCGACGACGTGTGACGTCACGACGGTGTCCGGAGACGTCGATGGCGACGGCACGGCCGACATCCTCTCGATCGGAACGATGGCCACAGACGACCTGTCCTGCCCGTCGGAGGGCACGCGAATCCTGACGATCGACCTCGCCGCCGACGGACCCTTCGACGTCCGCACGGGGCCGCCGGACTGCAGCACGTGGTGTGTTCCGTTCGCGCTCGCCGACCTGAACGGCGACGGCACGGCCGAGATCCTCCTGAACGAAGGCCATCTTGCGCCACCCGTCTCGGCCGAGATCGGTGTCTACGAGCTCCGTGACGGCATGCTGCAGCCGGTGTCGTTCCCTGATGGCAAGAACCGGTTCCCGCTGCAGAATTCGTCGCAGGGATACCTCGGCGCGTACTGCTCCAACCCGGACACCTTCTGGCTCTGGGAGGGAACGACGGACCAACGTGGCACGCTTCGCTCGACAGCAGCCGCCGAATACCGACTGAACGTCGGTGCACTGCAACTCGAGGAGACCGGTCAGCACGGGACCACGCTAAACAGCGTCCCGGCCGAGACGGGCTACGACGGTCGACTGTGCGGGGCGGACACCCAGCCGCTGGGCTAGCCGGTGAGCCCGAGGACGAGCTCGTTGAGAAGCAGCATGCCGCGCTCGGTCGGCACCAGCTGGCCGAACTCGTCTTCGAGCAGACCGCTGGCCACGAACGGCTCGTAGCGCTCGGCGTCGAACCAACTTGCCGGCACCCCTTCGAGGATCCGCAGCTTCAGGAACACTTCTTCGAGGTAGGCGTCGGAAGGATCGAGCGACTCGCTCCCGCCGATCGGCAGCTCCCCCGCCTCGACCTTCTCCATATAGGTCTCTGGCGGCCGCACGTTCCACCAACGAACGTCGTCGCGGTATGCATGCGCGCCGGCGCCGAGGCCGACGGAGGGTCGGCGCTCCCAGTACCCCAGATTGTGCCGACACTCGAACCCGGGCTTCGCCCAGTTCGAGACCTCGTAGTGGTGGTAGCCGGCGCCACGCAAAAGCTCGCATGCGAGCTCGAACATATCGGCCTGCACATCGGGGTCGGGCGAAGGCCGCGTGTCAGCCGCGATCTGCCGACCGAGCGCCGTCGCGGGCTCCACCGTCAGGGCATAGGCGCTCACGTGCTCCGGCGCGAGCGCGACCGCCTCCTGCAAGGTCCGCTCCCACGAATCGAGGGACTCGCCCTCGGTGCCGTAGATCAGATCGAGGTTGACGTTGTCGTAGCCGGCCTCCCGAGCCGCGACCATCGCCGCGCGCACCGACGCAGGCTGGTGGATCCGTTCCAGCGATGCGAGCACGGCCACGTCGAAGGACTGCGCGCCCATCGACAGCCGGTCGTATCCGGCGTCGCGCAACGCACGCAGCGACGCGGCGTCGACCGTATCCGGGTTCGCCTCGATCGTGATCTCGGCGTCGTCGGCGAGCGCGAACCGAGCGCGCAGGTGCACGAGCAACGCGCGCAGGTCGGCGGGCGCTATCGTGGTCGGCGTGCCGCCGCCCAAGAACACGGTGACGAACGGCGTTCCTTCCCAACCGGGCGCGGCGAGCTCGGCCTCGGCCAGCAGGGCCGCCAGGTAGCGCGGCTTCAGTTCGTCCAGCCCCGCGTACGCGTTGAAGTCGCAGTACCCGCAGCGCGTGAGACAGAACGGGATGTGCACGTAGATCCCGGCGGCATCCGCCTCGGTCACTTCCGGCCGCCCGCTTTCGCATCGTCGACCCGCAGCGCGGCGATGAACGCCTCCTGCGGCACATCGACCTTGCCGACGCGGCGCATCCGCTCCTTGCCCTTCTTCTGGGTCTCGAGCAACTTGCGCTTACGGGTGATGTCGCCGCCGTAGCACTTGGCGAGCACATCCTTGCGCTTGGCCTTGACGGTCTCGCGAGCGATCACCTTCGCCCCGATCGAGGCCTGTACGGCGACGTCGAACAGCTGGCGCGGGATCAGCTCCTTCAGCCGCTCGGTCATCTTCTTGCCGTACTCGTAGGCCTTGTCGCGGTGCACCACCGAGGAGAACGCATCGACCGACTCACCGTGCAGCATGATGTCGACCCGCACGAGCTTGGACTCCTGGAAGCCCCACGGCTCGTAGTCGAGGCTCGCGAATCCGCGCGTGCGCGACTTCAACTGATCGAAGAAGTCGAAGACGATCTCGGCAAGCGGCAACACGTAGTGCACCTCGACGCGTTCGGGCGTGAGGTAGGTCATGTCGACCATTTCGCCGCGCCGAGCCTGGCATAGCTCGAAGATCGCCCCGAGGTACTCGCCAGGCGTGATGATCGTGGCGTATACGATCGGCTCCTCGACGCGTTCGTAGTCGCCCCCGGGCGGCATCTCGGCCGGGTTGTGCACGACCGACTCCTCGCCACCCCTGAACACGTGGAACTCCACGTTGGGTGCGGTCGAGATCAGCTCCATGTCGAACTCGCGCTCGAGGCGTTCCCGGACGATGTCCATATGCAGCAGCCCCAGGAACCCGACGCGGAACCCGAACCCGAGCGCCATAGAGGTCTCCGGCTCGTACACGAACGCCGAATCGGAGAGCTTGAGCTTGTCAAGCGCTTCGCGAAACGCCGAGTAATCAGAACCGTCGGCCGGGAACAGCCCAGACCAGACCATCGGCTTTGGCTCGCGATAGCCGTCCAGCGGTTCGGTGGCTGCTCCCTTGCCCGCCAGCGTGATCGTGTCACCGACCTTTGCCTGATGGACGTCCTTCAACCCGGTCACGAGATAGCCGACCTCGCCCGGGCCCAACGCGTCGACCGGCGTGGCCTCGGGCGACATCACGCCTGCCTCCTCGGCGTCGGAGGTGACGTTGGTGGCGAACATCTTGATCTTGGCGTTGCTCTGCAGCCTGCCACGCTTCACGCGGACATAGGTGATCACGCCGCGGTACGTGTCGAACGCCGAGTCGAAGATCAGCGCCTGCAGCGGCGCATCCGCGTCGCCGACCGGTGCCGGTACCCGATCGATCACGGCCTTGAGCAGTTCGGCGACGCCCGCGCCCGTCTTCGCCGACACGTGCAGGATGTCTTCGGGATCGCAGTCGAGTAGATGGGCAAGCTCGTCGGCGCGCTTGTCTGGCTCGGCGGCGGGCAGGTCGATCTTGTTCAACGCTGGCACGATCGTGAGCCCGGCATCGCGCGCCAGATGGAAGTTCGCGAGCGTCTGCGCTTCGAGCCCCTGGGCGGCGTCGACCAGCAGGATCGCACCCTCACAGGCCGCGAGCGACCGCGAGACCTCGTAGGTGAAGTCCACGTGACCGGGCGTGTCGATCAGATTGAGCTCGTATCCGTCGTGCTGGAGACGGACCGCCTGTGCCTTGATGGTGATGCCTCGTTCGCGCTCCAGATCCATCTTGTCCAGGTATTGGGCGCGCATGTTGCGTCCCTCGACCGTGTGCGTGATCTCGAGCATACGGTCTGCCAGCGTCGACTTGCCATGGTCGATATGCGCCACGATGCAGAAGTTCCTGATGTGCGAGATGTCGGTCGACACGAGACCCCCATGGTACGGGCTGCGTCTGCCCGTCCTGAGGTTCCGGTTCGTTCGCGCTGGTAAACTCCACGGCTCGTATGGCAAACATCAAATCCCAGAAGAAGCGCAACCTCCAGAACGAGAAGCGGCACCAGCGCAACGTGGCTGCCAAGAGCTCGCTCAAGACCTCGACGAAGCGGGTCCAGGCTGCGGTCGCCTCCGGCGACGCCGAGGCCGCGGTCACGAACCAGCGCGAGGCCGCCCGCGCTCTGGACAAGGCCGCGAGTAAGGGCGTGCTGCACAGGAAGACCGCCGCCCGCAAAAAGAGCCGCCTGGCCAAGTCGGCCAACGCCGTCTCGGCCTAGCGCTCCCGCGGCTATGCCGCGATCGACGCGATCAGGACCGGCATCACCACGTCGCCCGGAGCCCCCGACTTCAGTGCTCGGTCCGTCTCGGCCACCTGTTCATGGATCAGGACCAGCTGTTCGAGCGAGAAGTTGCGGGCCTGTTGCTGGTAGCGGCGGGCCTGCCATTCGAACCGAAGCCCTGCCTCCTTCGCCAGCTGCGCCGGTGGTAGCCGGTCGGGGAGCGCACGGACGCGCATCAGGTCGCGCAGCCGTGCCGCGATCCCGCCGAGGACCATCAGAGCGTCGTCGCCCCCCTCCTCGATCGACCGCAACGACCGGATCGCCCCCGGCAGGTCCTTGCCGAAGGCGCGATCGCATAGATCCCACGTCTTCTGCTCCCCCAGACCGCGGAACTGCTGATGGATCTGCGCCGGTGTCACCTTCTGGCCGTGGAACGCGCCGGTCAGCTGTTGCACGGCGGCGGCGAGCTGGCCGATATCCTCGCCGAGCGTTTCGACCAGCGCGCGCGCTGCCTGTGGCGTCAGCTCGAGCCCCCCGGTCGCGGCGCGCTGTACGAGCCACGGTTCGAGCTCCTTGCGCTGGAGCTGGACCTGCCGCACCTCGCCGACAGGATCCACGATCTTGACCAACGCGGCCGGGGGCTTGCCGCGCTCGGCGGTGGTGCACGCTAGAACCAGCGGCGCGCTCGGGTCCGGAACGGACACGAACACCGCGAGCTCACCGATCGCGTCCTTCGGCAGGCTCCTGCAATCGGTCACCAGCAACGCGCGTGGCTCGCCGAACAGCGACGGTGTGGCCAGATCCTGCAGCTCGCCGCCCCGCCATTCACCGGCGTCGACCTCGGTGGCACGCACATCGCCGAGCAGCTGCAGGGCCGTTTCGCGCAGCAAGAAGGCGTCCGCCCCCCACAGGAGCGTCACCGCGGACCGCGTCTGCGTGGTCATCTCTCGGACGCTACCACGAGCCCCTGATCGTCGAAGGTGACCGTGATCGTGCCGTGCTCATCGGTTCGCCAGATCGCGGCGCCCACGTCGGAAAGCGTCGCCAGCGCGTTGGGATCCGGGTGGCCGTAGGGGTTCGGCTGCCCCACGCTGATCACCGCGATCTCAGGATCCACGACTTGGATGAAGGCCGGCAACGACGTATCGCCGCCATGGTGGGGCACGCGCAAGACGTCGACGTTCGGCACCGTGCCTGCCTCGAGCATCACCTGCTGGGCCTCCCGTTCGGCGCAGCCGGTCATCAGCAGGGTGTGGCCGGCGGCCTGCATCAGCAAGACGACGGAGTCGTTGTTCGGGTCCGAATGCGAACCGCTCCAACAACGGTCGGGCCCCAAGACCTGGAAGGCGAGATCGCCGACCGTGATCGTCTCGCCGACGTGGGCCGGCTGCACCGGGATCCCTTGCGCCGCGATCTCAGCGTCGATCTCGCTTTGCTGGTCGGTGTGGAAGTGACAGGCCGGGTCGTAGTAGACGCTCGTCGGGAACCGTGCGAGCACGGACGGCAGACCCGCGATGTGATCGACGTGCTCGTGGGTCGCGATCACGGCATCGAGCCGCTTCACGCCGAGCGCGGAGAGCCGCTGCGCCACGAGGTCGCCGTCGGGACCACCATCGATCAACACCGTCGCCCCACCCGGGCTCGTGATCAGGGTCCCATCGCCCTGCCCGACGTCGAGGAAACGAACGGTGACGGCCGACGGCGGGCCTGCTCCGAGCGCCCCCTGCCAGACGAGTAGCGGCGCGCACGCGATCGCCGCGATGATCAAACGCCGAGGCGGACGCCACCCGGTCCGCAACCACCACGCGATGACGACGAACACTCCGCCGCCGACGACGAGCACGAGCGGCCCTCCACCCGTCGTCACCCAGGCCACCGGCGCTTTCGCAAGGGTCGACGCAACGATCTCGAGGTACCGCATCGGCAGACGCGCGACGAACGCGACCGCGTTGCCCAGCGGAAGCCACATCAAGCCGAGCGCAGAGGCCACGATGCCGAGCAGCAAAGCGGGCGACACCGCAGGGAACGCCGCGAGGTTGGCAACGATCGTCACCCCGGGCACCTCGTGGAAATGGAACAACAGCAGCGGCGTGACGCCCAACTGTGCGGCGATCGTCGTGCCGGCCGCCATCGCCACGGGCACCGGCGCAACGCGGCGCAATCGTTCGGCCAGCGGTGTCGCGAGCGTCACCATGCCCGCCGTCGCCGCCACCGAGAGCTGGAAGCCGATCGCGTGTACGAGCCAGGGATCGAGCACGAGCAAGGCCAACACGGCGGCGGCCAGGATCGTTCCGGTCGCGCGAGGCTTGCCGAGCAGGATGCCGGTCAGCGCGAGGCAGGCCATCGCGCCCGCGCGCAGGACCGACGCCTCGGCGCCCGTCAGCACGACGAAGAGCACCACGACGCCGAGCCCGAGTGCGAAGCGGCTGACGGCGCCAAGGCGCAGCGCACCCGCGAACGCCAGCACCGGAGCGAGCACCATCGCCACGTTCTCCCCCGACACGACCAGCAGGTGACCGAGGCCGGTCGTCTGGAAGTCTCGCATCATGACGGGGTCCAGCTTCGAGGCGTCGCCGAGGACCAGGCCGAGCAGCAGCCCCGCTTCACGCGGCGGGAAGATCCGCTCGATCGTGCGCCCCACGAACGCGCGCACCACCTGGGTGAGGCGGATGAACGGGGCCGGCGCGCCGCCGGTCCGCTCCAGGTCGAACGCGCGCACGCTCACCGCCACCCCCCGATGCGCCAAGGCCTGTGCGAATCCCGGGTCGTCCGGCACCTCCAACGTGCCGCCGATCTGCACCTGATCGCCCCGCACCGCTTGGGGGACGTCGTCGGTGCCGCTGACCCAGGCCGTCTCCCGCAGCGCCACATCGCCGCCCGACCAGTGCACACCCCCGACATCCACGAGCGCGTGCCACCCGTAAGTGCTCGCCTCGGGATCCTCACGCAGCGTGCCGGAGAGCGCGACCGTCCGCGGAGCGAGCCGGTGCAGCAGCGAACCCTCGATCCGCGCCTGACTCAGCCCGGCCCACCCGACACCGCAGACGACGAGTCCGAACGTCAGGAGCGCGAGCGCGGCATGCGGAGCCCGGCGGGGGTCGGGAGCTGCGCTGGCAACCGCCGCGACGACCGGATGTTCCCCGTCGGCGAGCCCGGCAGCCCGGAGCGGATCATCGCCACGGCGCCCAGGGGCCACGGTCCAAGCGGCGGCGAGGGCGACGCACCCGAACACGACCCACGCCCACCATGGCCACGCCTGGACCGCGGCGGGCCGAGGCTCCCACAACAGCAGACCGGTCCAGAACGCCGATGCGGCCAGCGGCGCTCCCCAGCCCCCCATCGCTCGTTCACACCGCCACCTGCGAGCGCAGGTCCTCAAGGGTGGCCGGTCCGATGCCGGAGACCTCGTCGAGCTGGTCGACGGATGAGAACGGGCCGTGCTCCGTGCGGTACTGGATGATCGCGGCGGCCAGCACGGGGCCGACGCCGTTGAGGGTCTCCAGCGTCGGTTCATCCGCCGTGTTGATGTTGACCAGCGCTCCCGTCGTGCCGGTGGTGCCCGGGATGCCCACCGTCCCGGTGGTGCCGGCGACGATCGCCCCGTGCTTCGGCACCAGGATCTGTTGGCCGTCGGTGAGCGGCGCGGCAAGATTGAGCAGCGTGAGGTCGGCGTTGTCGCGAGCCCCGCCCGCCCGCTCGACCGCGTCGATCACGCGATCGCCGGGTTGGAACTCGAAAACACCGGGCCGGTGCACCCACCCGGCCACGTCCACGACGAGCACCGCCGAAGGACTCGGCGATGCCGAGACCGATCCGCTCGGCATCGGACCCAGCGACGTCGTGGGCGCCGGCGAAAACGTCCCCGTCGTTGCCACCTGGATCGGGCGTGGCAACGACCGCGAGTACCACAAACCGACGCCGCCCAAGAGCAGGACCACGACGACCATGAGACCAGCCAACTCGCCGCGGGACAACGTGTCGAGACGCTCGCGGATGTTCATAGCGCGACGCTATGCCCCCGCCGTTCGTCGAACCGTGACCGACCGCACACACGTCGACGATCCATCAGCAGGGTTTCTCCATCGAGGATAGGCTGCGGTCACCACATTTGAGGGAGGAGCAATGCGCACCCCAGCGTTTCATCGGATCGTCGCTCTCGCGACGACCCTGCTCCTGTCGGCGACGTTCTCGTCCACCGCACACGCCCGTGTCGTGTCGCAGTTTCCGACGCTGGCCGCTCCCACGATCTCCTACGCGCTGCACGCGAAGGGCGACGTGGTCCGCAACGAGGGTGGCATCCGCGTGACGCGTATCGCTCTGGACGCGACGCAACGAGTACTCGCGGGGACCGCCAGCGTCTTCCGTGTGCGCATCCAGGGTCCGTACGCCCCGCGGGCGCTGCGCTATGTCGTGCGGTCCGATGGCGATCCGGTGGCCTACGGGATCCCGGCTCCTACCGGTCGCGCGGTGCTTGCCGTGACGGCCGACGCCTCTGTGGTCACCGGCAGGATCACGGTACGCGCCGGATCCGGACCCGATTCGGGCCCAACCACCCTCGCGGGCGCTCCATCCCCGGGCGTTGGCAACGGCGACCTCGGCTCGCGCACCCCGGGCTCCCACGACGTGACCCGAGCCTCGTATGACTTCGGCGATCAGGCCTACCAGCCGATGGGACTTGGCGGTCGTGTCGAGCTTCGCGCGGACGTGCACTACCCCACCGACCTCGCGGGCGGGCCGTACCCGCTCGTGCTCTTCCTGCACGGGAATCACGCCGCCTGTTACCGGGGCGACCGGGCCGGCTACGACTGGCCGTGCCCCGATGGCTGGAGGCCGCTGCCGAACTACAAGGGGTACAACTACATCGCGAGACGACTCGCGAGCTATGGGTTCATCGTCGTGAGCGTGAGCGGCAATGGCGTGAACGTGCTCGGCAACCAGGTGGCCGACACGGGGATGCGGCAGCGCGGGCTCCTGCTCGAGAAGCACTTCGACCTGTGGAACGAATGGAACACGGTCGGTGGCGATCCGTTCGGCACGACCTTCGTCGGGGCGGTCGACATGACCCACACCGGAGTCATGGGGCACTCCCGGGGCGGAGAGGGGGCGGTCTGGAACGCGCTGGTCGATCAGCAGCGCGCCGTGCCGTATGGGCTCGACGCGGTTCTGGCGCTCGCACCGGTGGACTTCACCCGGGTGACGGTGAACGACGTGGCCTTGGGCGTGATGCTTCCGGACTGTGACGGGGACGTGTCGGACCTGCAGGGCATCCACTTCTTCGACGACTCGCGCTACGCCGTTGCCGGAGATACCTCCCCGAAGGCCACGGTCACCGTCTTCAAAGCGAACCACAACTTCTTCAATACGGTGTGGTCGCCTTCGTCCGGATATCCCGGCGCCTTCAACGACGCGTACAACTGCCCGAACCAACTCACCGAGACAGCCCAGCGTCGAGTGGGCGCGACGTATATCGTCAGCTTCTTCCGGCGCTACGTCGGCGGCGAGAGGGGCCCCGGCGAACTGTGGACCGGCGCGCGGACACCAGCTGTGATCGAACCGGCGCGGACCGCGGTGAGCTACCTGGCGCCGGACCGCCCGACGGATCGCATGGACGTCGCGCGCCTCGATCGACCCACGGAGTTGGCGACGGATCATCTCGGCGGCGACATCGCCGTCAACGACATGGGCGCCTACGGGTGGTGTTCGAATGTCTACGACACGCCCTGCGTCCCGGGACCCCTCGGCGGCTACGACATCCACCGATCCTGGTCCTGGTTCGGGCCCGTGGGGCCTGGCCTCCAAGAGGGCCTGTTCGGCTGGTCCGCGACGGCCGGCGGCGATGCCTCGGTGCGGTTCTCCCTGCCGGCCGGAAGCCGCGACGTCTCCGGCTTCGACGAACTCGCGTTCCGAACGATGATGAACCCGGGCTACGACGCGAACTGGGGCATCAACTACCAGGACTTCGACATCGTCTTGGAGGACACGACCGGGGCACGGGCGACCGTGGCCGCGGCCGACGTCGGTAACGACGTGCTGGGGGTGCAGCTCACTGGTCGAAGCCGCCCGAGCGGCCACCTGATCATGAACCAGATCCGGTTCCCGCTCACGGACTTCCGGGGAGTCGACCTCACGCGGATCCGATCGGTGACGTTCGCGTTCGACCGCGTGGCCAGTGGCGTGATCGACGTGTCCGACCTCGCGTTCCAACGGCTCGCGTAGCGCCGCGGGCCGCGAGGTCCGTCAGGAGCGGGTGACGAAGTTCACCAGCCTGGGCGCGCGCACGATCTCTGCGCGGACGTCGAGGCCCGCGAGGGCGCGCCGCGCCCCGTCGCTGGCGCGCGCGGCCGCCAGCGCGTCGGTCTCCGTGATGTCGGCAGCGACCTCGAGCTTGTCCCGGACCTTGCCGTCGACCTGCACGACGAGCGTCACCGACGTATCGGCGGCCAGCGCCGGATCGAACACGGGCCAGGACGAGCGGTGCACGGAGCTCTCGTTGCCCAGCTCGACGCGCCAGAGCTCCTCGGCCGCGAACGGCGCGAGCGGCGCGAGCATCTGCGTCAGCGCGGTGGCGGCGGCCCGGGCGCCGCCGCCTGCGTCGAGCGCGGTGCGCATCTCGTTGGTCAGCACCATCAGCTTCGAGATCGCGGTGTTCAACCGGAACCGCTCCACGTCCTCGGTGACCCCTTTGATCGTCTTGTGGGTCAGACGGACGAGCGCCTCCGGCTCCTCCCCGGTGGAGGCGACCGCGTCACTCACCGCCGCGAACACCCTCCCGAGCCACTGGTGGACCCCCGGCCGTTTGTCGGGATCGCCGGCGATCAGTTTCCAGTCGATGTCGTCTTCGAACGGGCCTGCGAACAGCATCGTGAGCCGTACCGTGTCCGCGCCCCAACGCTGCACCAGCGGCATCGGCTCGACCAGGTTGCCCTTGGACTTCGACATCGACGCGCCGTCGAAGATCACCTGCCCTTGATTCATGAGTCGCGGGAACGGTTCGGTGAACCCGACCATCTCCAGGTCGTAGAGAACCTTGGTAAAGAACCGGGAGTACAACAGGTGCAGGATCGCGTGCTCGACCCCACCCGTGTACTGGCCCACGGGCATCCACCGGTCGACGTCCTCGCGGCGAAACGGCCCGTCCTCATAACCCGGCGAGCAGTACCGGAAGAAGTACCAGCTCGAGTCGACGAACGTGTCCAACGTGTCGGTGTCGCGCTCGGCCTCGCCACCGCACGTCGGGCACGCGACGTGTTTCCAGGTGGCGTGGCGGGCCAGCGGGCTCTCCCCGCCCGGCTGGAAATCGACGTCCTCGGGCAGCCGCACGGGCAGCTCGTCGTCCGGTACCGCGACCTCGCCGCACGTCGGGCAGTGCACGATCGGGATCGGCGGGCCCCAATACCGCTGTCTGCTGATCAACCAGTCACGCAGCCGGAAGTTGATCGCCCCTTTCCCGCGGCCCGCACCCTCCAGCCAGGTCGTCACCTCGGCGATCGACGCCGGCGTCAGGTGGCCGTCGAACGGGCCGCTCGCCACCATCACGCCCTCGGCGGCGAATGCCTCGGTCATCGTCGCGCCGTCGAGCGGGTCATCGTCGGCCGGTTGCACGACGACCCGCACCTCGATGCCGTGACGGCGAGCGAACTCGAAGTCGCGTTGGTCGTGCGCCGGGACCGCCATGATCGCGCCGGTTCCATAGCCCGTGAGCACATACGGGGCCGCATAGCACGGGATCCGCTCGCCGTTGACGGGGTTTACCGCGTACACGCCCAGGAACACGCCTTCGCGCGTGTCGGCCGCCTCGCGCTCGACCAGCGACGTCTGGTCGGCACGTCGGACGAGCGGCTCGACCTGCTCCCAGGTGCCGGCCAGCTCGGCGAGCCGTCGCACGGCCGGGTGCTCCACCGCGAACACGAAGAACGTCGCGCCCCACAGCGTGTCCGGCCGGGTCGTGAAGACCGTGATCTCCTCGCCCGTTTCCTCGATCGCGAACGTGACCTCGGCACCCTCGGAGCGACCGATCCAGTTGCGCTGCATCGTCAGAACGCGCTCTGGCCAGTCGACCAGCTCGTCGGCGTCGTCGAGCAGCCGCTGGGCGTAGTCGGTGATCTTGAAGAACCACTGCGTCAGATTGCGGCGCTCCACCATCGTGCCGCAGCGCTCGCACGCCCCCTGGATCACCTGTTCGTTCGCCAGCACGGTGGCGTCCTTGGGGCACCAATTGACCGGCGACTCCTTCCGATAGGCGAGGCCCTTGTGGAAGAAGCGCAGGAACAACCATTGGGTCCAGCGGTAGTAATCGGGATCGGAGGTGTGCAGCCGGCGCGACCAGTCGAACGACATGCCCATCCGCTTGAACGACGCGGCCTGCTGCTCGATGTTCGCCTCGGTCCAAGGGCCCGGCGCGAAGCCCCGCTTGATCGCGGCGTTCTCTGCCGGCAGTCCGAAGGCGTCCCAGCCGATCGGATGCAACACGTTGTCGCCCCGCATCCAGTGGTAGCGCGCCACGACGTCACCGCCGCTGAACGCCTCGGCGTGCCCCATATGCAGGTCCCCACTCGGATACGGGAACATATCGAGGGCGTAAAAGCGCGGGCGAGGATCGGCGGGGTCCTCGACGGCCTCATACAGGCCCTCGTCTTCCCATCGCGCGACCCACGCGGGCTCGAACGCCGAGGCGTCATACCGACGGGTCATGACGCAGCATCGTACCGGACCATCGGGGCGTTCCCGGTGACCTACACTGCGCCTCGATGCTGCGCCGCCGGCCGATCCGCCCCTTGCTCGCTCTCGCGGCGATAGCCGTGGTCGCGACCGCGTGTACGCAGGCGGTCACCGCGACCGAGTCCGCGCCGGCCTCGGGCGCGCCGACCGGCCTCGACACCTTGAAGCATCTGATCTTCATCGTGCAGGAGAACCGCAGCTTCGATCACTATTTCGGCACGTATCCCGGCGCCGACGGCATCCCGACCAACCCCGACGGCTCCTTCGCGGTGTGCGTGCCCGACACCTATCAACAGGGCAAGTGCGTGAAGCCCTACGTCAGCCGCTCGAGCGAGTTCGACGGTGGACCTCACGATCACCCGTCGGCCGTGCGCGACATCCACGGCGGACAGATGGACGGTTTCATCGGATCGCTCCCCGCGCGCCCGGGGAAGTGTTGGGTGGATCGCACGCAGCCGATCTGCGAAACGATGCTCGGGCCTCAAGGACAGCCGGACGTGATGAGCACTCTGCGCAGACGCTCGATCCCGAACTACTGGGCCTACGCGGATCACTTCGCCCTGCAAGATCGGATGTTCGCCTCGGTCGATTCCTGGACACTGCCCTCGCATCTGTTCCTGATGTCGGGGTGGGCCGCGTACTGCGGGGACCGGTCCGACCCGATGTCGTGTCGGACGGACCTCGACATGAAGAAGCGCTCGCACCACTGGGAATACGGCGACTCGCCGATCTATGCCTGGACCGACATCACGTGGCTGCTCGATCAACAGCACGTGTCGTGGGCCTACTACATCGGACCGGATACCTGTTGGGAGCCACCGTGCGACGGCCCGAGTCACCCTCTCTACTCATCGTCGTTCGCTCGCAATCCGATCGCGGGCTTCACAAGCTTCTGGGACGGTGAGCGCGGCGGCATCGGCGACAATCTGCTGTCGGTGAACCGGTATCTCACCGCCGCCGATCGCGGCACGCTGCCGGCGGTCAGCTGGATCATGCCCGCATCAGGCGTCTCGGATCACCCGGCCGGGCCCGGGACGATCCGCACCTCGATGGGCTACGTCACGAAGCTGATCAACGCGGCGATGCGCGGACCCGACTGGGACTCCACGGCGATCTTCCTGACGTGGGACGACTGGGGCGGTTTCTACGATCATGTGCCGCCGACCGAAGTCGACGCCAACGGCTATGGCCTGCGGGTACCCGGACTCGTCATCAGCCCGTACGCGAAACCCGGCTTCGTCGACCACACGGAGCTGTCCTTCGACAGCTACCTGCGGCTGATCGAGGACCGGTTCCTCGGCGGTGCGCGGCTGGATCCCGCGACCGACGGTCGCCCCGATTCCCGGCCCACCGTGCGCGAGCCGCTCGCCGGTGATCTGTCCAGCGCGTTCGACTTCACCCAGCCCCCGCGCGCGCCGTTGATCCTGAACCCATGGCCGTGGAAACAACCGAAGCCCTTCCCGTTGTTCTGACCGGCCGCCGATAGACTGCGCGGCCATGCGCCTTCGACGGTTGATCCTGCTCGGTCTCATGACGGCCCTCGTGGTCGCCGCGTGTACGTCGGGCGGCGATACCACGTCGACGGCGACCCCTGCCTCGAACGCACAACCTCGCGGGATCCAGAAACTCGACCACCTCATCTTCATCGTGCAGGAGAACCGGAGCTTCGATCAGTACTTCGGCACCTACCCGGGCGCCGACGGTATCCCGACGAACCCCGACGGCTCCTTCTCGGTGTGCGCGCCGGACAAGTTCCAAGGTGGGATCTGCGTGCCGCCGTACCTGACGAGTTCCGACAACCAGGACGGCGGGCCGCACACACACCCGGCATCTGTGCGCGACATCAACGGCGGGAAGATGAACGGGTTCATCGACTCCCTGCCGCCGCGCCCGACCAAATGCTGGAGCGATCGGACGCGCCCCGAATGTGCCGTGCAGCTCGGACCGCAGGGACAACCCGATGTGATGAGCACGCAGCCGCGCCGCGCCATCCCGAACTATTGGGCCTACGCGGATCAGTACGTGCTGCAAGACGCGATGTTCGCGCCGGTGGATTCCTGGACGCTGCCCTCGCACCTGTTCTTGGTCTCGGCCTGGTCGGCGGCGTGCACCGACCGGAACGATCCGATGTCGTGCCGCTCGGACATCAACCTCAGCAATGCAAACCTGCGCTGGGACTACGGCGAGAAGCCGCTCTATGCCTGGACGGACATCACGTGGCTGCTCGACGAGCAACAGGTGTCGTGGCGCTATTTCGTCGGCAACGACACCTGCGAGGAACCGCCGTGCCCCAAGCCCGGTCGCGACTTCTACGGAACGAGCTACAACCGCAACCCGCTGCCCGGGTTCACCAGCTTCGGCGAACGCGACGGCTTCACAGACAACGTCCGGCCGGTCAACGAATACCTTGCGTCCGCTGCTGACGGTTCACTGCCATCCGTGACGTGGATCGCGCCGTCGTCCAACGTGTCGGACCACCCGGGGGGTCCGAGCACGATCAAGAACGCGATGGCCTATGTGACGCGGCTCGTCAACGCCGCCATGGAGGGACCCGACTGGAACTCGACTGCGATCTTCCTCACGTGGGACGACTGGGGCGGCTTCTACGATCACGTCCGGCCGCCGCGCGTCGACACTATGGGGTTCGGCCTGCGGGTTCCCGGCCTGGTCATCAGTCCCTACGCCAAGCCCGGATACATCGATCACACGACGCTGTCGTTCGACTCCTATCTCAAGCTGATCGAGGACCGGTTCCTCGCTGGCGATCGGCTCGACCCCGGCACGATGTCTCGACCCGACAGCCGCCCGACCGTTCGCGAGCGATCCGCCAACCCGCTCGCCCATGCGTTCGACTTCACGCAGGAGCCGAACCCTCCGCTGATCCTGAAGCCCTGGCCTTGGAAAGAACCGGAGCCCTACCCCTCCTTCTAAATGGGTGGCCGATAGACTCCGCGCCCGTGCGAAACCCCCGCAAGCTGTTGGTCCTCGTCGCGGTCGTGACCGCGGTGGGGGCCGCATGCACGGGCCACTCGACGAGCTCGTCGACCTCTGCGCCCTCCCCGAGCCCACCGGCTCACGGCATCCAGAAGCTGGACCACCTGATCTTCATCGTCCAGGAGAACCGCAGCTTCGACCATTACTTCGGCACGTATCCGGGAGCCGATGGGATCCCGACGAACCCCGACGGCTCGTTCTCGGTGTGTATCCCGGACCGATTCCAAGGCGGTGCCTGCGTGCCGCCCTACGTCAGCCACTCGTTCGACTTCGACGGCGGCCCGCATGCGCACAACGACGCCGTGCGCGACGTCAACGGCGGCAAGATGAACGGGTTCATCGCCTCGTTGAAGCCGCGCGACGGGTACTGCTGGACGATCCCAGACCAGCCACAGTGCCCGGACAAGATCGGTCCCGATGGGCAGCCCGACGTGCTGAGCACCCTGCCGCGCGCACAGATCCCGAACTATTGGGCCTATGCCGACCACTACGCCCTCCAAGACGCGATGTTCGCCCCCGTGGATTCCTGGACCCTGCCGTCGCACCTGTTCTTGATCTCGGGGTGGTCTGCGTATTGTCCGGACACGACAGACCCGATGAGCTGCCGCAGCGATATCGACCTCAAGGGCGACCACCGATGGGACTACGGCAACAAGCCTGTGTACGCGTGGACCGACATCACCTGGCTGCTTGACCGCCAGCAGGTGGCGTGGCGCTACTACATCGGCAACCACACCTGCTGGCAGCACCCTCCGTGCGAGGATCCCGAGGGCCGGGCCTACGGCACGGCGTACAACCGCAACATCCTGCCCGGGTTCACGAGTTTCTGGGACGGCGAACGTGCCAACGGGGTCACGGACAACGTACGCCCCGTCGAGGAGTATCTCGCATCCGCTGCCGACGGCTCGTTGCCGTCGGTGTCGTGGATCGCGCCGACGTCGGTCACCAGCGAGCACCCGCGCAGCAAGTCGACGATCAAGACCGGTATGGCCTACGTCACGCGGCTCGTGAACGCAGCGATGCAGGGGCCCGACTGGAACTCGACCGCGATCTTCCTCACGTGGGATGACTGGGGCGGCTTCTACGACCACATCGTGCCTCCCCGCGTCGACGGCAACGGTTACGGCCTACGGGTCCCCGGTCTCGTGATCAGCCCGTACGCCAAGCCCGGCTACATCGATCACACGACGCTGTCCTTCGACTCCTACCTGCGCCTCATCGAGGACCGGTTCCTCGGTGGACAGCGGCTCGATCCCAAGACCGACGGGCGCCCCGACGCGCGACCCACCGTGCGCGAGCGCCTGGCGAACCCCGTGCTGGGCGCGTTCGACTTCTCCCAGGACCCCCAGGCACCCCTGGTGCTCAACCCGTGGCCGTGGTCGGAGCAGGAGCCGTGGTCGTCGTTCGGTTGATCAGCCGAGCGGGTGCCAATCACCAAGCGTGAGCAGCTGGTCGGGACCGTCGAGGTCCAGCGGCTGCGCGTTGCCGCCCCCGTTCAGCACCACGATGTCTTGCATGCCATCGCGGTCGAAGTCGACCATCGCGGCCGTATCCCCGCAGCCTGCAAGCTCGCCGGGCGGCAGCGCCGGCAGGTCCAGCTGGGTCCACGACCGGCCATCGCCACCGTTCATGAGCAAGACGTCGGGCGCGTTGACGCGATCGTGGCATCCGTCGACGGCGTAGACATCGGGCGCCCCGTCACCGTTCACATCGCCGATCGCCAGCCCATGGCCGTGCGCCAGCGGATGCACGAGCACCGCGCCGCCGAACCGCCCGTCGGCTCCGCCCAGCCGGATCTCGAGTCGGTCGAGGTAGACCAGCACGAGATCGGCGATGCCGTCGCCCGAGACATCGACGATCTCTGCCCCGTTTGCGAGCGGGCCCGTTGGGACGCCGAATCGCGCGTTCGCGCGTACGAACCGATCCCCCTGTCGCAGATATAGGAAGATCTCGTGGTCGCCACAGAGCAGGATGTCATCCCACCCGTCGCCGTTGACATCGACGACCTGGGCGCACATAGAGCCGTCCTGGCGGGTGATCCCCATATCGATCTCACGGAAATGCGTCCCGCCGACGTTGACATAGGTGCGATTCGGCGTCGTGTGCGCGTCGTAGCGCGGCGTGTCGTTCCCGATGAACAGGTCAGGATAGCGATCGTGGTTCAGGTCGATCCACTCGGGGTGACGCCCGCGGCCCCAATGGTCTTCAACGCCCCATGCGTGGGCGCGGTCGATCCAGGTGCCTGCCGGGCCTTGCATCCATAGCTCGTTCCACTTCTCGGCCGTGCCTTGCTGCGCGCCCTTCGCGCACAGGATGTCGAGCAGACCGTCCACGTTGGGGTCCCCGAAGATGCAGCCGTGGCGGTCCGGGCGATCGTGCACCGTGTCCACGAGTCGCATCACGGGTTCGAACCCGATCGTCGTGCCGCCCAGCGGTTGGTTCATGAACAGCTCGGCCGGACGCGAGCCGTGGTGGCCGATCAACACGTCGTCCCAGCCGTCGCCGTTCACGTCGGCGACGGCCACGGTGTAGCTGGATTCGTGGCGGCGGAAGCCGACCAACGGCCCGACGTCGCGCACGCGGGGTGCGGGCGAGCCACCCGCCGGCAGCGACGCAATCATGACGATGATGGACACGACGATGAGCATGGCGAGACGCGCGTGACGCATACGCGCGGAAGCTTACGGGTCAGGCGCCGGACGGAACCGGCAACAACCCCGTCGCCCTGGACACCAGCTCAGGAACCGATGCGGCGGGAACGGGACGGGAGAACAAGAACCCCTGTGCCAGTCGACACCCGTTGGCACGCAGGAATTCGTACTCCTGAACCGTCTCGACCCCTTCGGCGAGCGGGATCATGTTGAGACCCTGTGCCAACTGGATCATCGCGCGCACCATGCTGGCCTGGCCGATGTCGTTGTGGACGTCGCGCACGAACGCCTTGTCGATCTTCAACACGTCGACGGGCATGTGCTTGAGGCGGGCGAGCGACGAGTACCCCGTGCCGAAGTCGTCCAGGGCGAGGGTGAAACCCCAGGCGTGCAGCTCCGCCAGGATCTTCTGGGTCCGTTCCGGATCCGCCATCGCAGTCGATTCGGTGATCTCGACCGTGACCCGATGCGGATCGACATCGCCCGCGCGCAACGTCGTCATGATTTTCTCGGCCAGCCGCGCCGACCAGAGTTGGCGCGGCGACAGGTTGAACCCGAGTCGCAGGTCCAGACCCAGCTCGCGCCACTGCGATTGCTGGCGCACGAGCTCCGCGATCACCCAATCGCCGATCGCCTCGATCAGACCGAGCTCCTCCGCAAGCGGGATGAACTCCAGCGGCGGCACGAGCCCGCCCTTCGGATCCTGCCAGCGGATCAATGCCTCAAGCGAGTCGACCTTCCCGGTCTCCATCTCCACGATCGGTTGCCAATGCAGGACCCAGTGCTCTTCGCGGACAGCCGCGCGCAGTCTGGTGGTCAGTGACAGGCGGTGTGCCGGGTCGTGGTCGCCGGAGGTGAACACGGTGAACCCGCCGGGCGCCTGGCGCTTCGTGCGATACATCGCGGCGTCGGCGTTCTTCATCAGCGTCTCGCTGTCCTGTGCATCCTGCGGGAATAGGCTGATCCCAATCGATCCCGAGGCCAGGAACGACGTGCCGTGCAGATCGAACGGCTCGGCGAGCGCCTCGCGAACGCGGTGGGCGACGACCTCCGCCGAAGCGAGCGCGGGGTTTTCATCGGAGCCCTCGGTCACGCGGTCGAGATCTCCGAGGAGCAGGAGGAACTCGTCGCCGCCCTGCCGTGCCACGAGGTCGGTGTCGCGGGTGCATGTGCGGAGCCGATCCGCGAGCTGCGCGAGCAGCAGGTCGCCGGCGTGATGACCCAAAGAGTCGTTCACCATCTTAAAGTTGTCCAGATCGAGGAACAGCACGCCCACGCCGGTGTCGTTTCGCCGGGCACGCGAGATCGCGCTGTCCAGCATCTCCTCGAAGAGAACCCGGTTCGGCAAGCCGGTGAGCTTGTCGTGATAGGCAAGGAACGCGACCTCTTCCTCGGCCGTCTTGCGCTTGGTGATGTCGAACATGACGCCCTGGATCAGCCAGGGTCGCCCGTGTTCGTCGTCGATCGGGAACGCCTGCTCGAGCACCCAGCGAACGGTGCCGTCTCGGTGCACCATCCGGTACTCGTGGTTGAGCGTGGTGTGGCCGTTGTAGGCCTCCCGGTATTCCTCCCAGGCGCGGTCGATGTCGTCAGGGTGCACGTGATGGCGCCACGCGTACGGGTCGGTGAGCCACTCGTCGGGCTCGAGACCGATCAGATCGCGGATCTGCGGACTCACGTAGATCGAGGTGTCGTTCTCATCGACCGGATCCAGATACACGACCGCGGGGATGTGCTCGACCAGGGCGCGGTACTTCGCCTCGGCCTCGAACTGCGCATCGCGGCCCGCCTGGAGCTCCGACAGATCCCGCAGGGCGACCACCAGCAACGGCTCACCCGCGTCGATCGAGCCGATGTTTACCTCGACGGGGAACTGCTCGCCACCGTTGCGACAGCACAGCGCTTCGACACGGGCGTCCGTGGGCAGCGAGAGGAGGTCGGCGGCGACCAGCAGCTCGATCGTGCTGCCGACGAGCTCCGAGCGGTCGAAACCGGTGAGCTCCTCGACACGACGGTTGGCATAGACGATCTGCCCGTCGGCGCGTGCGACGACGAGGCATTCCGGGGTCGCCTCCAACAGCGGTCCCGGCTCGATCGAGCCCGAGACACGCGCGAACGCGCCACCGTCCCCTGGGCCGGTCTCCGAAGCCCGAGATGCCATGCGTGCAGCCTTCCGTTGTATGTCTAGGAAGCTTCGGCGCAACCCAGGCTGGACCTGAGGAGCCGCCCGAACCGCCTGCGGTCAGCCCGGCTACAGACTCGGCGTGCGCTCCTGAATGCCCCACGGCGACCCGTATTCGGTGAGCAGGTCCAGGAACGCGGTCGGCTCGAACGCCTCAGGCCCCAGGACCCCCGCACCCGACCATGCGCCGTTGGCGAGCAACTCGAGGGCGACGACCGGGTTGACCGCCGTTTGCCACACGACGGCCTGGGCCTGATCTCGCCCCCACGTCTCCTCGTTGTCGACCACGTGATACAGGTACACCTCTCGCGGATTGCCGTCGGTGCCGGTGCCCGTCACCCACGTCCCGGCGCACGTCTTGCCGCTCATCTGCGGACCGAGCGTCGCGGGGTCGGGCAGACACGCCGCCACGACATCGCGCGGGCTCACCTGTTGTCCGCGCACGGTCACCGACGCCGTCTTGTCCAAGCCGAGCTTGTGCAGGGTTTTCAGCGCCTCGATGAACTCGTCGCCGAGGCCGTACTTGAACGTTGCGCGCCGGCACTCGACCCATCGCGGGATCAGCAGGACTTCCTCGTGCTCGACGTGAACGCACTCCACCGGTCCGATCCCCTCGGGGAACGTGAAGACCTCCGGCTCGGAGAACGGTGGAAGCGTGAACCAGCCTCGGTCCTTCTCCCACACGACCGGGGGGTTCAGGCACTCCTCGATCGTGGTCCAGATCGAGAACCCGGGCGCGAAGTCGTACCCGCTGACCACGAGGTCGGCGCCGTCACGAACCCCGGCTTCGTCGATCCGGCTGAACAAGTGGTCCTGGGCGTAGCGGGCGAAGACGTCGGACAGCCCGGGCTCGACCCCGACACCGACCAGCGCGAGTTGGCCCTTGGCCTCCCACTCGGCCGCCTTCGCGAACTGTGCGTCGCCGAGCTTCTCCCCCGGCAGTGCGTAGGGCTCGTCCGGGTGCGGATGCGACAGCGACATCGCCATATCGAGGTAGGTGACACCGGCGTCGAACGCCCCGTCGAAGATGGACATGACGAAGCGCGGATCGACGGCGTTCAGCACGTGCGTGATCCTCAGTTCCCGGCAAAGCGCCGCGACCGCGGTCGCATCGGACGCGTCGACCTGCGCAGCGCTGAAGCGGCTGGTTCCGCCGTCGTAGCGGTCGACGACGCTGCGGGCCCGAGCCTCATCGTAATCGGCGAACACGATGTGCTCGTAGAAGGCACGACGCGCGGCGATCGGCGCGAAAGCCGCGCCGACACCCCCGGAACCGATCACCAGGATCTTCATTGGGGAACCCCTCTCCTCCGATATCCGGGGCAGTCTACGGACGCACTCACCCGTCGCCACCCGCGCGGGTACGCTCCACCGATGGACCCTGCGACGCCCTTCTTGCCGAGCGGTCGGCTCACGGGGGCGCCTCCTCGACCTGGACCAAGACCGCCGGGCGCCCCGACCGCGTTCCACGTGCTCGCCAAACCGACCGGGGCGATCTGCAACCTCGACTGCACCTACTGCTTCTTCCTGTCCAAGGAATCGCTCTACCCGGACAGCCCGTTCCGGATGGCCGACGACCTGCTCGAGATCTACCTGCGCCAGATGATCGAGTCGCAGGCGGTCCCCGAGGTGGCGATCGCCTGGCAGGGTGGCGAGCCGACGATGATGGGGCTGGACTTCTTCCGCCACGCCTTCGCGTTGGTCGACGAGCTGAAGCCGCCCGGCATGCAGGTCGAGCACACGATCCAGACGAACGGCACGCTCCTGGACGACGACTGGTGCGACTTCTTCCGGGAACACCACGTTCTGGTCGGGCTCTCGATGGACGGGCCGACCGAGATGCACGACACCTTCCGTGTGGACAAAGGTGGGAAGCCGACCCACGCACGGGTGGAGGCTGCCGCGCGTCTGATGCAGGAACGCGACGTCGAGTTCAACATCTTGTGCACCGTCCATGCCGCCAACGCCGATCGTGCGCTCGAGCTGTACCGGTACTTCCGCGACGATCTCGGTGCCCGATACCTGCAGTTCATCCCGATCGTCGAGCGCGCCACCGTTGACACGTTCGAGGCAGCCGAGATCGGATGGGGCAGTCACCGTGCGAGCGACCGGCCGCTCTACCGCGTCGCGGGGTCGCTGGTGACCGACCGGAGCGTCACCGCGGAGCAGTGGGGCGCGTTCCTCACCACGATCTTCGACGAGTGGATCACGGCCGACGTGGGCACGATGTTCGTGCAGATGTTCGACGCGGCGCTCGCGTCGTGGCTCGGCATGCCACCGTCGATGTGCATCTTCGCCGAGACCTGTGGCAACGCGTTGGCGTTGGAGCACAACGGCGACCTGTACTCCTGTGATCACTTCGTGGAGCCCGCCTACCTGCTCGGTAACATCCGCGAGACGCACATGCTGGAGTTGGTCGCCTCCCCAGCCCAGCGGAAGTTCGGCGACGACAAGCGCGACACCCTGCCCCGGTACTGCGTGGAGTGCCCGGTGAAGTTCGCGTGCCACGGTGAGTGTCCCCGGAACCGCTTTATCGATACACCGGACGGAGAACCGGGGCTGAACGTCCTGTGCGCCGGGTACAAGTCTTTCTTCCTGCATATCGACGAGCCCATGAAGCTGATGGCGGACCTGCTTCGGACGGGCCGCTTCGCCGACGAGGCGATGGCGATCCTCGCAGCCGGCTGATCCACCGCTATCCGGGCGGGTCGTGGCTGAACGCGCGGAACGGTTCCGGGGCGTAGGCGGCAAGAGGTGCGACCCAGGCGGGGAGCGCGCCGTGGATCGCCGCGTCTTCGCGAACGAGCCAGGCGAGGTGGCGAAGCCCGTGCTCGACGATCTGCGATAGGTGCACTTCGAGGGGCGGTCCCGTCGCGTGCCCGCGCGCGAGCTCGGTTCGCATGACCCACTCTACCTCGCAGGCGTCGGGCACGCTGGGCGGCGGCTCGATCACGACCAGGAAGGTCAGCACGACCTGGCCGCGAACCACGCGCCACGAGGTCGAGTGCACCATCTGGGGCGCCACCCCGAGGTTCGCCACCGCATCGACGATCGCCTCGGCCGGGTCGAAGTCGGGGTCCCAGGGAGCCCGGAGCGTCTCACGCCCGAGCGGGAAGACATGACGGATCCCATCGGGGTCCAGGTAGAGCACGATGGCTTCCAGCGACGGGTCCACGACGGGAACCTACCGGGTGACGACCGGCGAGGGTTTCGCCAGAAACGACCCGTAGTCCAGCTCTCGGTACGGGACCGTGCACGGGTGACCGTGCTATCAGGATCGTAGCGACCGTCGCACCCTGGTCGAGTGGCGCGGAACGGTTGGTTGCGCGGCGACCCGCGAGGACAATCGACCCAGCCGGAACGGGCTGTCCGGCATCAGCCACAGCCCGGCGTCGCACCACCCTCAAGCGGTTGGTGCGCCTTGGATCACGTCGCCCATCTCGTCGTTCCGAGGTTCGATCTCGTAGATCCTGACCGAGCGACTGACACCCTTCAGCGTCATCTCGTCAACCGGCGTCGCTGCGACGATCGACCGAACGTCTGCCAGGGTCCGCTCCGTCACCAGGACTTGGCCCGCATCGGCCCGATCGGAAAGACGTGACGCGAGATTCACCTCGTTGCCGAGCACCGTGTAGTCGGTTCGCGCCGGCGACCCGATATCCCCGACCGTGACCCACCCCGTGGAGATGCCGATGCCGATCCGGAACGCCTCTTCGTACCGCTGCAGCCATCGTTCCTGCAGCGTGGACATGCGCTCGCGCATCTCGAAGGCCATCCGTACCGCGCGCTCCGCGTGATCGTCTTGCCTGATCGGATCGCCGAAGAACACCATCACCGCGTCACCCACGTACTTGTCGAGCGTGCCGCCCCACCGGAAGACGATCTCGGTCATCTCGGACAGATAGTCGTTGAGTTCGTCGATCAACGCCTCGGGCTCCATCCGCTCCGACGCCGCGGTGAACCCGCGGACGTCGGAGAAGAACGTCGTGAGGAACTTCCGCCGCGGCGCGAGATCTAGATCGCCTTCCTCCGCGATGATCGACTCGGCCAGTCGGGGCGACAGATAGCGCTTCAAGCGGGACACACGCTCGATCTCTGCCACCTTGGCGTCGACCGTCTCCTGGAGGTTGGCGTTGAGCGACTCGAGATCGCGATAGACGGTCGAGAGTCGTGCCGCCGTCCCGTTCAGGTTCCGCGTCAGGTTGCCGAACTCGTCCCGGTTCGGGACCTCGATGTGTGTGTCGAAATCCCCGCCCGCGATCCGCTCGAGGGCGTCGTCCATGCGTCGGACGGGTCTGATCACCGACCAGGACAAGACGGCTCCGAGCGCCAGCGCTGTTAAGAGGCTGATCCCTGAGAAGGAGGCCACGGCGAGCGTCAGGAACTGGCGATGCGCCGCGAAGGATTCGGTTTCAGTGACGAACAATGCTTGCGAATCCGCGATGAGCACGTTGAGTTGATCCTCCAGGACGTGGGACTGCGTGTGCTCTTGATCGATATGCATGAGCAGGGCCGCATGGATCTCGCCGTCTTGATACAGCTTCGTCACCCGGTCGCTCGACTCGGCGTAGATCTGATTGGCCGTTGCCAACGCATCGAAGAACTGGGGCTGCGCCGCGACCGCATACGTTCGGATCTCCGCGAGATTCGACGCGAAGTCGCTCTTCGCCGTGTAGATCTTGTCCGTCCAGGACGGATCGCGCGTGAGAAGCGCCATGGCGCGATAGTGGCTCTGCGCCGTGACCTCGTAGATCATCTTCCGCGCCTGGTTCACCTGGTCGCTTAACGCCGTCAGCTTCGTCACCTGGTCGTTGACGCGGTCGAGTATCACGATGCTCACCACACCCATCGACAACAGCAGGACCGCGATCACGAGGAACCCCGCAAGGAGCTTCGTGTGGACCGTCGCGCGGATCCGGGCGACCATGTCCACGACCGGCAGCAGGAAGCCGGGAAGCGGCCCGATCTCTGCTCCATCGGTCGGGTCGGGGTCCGCGTCGTGCATCGTCCCGTCGATCGACATGAGCCCCCCCCTCAACGACCTCGGCAGGAGGACAATCTAGACTGAACGATGTCCCGGGCGCCACCGGTTTCGGATCCTGTGAGGCTGGGCTCGTCAGCTGCGGGGCAGCGCACCGCCCGTGTTCGCAACGCGCCAGGCCGTGGGTGGCCATGCTCGGTCTAGATGAGCGGTTCGTCTTCGGCTGCGGAGTATTCGTCGTCCTGGGCGAGATCGAGAAGCCCCTCCAATCGGTCGGCCGAAGTCTCAGAAACGAGGATGCTGAGCGTGTCACCGACCTCCAGAGCCAGGTCTGGCTGCGGCATCAAGGGCGCTCCCTTTCGTTCGAGCCAGATCACCGCCGCCCCGTGCGGGAGCGCAGAGATCATCTGACCGGCAAGCGGCGAGTCCGCCGCCACGGTCCCGTCGACCAATCTCGCCGTGCCGAGTACGTCTCCGAGCGACGCAAGACTAAGATCCAAGGCGCCGCGGTAAGCACCCACGAGCCCCGCGATCGTGACGATCCCGCTGAGCTTCCGATCCGCATCCAGGACCGGCACCCAACTCACATGATCAGTCGCGAAGACATCGGCAGCGGCATCGAGCATCGCGTCTGTGGGCACCTCCGGGTGCGTCACCGATGCCAGCCGCGAGATGGAAATCTCGTCGTCACTGGAGGCGTCCGGTGAGTACGCGCCGAGGTAGGTCCTGTCTCCAAGCACGACGGGGGCTGCCGCCAAACCAGCCGCCTTCATGGCCCTGCGCGCATCCGCAACGGTCGAGTCCTGCTGCAGAATGAGTGGCGGAGGAGAAAGCGCATCCTGGATCGCGATGGTTCTCAACAGCGGAAGACCTTCCCGCAGGCGGTTCGCAGGAGCTTCCGATCGATTCCTGAGCTGACTCGTGTAGATGGTGGCCGTTCCGACAACGAGTGTGGCAACAACTATTGCCGCCATGGCAGGCGGAACGAGCTCCAGCGAACCGGTCATCTCGGCCACCATCAGCAGCACGGCGATCGGCGCGTGCGCGATGCTGCCGAAGCAGGCCACCATCCCGACGATCACGAACGGGGCGGGGCTATGCGGAACGATGCCGGGAGCAAGCGGCTCGAGCAGGCGCCAGATCCCGGCACCAAGGAACCCGCCGATCACCATGCCCGGACCGAAGATGCCACCCGAACCGCCCGAGCCAATGGAAAGCGACGTGGAGAGGATCTTCGCGAAGGGAAGCGCCAACACGATCCATAGCGGGATCGTGAGGAGCGTGGGCCCCATCGCTCGTTGCACCCACCCATAGCCAGTCCCCAGCGCTCCGGGAAAGACGAGCCCGATGCATCCGACGAGCAGTCCGGCGACGGCCACCTTGACGACCCGAGCACCGGGCAGGCGGGCGGTGAGGTGAGTCATACTGTAGAAGCTCCAGGAGTAGAGCCTCCCGACGAGCCCGCATGCCAACCCGATCAAGACGTAGAACACCAGCTCCGCAGGATGCTGGAAGTGGTACCCACGAACGAAGCCGAAGATCGGCGTGAAGCCCTTCACCACTCCGAACACGGCGAAGGAAACGATCGAAGCCAGAACCGATGGGATGAGTGCTGATACCTCGAAGTCGTCGCGATAGAGGATCTCCGCGCCGAGGACCGCGCCGCCCAGTGGGGCCCGGAAGATCGCCCCGATGCCCGAGGCGATGCCGACGGTGACCGCGATCCGTGCATCGGCGGGCGTGAGATCCAACGCACGGGCGAGGAACGAGCCGAAGCCTGCGCTGATCTGAGCTGTGGGACCCTCGCGACCCCCCGATCCCCCAGATCCGATCGTCACGGCTGACGCGAGCATCTTCACGATGGAGACGCGCCCGCGGATCCCCTTCGGGCTGTGATGAACGGCGGCGATAGCAGCGTCGGTTCCGTGGCCCTCGGCCTCAGGGGCGAGCCCGAAGACGAGGAGACCAGAGATCAACCCGCCCAACCCGACCACCAACGGGAGCGCCCAGGGGCGGAGCACCACATACGCGCCCTGCATGTTGCCTTCCCCGAAGGGCGAGAGAGGTGAGGCGCCCGCGAGGGTGCCGAGGAAGAAGTGGGTCGCGATCTCCAGGAACGTCGCGAACGCGATCGCACCGACTCCCGCGACCAAACCGATGATGCTGCCTAGGACGATCCACTTGCGCACATAACCGGCGCCCCGCACCTTGCGCGCGAAGCGATCGACCAGGTGCTCGAACCTCCCCCGCCTCGTCTCTTCTGAGAACTGCCCTTCAGTGGGCAACCGTTCCTCCTGGATGCGTTATTATGCCTGGAGCATAGCAATCTTCCGCCACGAGCAGAAAACCCGGTCACATGTCCCCACGGAAAGCGGCGAACGGCAAAGACGCAGGCGACGAACTCGAGGATCCAACCTTCTACGTTGGGCTCGGCTCGGCGGTG
>JBDUBL010000002.1:0-73564 GCA_040004125.1 Actinomycetota bacterium
CGCTGCAGGCGCTCGTCAGCGCGCTCTATCAGCCGGTCCTTGACTGCGTCGCGATGTCCAACGCCGTGCATGTGTACGTGTCGCAGGCCGACAAAGGCGAGTTCGTCATGGGCGCCGGCATCGACAGCTACAACGGCTACGGCCAGCGCGGATCCTTCCACGTGATCGAGCACCAGATGGCCGCGGCCGTCGAGCTGTTCCCGATCTTCAAGCACGCGGCTCTGCTGCGCACGTGGGGCGGGATCGTCGACATCTGTCCCGACGCCTCGCCGATCATCGATGCGACGTCGATCCCGGGGCTGTTCCTCAACTGCGGCTGGGGAACGGGCGGGTTCAAGGCCACGCCCGGCTCGGGCTGGGCCTTCGCGGAGACGGTGGCAAATGGTGAGCAGAGCCTCCTGGCGAAGCCGTATGCCCTGGAACGATTCACGACCGGCGCGCTGATCGACGAGCACGGAGCAGCGGGGGTGGCTCATTGATGCGCGCGGCTACCGTCCGGTCGTTGGCGATGTCGCTGCCCGAGGCCGAGGAGCGCGAGACGTGGGGAAACGCGACCTTCCGCGTGCGCGCGAAGATCTTCACGATGTTCGACGAGTTCGAGCGGCACCTGTGGATCAAGTCGGTGCTGGACGAGCAGCGAGCGCTGATCGCGATGGATCCCGACGCGTTCTTCGTGCCGTCCTATGTCGGTTCGAAGGGCTGGGTCGGGGTGGTCGTCGCAAAGGCCGAGCGCGGCGAGGTCGAAGAGCTGGTTACCGAGGCGTGGCGCATGACCGCACCGAAACGGCTCGTGGCCGCCTTTGACGAAGGGGCCGTCTAGGTGCTGCTGATCCCCTGCCCGTGGTGCGGCGCGCGCGACGAGACCGAGTTCCGGTACGGCGGTCAGGCTCATCTCGCCTACCCGACCGATCCCGAGATGCTGAGCGACGCGGCATGGGCCGAGTTCTTGTTCATGCGGGACAACCCGAAGGGACGCTGGGCGGAGCGGTGGGTGCACGCCGCGGGCTGCCGGCGGTGGTTCAACGCGATCCGCGACACGGCGACCCACCGCGTGATCGCTACCTACCGCCAGGGCGAGGCGCCTCCGTTATGACCGGGCTCCGGCTCGAAACGGGCGGCACGTGGATCGATCGCTCCCGACCGATCCGATTCACGTTCGACGGCCGCGAGGTCGACGGCTTCGCAGGCGACACGGTGACGAGCGCTCTGCTGGCAAGTGGGGAGCGGGCGGGATTCGTCTCGCCACTGCAAGGGCGCTCCCGCGGCGTGATGACCGCCGGCGTCGAGGAGCCGAACGCCTTCGTCGAGATCTCGGCGCCGTGGTTCGAGCCGATCCGACCCGCGACGATGGTCACTCTCGTTGACGGTTTGGTCGTGCAGAGCCGCCCCGGCGTCGGCGTCCTGCCCGAGTCGTCGGTCGTGGCCCGACCTGCCCGGCACGGGCATCGCCACGTCGAGGTGCTCGTGATCGGCGCGGGCGCCGCCGGACGGGCCGCAGCGACCGAGGCCGCCGCGCGAGGAGGCCGCGTGCTGCTGGTCGACGAGCATCACATGGTGCTCGAGCCACCGACCGGCGTCACGACGTGGGCGAACACGACCGCGTCCGGGATCTATGACGACGGCTACGTCCTGTGTTACCAGCGCGACGGTGCACTCGACGTGATCCACCACGTACGCGCGGACAAGGTGGTGCTGGCTGCCGGCGCCCACGAGCGGCCGCTCGCCTTCGTCGACAACGATCGGCCCGGTGTGATGCTCGCCGCAGCCGCTCGCGCCTACCTCGAGCGCTTCGGTGTGCTGGTGGGCCACCACGTGGTCGTGTTCTCGACGAACCACGCCGGTCACGAGACGGCCGAGGCACTGGCCGCCGTCGGCGCGACGGTCACCGTCATCGACCCATCGCCACGAGGTGGGAGGGCGACCGACCGACTCCAGGCCGCCGGGATCGAGGTGCACGGCAACGCCCAGGTGGTCGCCACAAACGGCGCACCGGCGCTGCGCGAGGTGACGATCCTGGAGGCCGACGGGCATCGCTCGACCGTGTCCGCCGACGTCTTAGCGGTGAGCGGCGGCTGGAATCCGGCGGTGCAGCTCGCGCGTGGCATAGGTGTCGGCCTCGCGTACGACGAAGCCAAGGCGTGCTTCGTGCACGACGGCACCGGTCCATCCTGGTTGCAGGTGGTGGGAGCGGCGGCTGGCGACGTGCCGGCGGCGTACCCGATCTGGGTCATCGACGACGGCGACGATGCCCGGAAGTACGTCGAGCCCCAGCGAGACCAGACGGTGGCAGACGTCGCGTATGCCGTCGCTGGCGGGCTGACGAGCGCCGAGCACGTGAAGCGGGCCACTTACATCGGCACGACGATCGACCAAGGGCGCACGAGCGGGGTACTGACCGCCGAGGTCGTGAATCGCCTGCTTGGCTGGGCGCCCGGGGCGCAAGGTCCGACGAACGCCCGCCCGCCGTACACGCCGATCCCGTTCTCGGCGTTGGCGGGCGTGGACAGCGGGTCGATCCTGCTCGATCCGATCCGCGTGACCCCGATCCACGACTGGCACGACGAACACGGCGCGGTGTACGAGAACGTCGGTCAGTGGAAGCGGCCCCGCTACTTCCCGCGCGCGGGCGAGGATATGCACGCGGCTGTGGCCCGCGAATGCCGGGCCGTGCGCACCGAGGTCGGGCTGCTCGACGCGAGCACGCTGGGAAAGATCGACGTCTGCGGGCCGGACTCCGGCGTGTTCCTCGACCGGATGTACACGAACCGGATGTCGAACCTGTCGGTCGGCTCGATCCGCTACGGCCTGATGCTCGGGCTGGACGGCATGGTCTTCGACGACGGCGTCGCGATGCGCCTGGCCGAGGACCGCTACATCGTGACGACGACGACGGGTGGAGCTGCGCCCGTGCTCGACCGCTTCGAGGAGTGGTTGCAAACCGAATGGACGGACCTGCAGGTCTACTGCACGAGCGTGACCGAGCAGTGGTCGGTGGTCGCGGTCGGGGGTCCGAAGGCGCGCGAGGTGATCGCGGCTGCCGGCACCGATATCGACCTGGACGACGAGGCGTTCGCGTTCATGCGCCTGCGCAGCGGCACCGTGGCGGGCGTGCCGGTGCGCATGTGCCGGATCAGCTTCACCGGCGAGCTGTCGTACGAGCTGCACGTCTCACCGTGGCAGGCCCAGCACGTATGGGAGTCGGTCATGGCGGCCGGCGAACCCTTCGGCATCACCCCGTATGGCACCGAGGCGATGCACGTGCTGCGTGCCGAGAAGGGTTACGTGATCGTCGGGCAAGAGACCGACGGCACGCAGACACCCGAGGATCTCGGGATGGCTTGGATCGTCAACCCCGGAAAAGGGGACTTCGTCGGCAAACGGTCGCTCGTGCGCAGCGACAATCTGCGCGAGGGCCGCAAGCAGCTCGTGGGCCTGCTGGCCGAGGATCCCGCATTCGTCCTGCCGGAAGGAACCCAGATCATCGAGACGGCCGAGATCCCGGACACCCCGGTGCACATGCTCGGCTGGATCACGTCGTCGTACCCGAGCGGGGCGATGGGGCGGAGCATCGCCCTCGCGTTGGTCGAGGGAGGCCACGCTCGTCGTGGCGCCACAGTGTTCGCAGCGGCGGGTGACCGAACGATCGCCTGCACGGTGACGAACTCGATCTTCTATGACCCCGAGGGGGCGAAGCGAGATGGCTGAGCAACGCTCGCCGTTCGCCGGGCGCACGGCGGAACTCGACGCCCTCGAGGCGATCGAGGTGCCGTTCCTCACCCAGATCGACGTGCGCTGTGCGCCGGAGATCGCGCAGAGGCTCGGCTTCCCGCTCGTTGCGAACACGGTGGCCGGGGATATGGCGCGCGGTGTGCTCTGGCTCGGGCCCGACGAGTGGCTCGTGGTCGGTCTGTCCGGTGGCGCGGCAACGATGGTCGCCGAGCTCGAGGCAGCGCTCGACGGGACACATCATGCCGTCGTCGATGTCAGCCAGAACCGAGCGGTGATCGAACTGCGCGGACGCGATCGGCACGAGGTGTTGGCGTCAGGCTGTTCGCTCGACCTCGATCCCCGCGGCGGCTGGGCACCCGGCGTCTGTGCACAGACGTTGTTCGCCCACGCGCCGGTGATCCTGCAGGAACTGGACGGTGCGACCCGGGTGTTCATGCGCCCGTCGTTCGCGCACTACCTGGTGGATCGACTTTCGGTCGCCCGCTAAACCGAGCTACTCGGTGGCGGCGATCTCTTTGTCCATCTTCGCGAGCTCTTCGGCGTCGGGGAGGAACTCCGCCTGCTCTGCAGGGCCGATGGGCACGCCCTTCTCGATCAGCCCGGCCTCGCGGTCCTTGTTGCGCTGGGCACGCTCGACGCGCCGCTCCTCACGAGCGGCCAGCTTCTTCGCGTTCGCATCGCGACGCGCGCGCTTTCCGTAGCTGTCGGGCATAGACCCAGTGTACGGGACGACGGCACCGACAGGCGGATGTGCAGATCAGCCGACGCCGAGTTCGCCGTTGAGCATCCGGCGTTGCCAATCGGCGGTGTTCTGGACTTGATTGAACGTGAAGACATGCAACGCGCGCACGTCGGCGTCGGGCCGCGCCAGCGTCGGGGCCAGCGCCTCCAGGAACGCGTCGGGCCCGAAGGAGCCCCGTTTCATCAGGTGCCCGACCATCTTCTTGTTCTTCTTGAGATAGCGGGCCGAGTCGGCGATGCCGATGCGCGCGCTGATCGTCATCAACTTCGCGAGTTCCGCGACGCCGGGCACGCCGAGGTGGAGCGGGAGCGTGATGCCATCGGTCCGTATCCGCGCGAGCCAGCTCGCGACGGCGCCCGGATTGAAGCACATCTGCGTCGTCATCGCCGTCGCGTACCGCTGCTTGTCCTTGAGCGTCTGCAGCAAGATATCGTCGGCTATGTCCGCGTGTCCCTCGGGGTAGCTCGGGATCCCGATCTCGGTGAACGGGTGGCCGAGCTCGTCCATCGCCTGCAACAGGTGGAGCCCGTCGTGGAAGATGCCCTTGTCCTTCGCGTCGCCGCCGACGACGAAGACGTTCGTGATATTGGCCGCGCGGGCTCGCTCGAGCAGCTCCTGCAGGTGCGCCCGATCGCGCGTCATGTGCGCGGACAGATGGGGCGTCACGTCGTGGCCCAAGGCGGCGAGCGTTTCGCACAGGTCGAAGGTCGCCTCGATGCCGTGGCTGGGCGACGCGGTCACCGTGACGGCGGCACCGGGCGGCAGCGCTTCGCACTTCGCCATGACGGAGTCCAACGGGATCAGCTCGAACTTGGCCTCACCGACCAAGCGTTTGAGGGCAGCCCGCTGATCCTCGGTCAGTTCGGCTTTGGTCTTCGTCCAGAACATCCAGCTCATCGGGCCTGTCTTCCGCTCGAACCGACGGTCATGATGCCGTATCGGTCGCTCCGACCGTGAACCGGAACCGAACCCCCGGTCAAGCGTTCGAGTCGGGGAAGCTGGCTTTCTTCCGGTCGATCCACTCGCGGAGCTCTTCGTCCTTGGCATCGTCCAACGGCGGCGCCTCGTACTCCGCGAGGGTCTTCTTCCAGATGGCGTTGGCACGCTGAGCGGCATCCAGCGAGCCGTCGATCTCCCACTGTTCGAACGAGTTGTTGTCCGCCGTGCTGGACCGGTAGAAGGCTGTTTCGAAGTTGGCGAGCGTGTGCGCGGTACCGAGGAAATGCGTTCCGGGGTCGTTCGCGAGGATCGCGTCGAGCGCCTGCCCGTTGGGCGACAGATCCATCCCCTTGGCGAGCTCGTGCATCTGGCCGCACTGATCGAGGTCCAGGACGAACTTCTCGTAGCCCATCGCGAGGCCGCCCTCCAGCCAGCCCGCGGCGTGCAACACGAAGTTGACGCCGCCCAGGATCGTCGGCTGCAGCGTGTTGGCGCTCTCGTAGGCGGCTTGTGCGTCCGCGATCTTGCTCGCCGTCAACGACCCACCGCTGCGGAACGGCACGCCGAGGCGGCGCGCGCAGGCGGCAAGCGCGTACAGCACGAGCGCGGGCTCGGGAGTCCCGAACGTCGGCGCGCCCGACTGCATCGACATCGACGATGCGAAAGAGCCGAACACGACCGGCGCGCCCGGGCGCACGAGTTGGATGTAGGCCATGCCGGCAAGGGCTTCGGCCAAGGTCTGGGTGGCCGCGCCCGCCGACGTCGCCGGGCTCATCGCGCCCGCCAGGATGAACGGCGTCATGATGACGGCCTGATTGGCCTCCGCGTAGGCCTTTGCGGCGCCGAGCATGATCGAGTCCCAGACGAGCGGGCTGTTCGCGTTGATCAGGCTGAGGACGTAGGGATGTTCTTCCAGTGCGTCGGCGCCGAACAGGATCCGCGCCATGTCGACGGTGTCGCGCGCCCGGAGCGGATGCGTGACCGAGCCCATGAACGGCTTGTCCGAGTACCGCATGTGCGCGTAAACCATGTCGTAGTGGCGCTTGTTCACCGGCAGGTCGACCGGCTCGCACACCGTGCCGCCCGAGTGGTGCAGGAACGGGGTCGAGTACGCGAGCCTCACGAAGTTGCGGAAGTCCTCGATCGTGCCGTAGCGCCTGCCCCCGTCGAGATCGCGCACGAACGGCGAGCCGTAGGCCGGCGCAAGCACGGTCGCCATGCCGCCGAGGTGCACGGTGTTGGCGGGGTTGCGTGCATGCTGATCGAACGCGCGCGGGGCCGTCGCCTGCACCAGCTGGCGCGCCAGCCCCCGCGGGAACCGCACCCGCTCGCCGTCGATGTCGCAGCCTGCTCCCTTGAGCAGCTCGAGCGCGTCGGACATGCCGCGGAACTCGATCCCGACGGTCTCCAGGATCGTGTCGGCGTTCTGCTCGATCGTGGCGAGGCCCTCTTCGGACAAGACCTCGACGGGCTGCAGCTGACGCGTGATGAACGGGACCTTCTCCGCGACCTCGGCCAGGCGGGCGGCGCGGCGCCCCTCCCGGCCGCCGGTGCGACGTCCACGGGCTTGGGTGTCGCTCATGCGGTGCTCCTCTCTTGGGTGCTGCGGCGGCGTCGGCCGGTGGTGGCGGCGGAGCGCTCGGGTAGTTGGACGTGCTGGGCGAGCCGCGGATACGGGTCCGTCGCATGCGGGATGCCCATCGCCCCGACGAAGTGCTCTTGGAAGCGAGGCTCGGTGGCGGTCTCGATCTTCTCGACGCGGCGAACAACGGCCTCGATCTCGGCACGGGCCTCTCGGTTGAGCAGGGCGATGCGCGCGCCGGTGCCGGCCGCGTTCCCGGCGCTCGTCACATCGGCCGGCTCGCAATCGGGGACGAGCCCGAGCACCATCGCGTGCACGGGGTCGATATGTGCCCCGAAGGCGCCGGCAAGGCGGATCCGATCCACCTGCTCGATCCCGTAGTGGTCCATCAGCAGCCGGCAGCCCGCGTACAGCGCGCCCTTGGCCAGCTGGATCTGGCGCACGTCGTTCTGCGTGAGCACGAGGCGCGGCGCGTCTGCGTGCACGACATAGGCGCTGGTGCGACCGTCCGCGACGACGCGGTCGGTTCGCTCTGCGGCGGCTGAGTCGATGACGCCTTCCCCCGTCAGGATCCGCGCCAGATAGAGCTCGGCGACGAGCTCGATGATGCCGGAGCCGCAGACACCGGTCGGCGTCGGCGCGCCCGGTTCGTCGCTCCAAACCTCGCTGCCGATCGTGCGGTAGCGCAGCTCGAGCGTCTCGGCCTCGATCCGGACGCGCTCGATCGCCCCCGGCGCGGCCCGCTGGCCGCATGAGATCTGGGCGCCCTCGAAGGCCGGACCGGTCGGGCTGGACGCGGCAAGCAACCGATCCCGGTTCCCGAGCACGATCTCGGCGTTCGTGCCGACGTCGACGATCAGATTGACGACGTCCTGGTCGTGGGGTGCTTCCGACAAGATGACCCCCGCGGTGTCGGCCCCCACGTGGCCCGCGATCAGCGGCAGTGCGTAGACACGGGCGCCGGGGTTCACATCGATGAACAGATCCCGCGCCGGCACCGTGAGCGCATGATCGGTGACGAGCGCGAAGGGCGCGCCGCCCAGCTCGGTCGGATCGAAGCCGAACACGAGGTGGTGCATGATCGGGTTCCCCACCACGACCAGCTCCAGGATGTCCTCGCGCACGGCGTCGGCCGTCGCGCACAGCTCGCCCACCAGCTGGTCCAGGCAGGTCCGGACCGCGGCGGTGAGCTCAACCTCGCCGCCCGGATGCATCATCACGTAGCTCACCCGGCTCATCAGGTCCTCGCCGAAACGGATCTGCGGGTTCATCGCGCCGGCGCTGGCAAGCACCTCGCCGGTGTACAGGTCGCAGAGATGTCCCGCCACGGTGGTCGAACCGACGTCGAAGGCAACGCCGAGCGCGACGTCGTGGAACCCCGGGAAGACCGCGGTGATCAGTGATCCATCGCGCACCGCCACCGTCGCGGTCCAGTCGCCGGCGCGAAGCGTCTTCTGCAAACCGGGCAGGACGATCGGGTCGACCTGCAGATCGATCAGTGACCAGTCGCGCTCGAGCGCCGCCAACAGCCGTTGCAGATCGCCCGACGAACGCTCGAGCGAGGGTTGCACGATGTCGACGTAGTGCAGCCGCACGATCGGGTCGACGTCGATCGGATGGGCGTCGGCCTCCTTGCGCACGACCTGGCGGTGGATCTGCGATTCGGGCGGCACGTCGATCAGCAGATCGCCGCAGATCTTCGCGTGACACCCAAGGCGACGATCCTCGGCGAGGCCGTCGCGTTCGCGATACCGCTCCTCGGGCTCGGTGAACGCGATCATGTGATCGGCCGCGCTGGTGATGCCGTGCTTCGCAAACGACCCCGTCATCGGCACGATCTGGCAGCGTCCGCAGATCCCGCGGCCGCCGCAGACGGAGTCGAGATCGACGCCGAGCGTGCGCGCCGCATCGAGCACGCTCGCACCGTCGGGCACCTCGCCGCGGCGCCCCGAAGGGGTGAAGACGACGGTGTTCACGACTCGGCCTGTGTGCCCAGACGGGCCGAGCGACCGCCTCGACGACGGCCCGTCGCCTCGGTGCCTGCCCGATCCGAGTAGGCCTTGATCCAGGCCTCCGAGTGCTTGTCGGTGCCCATCAGCACGTCGGCGGCCATCGTGGCTTGCCGAACCTCCTCGTGCAGCGGGGACGTGATCGCGCTGGTCAGGCCGTTGGCGATCGCCATCGCCAGGAACGCGCCGTTGATCCCGTTGCGGTTCGGCAGCCCGAACGACACGTTCGAAGCGCCGCACGTCGAGTTCACGCCGAGTTCGTCGTGCAGCCGCCGCACCAGCGAGAACACCTGCCGCCCTGCGGTGCCCATCGCGCCGATCGGCATCACCAGCGGGTCGACGACGACGTCGTGCGCCGGGATCCCGTGGTCGGCGGCTGCGTGCACGATCTTCTCGGCGATGCCGAATCGCACGTCGGGGTCCTCGCTGATCCCGGTCTCATCGTTCGTGATCGCCACCACCGCGGCGCCGTGCTTGGCCACGAGCGGCAACACCGACTCGATCCGGTCGTCCTCGCCGGTCACGGAGTTCACGAGCGCCTTGCCCTCGTACACGGCCAGCCCGGCCTCCAGCGCCGCCACGATCGAGGAGTCGATGGACAGCGGCAGGTCGGTCAGCGACTGCACGAGCTTGATCGTCGCGGCCAGGATCCCGGGCTCGTCGGCGAGCGGGATGCCGGCGTTCACGTCGAGCATGTCGGCGCCGGCGCGCACCTGCGCATCGACGTCGGCGATCACCGTCGAGAAGTCACCGGCGGCCATCTCGGCGGCGAGTCGCTTGCGCCCGGTCGGATTGATCCGCTCGCCGATGATCGTGAACGGCCGGCCCGTGCCGATCACGTGCTCGCGAGTGGCTGAGGAGACGACCGTATCGGCCATCAGTCCTCGCTCGAGGGCCGCACGGCCTCGCCCTGCGCGGCGACGTCGGCGCCGCCGCGGTACCCACCGGCCCGTATCGCGACCTTCAACGCCTCGTCGGTCCACTCCGCGAGCACGGCGTCTTCGGCGGTCTGCGCCTCGACCTCGAGATCCTCACCCACCCCGCTGCGGTTCGTCGCCATCTGCCCGGTGTAGTCGTCGGAGCCGATCAACCCGGCCACCATCGCCGCGGCGTCGACCGCCTCTTGGAACTTCTCGGGCAGTAAGCGTCGGGCCGACGCACCGGCGTCGTCGCGCACGACGATCTGCATCGGGATATCGCGCCACGCGATAACGGTGAGCTCTGCCACGGATCCCCCTTACGTTGCGGCCATGGCCCGCTTCGCGAGCACCAAGGCCTGGGCGGTTTCCGCCGCCACCGCTGCGTCACGGCAGTATGCATCGGCGCCGACGGCTTTCCCGAACTCCTCGTTCAGCGGAGCGCCACCGACCATGACGATGTACTTGTCGCGAAGTCCCTTCGCCTGGAGCTCGTCGATCACGACCTTCATGTAGGGCATCGTCGTGGTGAGCAACGCGCTCATGCCGAGGATGTCGGGCTGGTGTTCCTCGAGGGCGGCGAGGTAGTCCTCGACCGGGTTGTTGATGCCGAGGTCGACGACCTCGAAACCAGCGCCCTCGAGCATCATCGCGACCAGGTTCTTGCCGATGTCGTGGATGTCGCCCTTGACGGTGCCGATCACGACCGTGCCCATGCGCTCGGCGCCGGTCTCGGCCAGCAACGGGCGCAGCAGCACCATGCCGGCCTTCATCGCGTTGGCCGCCAGCAGCACTTCCGGTACGAACAAGATGCCGTCGCGGAAGTCGATGCCAACGATCCGCATGCCTTCGACCAGGGCTTGGTTCAGCACCTTGTCGGGCGCCCAGTCGCGCTCGAGCAGGATCTGCGTCCCCTCCGCGATCTCGTCGGCCAGCCCGTCGTACAGGTCGTCGTGCATCTGTTTCACGAGCTCGTCGTCCGGCAAGGCCGACAGCACGATCTCTTCGTCGCTCATCTCGTTCCTCTCATGCTTTGAGTCGTTCGCCCTTTGGGTCGAACAGCGGCTCCGCCGCGACCGTGGCCGGGTACCGCTCGCCGAAGTACTGCACCTCGACCGACGTGCCTTCGACGGCCAGCTGCGCCGGCAGGTACCCGTAGACGATGCCCCGGCCGATCGAATAGCCGTAGTTCGCGCTGGTCACGTAGCTCACCACCCGGCCCTCGTGGCGGATCGGCTCCTTGCCGAGGACGACGTGTCGCGGATCGTCGAACGTCATCGGGACCAACCGCTTGGCCGGTCCGCGGTCCCGGATCGCCTCCAGCGCTTCCTTGCCATGGAAGTCCTTGTCCCATCGCACCGCGAACCCGAGACCGGCCGACAGCGGGTCGTACTCGGTGTGGATGTCCTGACCCCAGAGGCGATAGCCCTTCTCCAGGCGCATCGCATCGAAGGCCCCGAGCCCGGCGGCGATCAGCCCGTGGGACCGGCCCGCACCCCAGAGTGCGTCCCATACGCGCTGACCCATCTCGGTGGGGCCGTACAGCTCCCAGCCGAGCTCGCCCACGTAGCTGATCCGCTGCGCGAACACCGGCGCCTCCGCGACCTCGATCTCGGCGCCGGTCATATACGGGATCGCGGCGCTCGACACGTCATCGTCGGTGACCGCCGCAAGGATGTCGCGGGCGCGTGGCCCCCACAACCCTAGGCAGAACGACCTGCTCGAGCTGTCGAAGATGCGGACCTGGTCGCCGTCATGCACCTGGGTGCGGAGCCACGCGAGGTCGTGCATACCCGAGCCGCCGCCCGTCACGACCATGAAGACGTCTTCGTCGTGCCGCGTCACCGTGAGGTCGCAGCGGATGCCCCCGCGCGCCGTGAGCATCGCGGTGTAGACGACCGTCCCGACCGGCCGGTCGATGCGGTTGGCGCAGACGCGCTCGAGGAAGGCCAGCGCATCGGGCCCCTGGACACGGATCTTCACGTACGGCGTGATGTCGAACAGACCCGCCGCCTCGCGCACGGCGAGGTGCTCGCCCCCTTCGATCGGCGACCACTCCTGCGCGGCCCAGCCGCCGCGTCGCGCCCACTCGTGCATCACGCCACCGACGAGGTCGCGATTGTCCTCGAACCACTGCGGACGCTCCCAACCGGCGCCGGTGATGCATCGCGCGCCCTGTTCCCGGTGGCGGGCGAAGAACGGTGTCAGCCGCAGGCCGCGAGGTTTCGCCGGCTGCTGGCGCGGGTGCAGGATGTCGTAGACCTCCCGGTACTGCTGCTTCCCGCGTTCGATGACGTATGGCGCGGCGGTCTGGAACGGGTAGAAGCGGTTCGCGTCAGCCTCGGCCAAGTCGTAGCTCGGCTCGCCCGCCTCCATCCACTCGACGACCTGGCGCGCCATGCCGCCGGCGTGCGTCACCCAGACGGCCTCACAGACCCACACGCCGCGCACGGTCGCGCTCTCTCCGACGATCGATCCCGCGTCGGGTGTGAACGAGAACATCCCGTTCAGCGAGCGGTCGGGGTCGCTCGGGCGCATGCGGCCCGCAAGCGCCGGGAACAGACGCGCCGCCTCCGCCTCGCACAGATCGAAGTCCTCGGGGGTGAACGCCATGAGCGACGGTTGCATCGGGCCGCCGGGCGCACGGATGCCGGCTTGCGGCGTCACGATCGGTTCGTGCCGGTAGTTGCCGACGCCGAAGTGATCGTCGCGCTGGCGGAAGTACAGCGACAGGTCCTGGTGGCGAACGACCGGCTGCTCGAGCCAGCCCATCCCCTCGAGACCGGGGATCGGTTCGGTCCACACGAGCTGATGCTGCACGGCGACGAGCGGGATCGGCACGCCCGCCATCGCGCCGATCGTCGGGCCCCAGATGCCGGCGCACAGCAGGACACGTTCGCATTCGATGCGGCCCTGCGCGGTCTCGACCGCGTGGATCCGGCCGCCAGACGTGTCGAACCCGGTGACGGTGACGCCGCCGGCGAAGCGGACGCCCGCGTCCTGCGCGCGTCTCGCAAGCGCCTCGACGATCTCCACGCCTTTGCCGGCGCCGTCGCTCGGGGTCCAGTAGCCGCCGAGGACCGTCGAAGGGGCCAGCAACGGCGAGCGCTCGGCACACTCGTCGGGCGACAGCAATTCCGTCCCCTCCAGGCCATAGGCCTGTGCGAACCCCTGGCGGCGCTTCAGCTCCTGCATGCGCTCGACGGTGGTCGCCACCTCGAGACCGCCGACCCCGAACCAGACCTTCTCGCCGTCGACCCTCAGCGCGTCGTAGAGGGCGACGGAGTCCTGCGCGATGCGACACATCGTGCGGGAGCCGTTGGTCTGGAAGATGATCCCGGGTGCGTGCGAGGTGGAGCCGCCGGTGGCGAACAACTGACCTTGGTCGAGCACCAGCACATCGGTTACACCAAGCTCTGCCAAGTGGCATGCCGCCGAGGCGCCGACGATACCGGCGCCGACGATCACGGTCTGGGCACGGGTGGGCAGTTCAGCCACGGACAGATGATGCCCTACCGAGTTGCCGACGCAACGTCGGCGTTGCGGGAACCGCAACGACGGGCGACGCGGACGGGGCGGACCAGAGGCCCGCCCCGTTCGTAAGCACTCGCCTTCGCCGAGCCGATCAGTTACGCAGCAGGCGATGCCGACTGCGCTGCCAGGCCGGCGTCGACCCAACTCTGCCACGTGTCGGGGTTCGCGTCGATCCATTTCTGTGCCGCGTCCGCCGGGTCCATCTCGCTGTACAGGTCGTGAGAGACGGCATTCTGGTCGGCTTCGGTCCACTGCATCGCCGACAGGAATGCGAACGCCGCCGGGGCATTCGTCTGCAGGTCAGCGTTGAAGGCCTTGTAGAGGGGATCGGTCGGGTAGTCGCAGTTGTACGCATCGGCGTTCTCGCCGGTCGCGTAGATCTGCGTGCAGGCGTCGGTCACCTTTGGCAGCTTGATCTGGGTCAGGTCGTAGTTCTCATGAGCCCAATGGGGAGTCCAGAAGTACATCAAGATCGGCTTCTGAGCCTGATAGGCGGTATCCAGCTCCGTGAGTTCCGCCTCCTCTGACCCGGCGTACTTCGCCTTCAGGTTCAAGCCCAGGTTCTTGGCGATCGTGTCGTCGAACGTCACGTAGCTGGGGTCCCCGTCGAGGATCTGCCCCATGTCGCCGGAATCCGACGTCTGGAACAACTGCCAGTCTGTCTTGAGCCCTTCCCAGGTGGCAAGCTCAGGATGCTGCTCCACGAGGTATGTGGGCACGTACCATCCGATCTGACCCGTGATGCCGAGCTCCCCACCGTCGACCACACCGTTTCCACTCGCGATGTAGTTCTGATAGTCGGCTCCGTGCCCCGAGGGCCAGATCTCCAGGGTCGCGTCGATGTCGCCGTTCGAAAGCGACTTGAACTGCGCGTACTCGTTGGCGTTCTTGGTGTCGACCGTGTATCCGAGCTTATCCTGCAGCAGCTTCTGCGCGACTGCGACGTTCGACGCCGACCCCAGCCACGGGCTGATCGCCAGCGTGAGGGTGGTATCGCTGTTGTCAGGTACCCCCGCCGCCGCTGTGGACGAGCTCGACACATCGCTGCATGCCGTCCCGACCAGCGCCAGGACGGTTACGGTCACCCCCAAGAGAACCCTCTTGCGTGATCTCATCCCTCCTCCTTCCCATCCGGAATCTCTCCCGGGATCTCTGCTTCACTCACCTGTACGACCGTACGGCGCATCTGAGACGTACCGAAGAACCAACCAACCGGATGGGGCCCGGTCGCGGGCCTGCCGGCCGGCGTCCCCATCGCCTGCGTGATCCGGTCGATCACGACAGCGAGCAACAGGATGCAGAGACCGGCGACCAGCCCCCGACCGAAATCGTGCGAGAGCCCGTAGATCACCTGGTAGCCGAGCCCCTCGCCACCGACCAGGCCGGCGATGATCACGACGGAGAGCACCATCATGATCGTCTGGTTGACCCCGAGCATGATCGACGGTTTCGCGAGCGGGAGTTGCACCTTGCGCAAGAGCTGCCGGTCGGTGGCCCCGAAGGCAACGGCCGCCTCGACGCGATCCGACGGCACCTGACGGATACCGAGGTCGGTCATGCGGATACAGGGCGGCAGCGCATAGACGAGGGCGGCGATCACGCCCGGCACACGGCCCACATGGAAGAGTGCGATCACCGGGACCAGATAGACGAACTGTGGAAGCGTTTGCATGGCGTCGAGGACCGGTTTGAAGGCGCGCTGCACGCGATCACTTCGCGCAGACCAGATCCCCAGCGGGATCGCGATCGCCACGCTCACGGAAACGCCGACGATTACTTGGCTGAGCGTATCCATCGCGTTGTCCCACTGACCGACCGCGCCGATCGCCGCGATGAGAAGAAAGGAGGCGACCGCCAAACTGATCCTGCGCGCGGCTGCCCAGGCGGCGATCGCGGCGCCGAGGCAGACCATCCACCAGGGCAGTCCCTGGAGGAGCTCCCGCAACGGGTTGAGCGCGTACGTGTCCGCATATGTGGTGACATGCGAGGTGATCGGCCGAATGGCGTTCACGACGGACCGATCCACCCGGTCGATCGTCGGCGCGATCTTGATCACCAGTGCGTCCGGGAACTCCTGCTGGCGAAGCACCTGTCGGCCAACGACGATCGCGCCGATCGAGATCACCACCAGAAGAAGCAGCGCCACGCGCCGGGAGATGCTCCAGCCGAAGAGGTGGATCTTGGTCTCACCCCTCGACGTTCGGCTGCGATCGCTCCATCCCAGGGTGACCCGGTCGAGCACGATCGCCAACGCAACGATGGCGAGGCCGGCGACGAGTGCGGACCCGACGTGGAGTCCCTGCAGCGCCTCGTACACGCGAAGGCCAAGTCCTGGATAGCCCACCGTGGCGGCGATCACGATGATGCCGAGCGCCATCATGATCGTCTGGTTGACGCCGACCATGATCGTCGGCCGAGCGATCGGCAACTGCACCTTGCGAAGCAACTGCTGCTTGGTCACGCCGAAGGCGAGACCGGCTTCAAGCGCGTCCGACGGCACTTGCCGTATCCCGAGACTCGTCAGCCGGATCGCCGGCGGCAACGCGAAGATGACGGTGGCGATCATGGCCGAGGTTGCCCCGATCGAGAACAACAGCACCACGGCGACGAGATACGAGAACGCCGGAACGGTCTGCATGGCGTCGAGTACCGGGCGAAGGAGCTTCTCCACCGTCGGATGCCGTGCGGAGTAGATCCCCATCGGGATCCCGATCGCCAGCGCGACGATCACGGACAGGGCGACCAGGGCGAGGGTCTCCAGGCTGTCGGTCCACAACCCGAGGACACCGACCGCGAGAAACCCGACCACGGCGAGGATCCCCTTGCGCCACCCGGCGACATACGCCGAGGTGGCCCAGACGATCGCCAGAAAGCCGAGCCAGGTCAGTCGCGAGAGCGTCGCCACCAGTTGATCGACAGCCTTGTTCACCCCGTTCTTGAGCGGCACGAGCACGTGCACGAACAAAGGGTGGGTGCGTTGGTGGGCGATGACCCAGTCGCTCGCCGCGTTGAACGGCTTCGTCGCGTCCAGCGTCAGTCGCTCGGGAAACCCTCCGGGGAACACCACGAGCCCCACCACGATCGCCGCGACGATGGCTCCGATCCAGATCAGGCGACGACGCCACGGGTGCTCGGCCTGGCGGATCGTTCCTGACGTCGCGCTGAGCTCGAGGAGCGACTGGTCGTCGCGAACGACCGCCACCTACCGCACCTCGATCATGGCGGCAAGCACCGCCGTGCGATCGACGACGCCGATCTGCGCTCCCCCGTCCACCACCCGGAACGGACGATGCTCCTCGGCGACCTTCGGTAGCAACGTCTGCACGATCTCGCCGGCGTCGACATCGCCCGCGTACTCTGCATCGCCGTTCGCAGCGCGCATGATCGTACGGACCGTCAATACATGCGCGCGCGGCACGTCGCGCGTGAAGTCCGCCACGTAGTCGTCCGCCGGATGTGCGACGACGTCCTCCGGCGTCCCCACCTGCACGAACTTGCCGTCCTTCATGATCGCGATCCGGTCGCCTAGCTTCAGCGCCTCGGCCAGATCATGGGTGATGAAGATCATGGTCTTCTGCACGTCGCGCTGCAGTCGGATCACCTCGTCCTGCATGTCGCGGCGGATCAGCGGATCCAACGCGGAGAACGGCTCGTCGAACAGCATGATCTCCGGGTCGGTCGCCAACGCGCGTGCCAACCCCACGCGTTGTTGCATGCCTCCCGAGAGCTCATCAGGGTAAGAGTTCCCCCACCCATCAAGGCCGACCGTTTCGAGCACTTCGTTGGCCTTGGCTTCACGGGGCTCTTTCTCGACACCTCGGATCTCCAAACCGAAGGCCACGTTTTCCACGATGCGACGATGCGGCAACAAGCCGAAGTGTTGGAAGACCATCGAGATCTTCGTACGTCGCACCTCGCGCAGGCGCTCGTCGTCGAGGTGCATGATGTCCTCACCGTCCAGCAGCACCTGGCCTGCCGTCGGATCGTGGATGCGGTTCAACATCCGCACGAGGGTGGACTTGCCGGAGCCCGACAGCCCCATCACCACGAACACCTCGCCGGGCGCCACATCGAACGAGACGTCGCGCACGGCCGCGACGCAGCCGGTCTTCTCCTGGAGTTCCGCGCGCGGCAGATCGGCGTCCGGCGTGCCTACGATCTTGTTCGCGTTCGCGCCGTAGATCTTCCATACGTTGCGACACGACACCGTCGCTTGCGCTGCGTCTGCCTGCGTCACGTCGCTCAACTCTGAGCCCCCTCGCGTTCGAGCCGACCGCCGGATGGTGGGCCACCGGCGCGAAGAGCGCAACACGGCGGTTGCCGCCTCGACAACACGAGGCGCGCAGGGCGCGCCCGCGCCGTGTCAGACTCCCGCCGAGCGACGGGAGGGCAGATGACCGAAACGTATGACTTCGTGATCATCGGCGGCGGCTCCGCGGGCAGCGCGATGGGCAATCGCCTGTCCGCCGACCGCGGCAACCGCGTCCTCGTCTTGGAGGCCGGCCGTTCCGACTACCCGTGGGACGTGTTCATCCACATGCCTGCGGCGCTTGCCTTCCCGATCGGCAGCCGGTTCTATGACTGGAAGTACGAATCCGAGCCCGAGGCCCATATGAACGGGCGCAGGGTTTACCACGCGCGCGGCAAGGTGCTCGGCGGTTCCAGTTCGATCAACGGCATGATCTTCCAGCGCGGCAACCCTTTGGACTACGAACGCTGGGCCGCCGACCCCGGCATGGAAACGTGGGACTACGCGCACTGCCTCCCCTATTTCAAGCGGATGGAGACGTGTCTGGCCGCCGAGCCCGACGACCCGTTCCGCGGGCACTCGGGGCCACTCGTTCTCGAACGGGGCCCGGCGACCAACCCGTTGTTCGGCGCGTTCTTCAAGGCGGTCCAGGAGGCCGGTTATCCCCTCACCGACGATGTGAACGGCTACCGCCAGGAGGGGTTCGCGCCGTTCGATCGCAACGTGCATGACGGCAAACGCTTGTCGGCGGCGCGCGCCTACCTGCACCCCGTGATGCACCGCCAGAACCTCGAGGTGCACACGCGCGCGTTCGTCACGAGGATCCTGTTCGAAGGCACCCGCGCGGTGGCGGTCGAATACACGCGTGGGCGCTCGACACATCGCGTGCGCGCCGGCGAGGTCGTGCTGTGCGGTGGCGCGATCAACTCGCCCCAGACCTTGATGCTCTCGGGCGTCGGGCCGGCCGAGCATCTGCAGGAGCACGGCATCGCGCCCGTCGCCGACGTGCCCGGCGTGGGGGAGAACCTCCAGGACCACCTGGAGGTCTATATCCAATACAAGAGTCTGCAGCCGGTCTCGGTCGCGCCCTACATGAAGATGTGGCGCCGCCCGTTCGTCGGCGCCCAGTGGCTGTTCTTCAAGAAAGGCCCCGGCGCGACCAACCACTTCGAAGCAGGCGGGTTCGCTCGCAGCAACGGCGACGTCGCCTACCCAAACCTGATGTTCCATTTCCTGCCGATCGCGATCCGCTACGACGGTTCGGCACCGGAAGGCGGCCACGGGTACCAGGTCCACATCGGGCCGATGTACTCCGATGCGCGAGGCACGATCCGCCTCACGAGCGCCGACCCGGCGGTGCACCCGGCGCTGCGGTTCAACTACGTGTCGACCGACCAGGACCGCCGCGAGTGGGTCGAGGCGATCCGCGTCGCGCGCGACATCTTGGGCCAGCCTGCGATGGGACCGTTCAACGGCGGCGAGATCTCACCGGGGCCGGGCGTCGCAACCGACGAGCAGATCCTCGACTGGGTCGCGCGCGACGGCGAGACCGCCCTGCACCCGTCGTGCACGACCAAGATGGGCGACGCCACCGACCCGCTGTCGGTGATCGATCCGCTCACGATGCAGGTGCACGGCACCGAGGGTCTGCGGGTGGTCGACGCCGGCGTCTTTCCCTACGTCACGAACGGCAACATCTACGCGCCGGTGATGATGGTCGCCGAGAAGGCCGCCGACCTGATCCTCGGCAACACGCCGTTGGAGCCCGAGAAGGTCGAGTTCTACCGCCACGGCGTGAGCGAGCGTTAAGAACCGAGACCGAGCATGAGCAGACCCAGGACGACGAAGCCGATCCCGACGTACTGGTTGGTCGCGAGCCGTTCGTGCAACGTGACGTGCGACAGCAACACCGCGATCAGCGGGAACACCGCGCTCGCCGCCAGGACGATCGACAGCGAGCCGGCCTCCGCACCGGCGGAGTAGCTCGCGACCCCGAGTACGTCGGTCGCCCCGGCGACCAACGCGAAGGAGACGCCGAGCAGGGTCGCCGTGCGCAGCCGTGAGAACTCGCCTCGGCGCGCGACGGCCAGCGGCACGAACGCCAACACCATCGCCCACCGGGACGCGAACGTGGCGACCTGCCAGAGGCCCGTCTTCTGCGAAACGACACCGAGGGTGAACCCGGCAACGCCGAACCCGACTGCCGAAGCGACGGCCCACCAGAGGCCGGGCGGATGCCGCCGCAGGCCTGCGCGCATGGCCGTGAGATCCGTCGACACGAGCACGGCGCCGACGATCGAACAGCCGATGCCGACGAACGCCAACGGGCTCGGGCGCTCGCCGAGCACGGCGATCGCCAGCAACACGCCCACGACCGCATAGCCCGCGCCGATCGGTGAGACCACCGACACCGGCCCCAGCTCCAACGCGTGGTAGTGCAGCGCGTACGCCGACATCGCGACGATCCCGTTGATCGCCACCAGCCACCACCACCCGCCGAGCGACGAGAGGCCGTAGCCCGACACGAGGAAGATGACCGTGATCGCGACGATCGCCAGCATCTGCCCGATGAGCACCGCCATGAGCGACCCGAGCCGCCTGCTCGCCAGGTGGGCGAAGAAGTCCGCGAGGCCCCAGCCGAGCGCCGCGAACAGCCCGTAGATCACGCGGGAGGCTTGGCTTCGGCCAGCGCGTCGACGGCGACCGCGCCGCGCGGTCCCACCAGCAGTGGATTGGCCTCCAACGAGGTGATCCGATCGCGCAGGTCGTGGGTCGCCCGGGCGATCGCCTCGACGGCCTTGGCCACCGCGCCGAGGTCGTGCTCGTCGGCGTTGAGGCCGCAACGCTCCGCCTGCGAATCCACGTACGCGCGGGCCTGCTTGGCGCTCAGCGGCGCCGCCACGAACGTCGCCTCGCCGGCCTCGGCCAGCGCGCCGCCGGGGCGGATCGTGATCGTCGCGCCGAACTGTTCGTCGACGATCGCACCAACCAGCACCTCGTGGCCGTGCACCATCTCCTGGACCAACACCTTGGGTGACTTCGCGCCACCTCGTCGGGCTGCGGCCAGCACGTCGGCCGCCGCCGCCTCGACCTCGCCGGTGCCGCGCAGGCCCAACCGGACACCGCCAAGACGGGCCTTGTGTGGGATCTCGGGCGCGAGAGCCTTGATCGCCACCGGCCCCCGGATCTTTGCCGCGGCCGCGGCGGCCTGCGCCGGCGTCGCGACCACCGCTTCCTTCGGCCGCCGCACGCCGTACAGCTCGAGCAGCGCGGCGCCCGTCGCCTCGTCCACCGGCCCCGAGGCCCCGCGCAACACCCGCATCGCCTTCGCGCGGTTCGCATGCGGTGGCAGCGTCGGCACCGCACGCTGCCGCACACCCTGGAACTCGAGCAGCGCGCGGATCGCGTTGGCCGACGCTCGATGCCCCTGCAGGAACGGCAGCTGCTTCCACCTCTTCGTGAAAGCTTTGGCCTCGCCGGTGTAGGCCAGCGGGCTCATGCACAACGAGAGGAACGCAACGCCCGTGGAGCGCTGCAGCTCGATCGCCTTGGACAGCACCGGGTCCGACCACGGGCTCTCCCCGGGCAGCCGTGGCGGGAACGCGTCGAACGCCACCAGGCCGATGCCGGGATCCTTGGCGAGCGCAGCCAGCGCGTCGACGAACATGCCGGTCTCGACCGCCGCCTGGCCGGTCACGTCCAGCGGGTTATTCTGCGACGCGAACGATGGCAACGCCTTCTTCAGCGCTGTCTTCGTCGCACGCGCGAACTCGGGCAACGGCAGATCGGCCGCGCCCGCAGACTCGGCGAACAGCGTGCACGCTCCACCGGACTGCAGCGCCGCGGTCACCCCATCGGTGCGGAGCTTCTTCACGTGCGACAGCAACACGGCGGCCTCGAACATCGTGACCGGGTCCTCGACGAGCACGACGCCGTGACCACGCAACCAGGCGTCGCGCAGGCCCGTGTTGCCGGCCAGCGCCCCGGTGTGCGCGATGATCGAGCGCAACGCCGCCTCGGACTTGCCCTCGGGCGCGCAGATGAGGACCGGCTTGCGCGCGGCGCGCAGCGCGTCGAGTCCGGCGCCGATCCCCTCGACATCCCGCATCGTCTCGATGTAGCTGGTCACGACGGTTGTCCTGTCATCCGCTGCGGCCCAGGAGAACAGATCGCCGAGCCCCAGGACCGCCTCGTTCCCGACACCGAGGATGACGCGCAGTCCGACCGCACGGTCCGACGCCATCTGGCTCATCGTCCAGGCGACCGTGCCCGACTGCGAGATCACGCTGATACCGCCTTTGTGCGGGTCGGCAGGAGGCGTCGTGCCGTACGGTGCTACTTGGTCAACATAGTTGACGAACCCCTCGACGTTCGGGCCGAGCACCGGGATCTTGTGCCGCAGCGCGGCGTCGCGCAGCTGCGCCTGCAGCTCGCGCCCTTCCTCGCCGGCCTCGGCGAATCCGGATGACACGACCATGATCCCGCGCACGCCGCGCGCGCCGCAGTCATCGATCATCCGTACCACGACGCGCGCCGGTACCACGAACACGACCAGATCGACACCGCGGGGCAACTCCGTGATCGAGGACAGGCACGGTCGCCCCCAGACCGTGTCGTACTTCGGGTTGATCGGGTATAGCTCGCCCGTGTAGCCGAGGTGGCGCAGCGACCGTTCGATCTCGGGCGCCCACGAGTCCGGCGACTCCGAGGCGCCCACGATCGCGATCGACCGCGGTGCCAGCAGCGGTTGCAGGTTCCAGCGGGTCACGCGGAGTCACCGTCACCGCGAAACTTCGCGTCCCGCCACGCGACCGCCGCCTTGAGACCATCCTCGCCCGTGATGCGGCGAAACTCGTCGCGGGTAGGCAGGTTCGCCGTCTCGATCATCACGTCGAGCTCGGTGTTGGCGGCCATCGCGGCGCGGAACCCGGCGACATCCCACGCCCGGTTGAGCGCTCGCTTGGTCGTCTGGATCACGAACGTCTCGTTCTTCGCGATCTCTTGGGCCAGTGCGAGCGTGGCGTCGTCCAGCGCATCGCGTGGCACGACCCTGGTGACCATGCCGATCCGCAGCGCGTCGGTGGCCGAGATCCGGTCCTCGCCGGTGAACAGGAGCTCCTTGGCGGTGCGCACCCCCACGACCCACGGCAAGAACATCGACACCACGCCCGAGCCGAACCGGATATCGACGTAGCCGAACCTCGCGTCGTCGGCCGCGACCGCAAGGTCGCACGCGAGCATCAGGTCGGTGCCGCCGGCCAGACAGTAGGACTGCACCGAGGCGATCACCGGCTTGGGGCAATCGAGGATCTCGAGCATCCTGGCGGTGCCGGCGGCCAGGCTCTCGTGCCAGGCGCGCGCATCGAGCTCGCCCTCATCGGCGTCCTCCGTCAGGTCGTAGCCCGAGCAGAATGCCCGGCCCGCCGCGCGAAGGATCACGACCGAGACGCCGTCGTCGGTCCCGGCCTCGAGGATCGCCGCCGAGATCGCCTCGGAGAGTGCGTGGTTCAGGGCGTTCAGAGCTTTGGGTCGGTTCATCGTCAGACGCCGGACAGGGCCGATGTCCTCGACGAGCAGGACTTGCTCGGCGGTTGCGTCGCTCACGGGTATCCCTCTTCCTCGGTGACTCGCCGCAGGCGAGGCAGTGGATGCTAGCAACGGGCGACAGGGGGCAAAACGAAGGAGACGCAGGCTTCGAATCCGGCGCCGCTCGTCGTGCGTACTACCGGTTAGGTGTGACCGAAAGGTCTAGCCACATCGGAGGATGCGGCGCAAACCTTGCATAGTGCGGTCGACCTATGGTACTCACCGCCATCGGCGTTTGAATCGGGGGTCAGGAGACGGCCACCCGACCGGCACAGGAGGGGTAGATGCGTCACCCGAAGGACTTGTCCCGCCGGCAGTTCCTGACCCGGGCGGGGGGCGCCGCGATCGCGATGCCCAGCCTCGCTGCCATCCTGGCCGCCTGCTCCAAGCCCGGCAGCACGGGCCCCAGCGGCGGCGCCTCCGAGATCCCGATCGCCACACTCGAGAACCCGGTCGAGCTTCCGATGACCAGAGACCCGATCGCGGCCAATACGCCGCTCGAGTCGGGACCGCTCGTGCTCTACAACTGGGCGGACTACATCTGGAAGCCCGTCGTGCACCAGTTCGAGGATCAATTCGGCGTGAGCGTCGAGATCACGGAGTTCAACAACCTGGAAGAGGGCATCCAGAAGGTCGCCAACGGTCAGGTGTTGGCCGACGTGTTCGTGCCGACGCCCGGCTACCTCCGACGGCTCGTGGGGAAGGATCTCCTCCAGCCTCTCCAGCAAGAGCTCGTCCCCAACATGCAAGCGAACGTCTGGCCGAGCTACTACAACCCGGGGCCTTACTACGACCTCAGTTGGAACTATTCGGTGCCCTACACGATCTACACATGGGGCGTGGCGTATCGGCGCGACCGGCTGAGCGATGAGGAAGCGGCGAGCCAGGGCTGGGATGCGTTGTGGAACAGCGACTACAACGGCGAGATCAGCCTGTATAACTCCTACGGCGACACGATCGCCGTCACGGTTTTGCGCAACGGAAGCCTCGACGTGAACACCGGTGACCCCGCGCTCATCGAGGCCGCGAAACAATCGATCCTGCAGACGATCAACGACAACAAGGCGCGGCTCACGATCAACGGCGTGTATGCCAAGTTGCCGGCGGGCGACATCACCGTCGCCGAGGCGTGGTCCGGCGACATCGTCGGTGGCCAGTGGTACCTGCCAAAGGACGTCGGCACAGACGTCTTGGGCTTCTGGCGCCCGCCGACGGGGCAGACGATGATCGGCAACGACCTCCTCACCATCCCCTCCGCCGCCAAGAGCCCGCGTCTTGCACATGAGTTCATCAACTTCATGCTCGACAAGAAGCACGGGACCGACAACTTCGTGAACTGGAACGGTTATCAGCCACCGTTCACCTCGATCGATCCGAGCACGTTGATCGCCGACGGAGTCGTGCCTGAGAACCTCGCCGCCGCGGTCGTGACCGAGGACATGTTCAAGAAGGACCTGACGCCCTACGAACTGACGCCCACGGTCGACCAGATGTGGCTCGACGCGTGGACCGAGATCACCGCAGGAGCTTGAGATAACCTCCCCGGAAACAGCTGTGACCCCTGCGAAGGTGAAGAAGCGGCGGCGGCACTCCGCGCGAAAAGAGAAGAGCGGGGTCTGGTACCCGAAGTGGTACTGGCCGTCGTTCATCACGCCCGCGACGGTGTTCCTGGCGTTCATGTTCGTGCTGCCGCTCTACGTCGTGCTGTCGGTTGCCTTCGGTACGGTGGACTTCGAGAACTTCGGGCTCTCCGTGCCGTACTACGCCCCGTGGTGGTGGTCGTTCAGCACGTTCAATCAGACACTGAGCAAGTTCTACGTCGGTAGCCACATCTATCAGGCACCGCTGGTGCGAACCTTCGAGTACGTCGTCTTCGCAAGCATCATCTGCCTCGTGGTCGGCTACGCCGTCGCCTACTACACCGCGCGATTCGCGACCAAGCACCGCGGTCTGATCCTGATCCTGCTCGTGTCGCCGTTCTGGATCAGCTACCTCATGCGCATCTACGCCTGGCAGGGACTGCTCGATCTCAACGGCCCGATCAACTGGCTGTTGCGCCCGGTCGGGTTCGGGAACACGAACTTCCTCGAGGGGAGGTCGATCACGGTCGTTCTCGGTCTCGTCTACGGCTACATCCCGTTCATGATCCTGCCGCTGTACGCGTCCTTGGATCGGATCCAGGAGAGCCTGCTGGAGGCGGGGCGCGATCTGGGTGGCAACGGCGCCCAGACCTTCTGGCGGGTCACCCTCCCGCTGTCGCGACCCGCCATCCTTGCCGGCATCGTCATCGTCACCCTGCCGATGTTCGGCGACTACTACACCAATGACCTGCTGGGGTCGACGAAGACGGCGATGTTCGGCAACCTCATCGCGCAACAACGCGAGGCGTCGGGCGGGGCAACCCGCGCGGCATCGCTTGTCCTCATCCTTTCGGTGATCGTGTTGATCCCGATGATGTATTACCTGCGCGAGACCCGGCGACAGGCGGAGCAGGCATGAGCGCCGCCGTCCAGAAACCGGTAAAGGCCTCCGGTGTGTCGGGCTATTTCCGCAATCCGTGGCGCCGGCCACGCTTCCTGCAAGCCACGACGATCGTGTACCTGCTCTGGTCGCTCCTGCCGGTCGTGATCGCGGTGATCTTCTCGTTCAACGGGGGCCGCTCGCGCAGCGCCTGGCAGGGTTTCTCGCTGCACTGGTGGACCATCGACCCGAGCGACTCGCTGCTGCACGATGCTGCGATCCGCGCGGCGATGCTCCAGACCTTCCGCCTGTCGTTCTTCACGGTCCTGATCGCCGTGCCACTGGGCACCCTCTTTGCGATCGGGATCGATCGGTGGCACGGCCGGCCCGCGCGTGCCGCCAACTTCACGATGCTTCTGTCGTTCGTGGTCCCCGAGATCATCCTCGGCGTCTCGCTGTATATCTTGTTCACGAGTCTGTTCCGCAGCGTGATCCAGCTCGGGACACAGGCGCAGCTTCTCGGCTTGATCGCCTATCAGATCAGCTATCCCGTGATCATCGTGCGCGCGCGGCTCTTATCGATCGGCCCGGAGTACGAAGAGGCTGCGATGGATCTCGGCGCGACCCCGAGCAAAGCGATCCGGCGGGTACTCCTGCCCCTGCTCGCGCCGGCCATCCTTGCCAGCGTCGCGCTGGTGTTCGCCGACACGGTCGATGACTTCGTCACCGTTGCGGCGCTGTCCGGAGCCGCCAACACAGAGACCCTCGCGCAGAAGATCTACTCAGCCGCTCGTGCGTCACCGACGCCCGAGGTCAACGCCGCAGCCACGACGATGCTGATCTCAACGATGCTTGTCATCGGTGGAGGGTTGATCTTCTACAAGCGGTTCAACCGCGGTCAGGACACCGGCGGCGCGGCAGACTTCGTCCAGTTATAGGACGGGAGGAAGGACTCAGGTCTCCTCGAGCGAGACGTCGAGCTCGGCCTCGTCGAGGACCGCCGTGCCGCCCTCGGGCAGGACGCGAAGCGCCTCGCGCGGGAAGTGCACCGTGATGGCGTCGCCGGAGCGCTGGGGGTCACCGCCGCCCGTGTTGGGGGTCCATGCCTGGATCGTCTGTCCGGTGGCGAGGTGCAGGATCACCTGCAGCACAGAGCCGACGTAGACCGTGCGCTCGACCATCGCGGGCACCCGGTTCTCCCCGGTCGTGCCCTGCGCCTCGATCTCCACACGCTCGGGCCGGATCGTAACTTTGGCATCCCCGACGGTGTCGGCGTCGCCCTGGCCGGCCACCAACGAGAACTCGCCGACGGTGACCTTGCAGCCGCCATCGCCGACGCCGGCGGCCTTCGCGTCCATCAGGTTCGACACGCCCAGGAAGTCGGCCACATAGGCCGTCGCCGGGGACTCGTAGATCTCTTTGGGCCCGCCGACCTGCTCGACCCGGCCCTGTGACATGACCGCGATGCGGTCCGACATCGTGAGGGCCTCTTCCTGGTCGTGGGTGACGTAGATGAAGGTGATCCCGACTTCTTCCTGGAGCGCCTTGAGCTCGATCTGCAGGCGCTTGCGCAACTTCGCGTCCAAAGCGCCGAGCGGCTCGTCCAGCAGCAACACTTTCGGATTGAGGATCAGGGCACGTGCCAGCGCGACGCGCTGCTGCTGGCCGCCCGAGAGCTGATTCGGCCGGCGCTTCGTGAAAGGGGTCATCTGCACGAGCTCGAGTGCATTGCCGACCCGTTCGCGGCTCTCGTCCTTGGATGCCTTCTGGTACTTCAGACCGAAGGCCACATTTTCCTCAACGGTTAGGTGCGGGAACAGCGCGTAGTTCTGAAACACCGTGTTGACGTTGCGCTTGTGCGGCGGGGTCTGCGCCATGTCGACGCCGTCGAGCAGGATCTGCCCCTCGGTGGGCCGCTCGAACCCGGCGATCATCCGCAGCGACGTCGTCTTGCCACAACCCGACGGGCCGAGCAGCGAGAAGAACTCGCCGGATGGCATCTCGAGGTTGACCCCGGCGACCGCGGTGAAATCACCGAATCGCTTCACCAAGTCGACGAGTTGGACCTCTCCGCCTGCCATCGCGCGCGGAGCATACCGCGGGCCAACCCCTGCAGGTCAACCGGTACCGGCGGAGGGCTGAACCTGGCATCATGTCGCTTCATGCAGCAACCACCCCCCCACGCGTCAAGCGCGGATGCATCGGTGGAGCGCCGCCGCATTCCTGCGCTGCTGACCGGTTACTGGGCCTTCGGGCAGTACTGGGGTATCTGGGTCATCCTGGTCGTGCAGATCCAGCGGTATCACGATCTCAGCTTCAGCGAGATGGGACTGCTGCTGGCACTGCTGTCGCTGGTGGCGATCATCGTGATGGCGTTCGTCGCTCCGCGCCTCGCTCGATTCCCGCTGGGAGCCCTGTGCGCATCGGGCTTGCTCGCGCTTGGCACGGGCTCGCTCGGGATGGCGCTGCTGCCGTCGTCGATGCTGTGGCTCGCGTTCGCGATCGCCGGCGTCGGCAACGGGTTGGTCGACGTGTTCCTGGACGCGTCTTGTTCGGTCTCGGTCGGCGCACGACGATCATGCTGTCGGGCTCTGGCGGGGTCATCGGCGGCGCGATCGCAACGTTGGCCACCGACCCCACACAGGTCGCCGTCGGGTTCCTGCTGATGGGGTTCTCGATCGCCGCGGCTGCCCCGGCCGGCTTTGGGCTCGTCGAAACGGTAGCACCCGACGACCAGACGAACGCGATCGCCGCGGTAACGACCGTCGGCTACTCCGGGTTCGTGTGGAGCCCGCCGATCTTCGCCTGGCTCGCGCAAGCGTTCGATCTGCGAGCCGCGATGGGGGTCATCGTGAGCGCCACGATCGGGATCCTGATCGCGGGCGCCCTCGCGCCGCGCGACCGCCCCGCGACGGTTACATCGCAGTAAGGTCGTGCGCATGCGATGGCAAGCCGTCGTGGCCGGAGCGGCGCTCGCGGCCAGCATCGGGGGCTGCACCTCGGCGCCCGATCCGTACGCCGCCTACCGGCAGACGACCGTCCAGGACGTGCCCGGCACGTTCGACTGGCAATTGCAACCGGTTGACGAGGGGTTTCGGCCCACCATTGCGCCGCAGGACGCCTACGACCAGGTGTTCGAGGCCGGTCAGCGCCCCTATGCGATCGCGGTGCTCGCGCGGGTCAGCAATACGGTCGACAATGGTGTCGGGCCGCCCGCATGGGTCTTCATCACGCCGCACATGTGCTTCGCGACGGCCAAGGGCGACCTCGTGTCGCCTGGACGCTCCGGCGACGGCTGCACCGACGAGAATCTCTACGTCCAAGGGGTCGACGCCTCGAGCGGCGAGCCGCTGGGCGGGTTCTCCGCGTTCGAACCGCCGGCCCCGTGGGTGCCCGCGCGAGCCGGGCAGCCGACGCCGGTCGTCGCAACGACTCAGGCCGGCTCTACCCTGCTCCACTGAGAGAGCCATCGCGCGTCCTGGGACGGCCCGAACCCGACCAGCATCTGTCCCGCGGCGAACTCCTGCTCGGACACGATCGCCGAACGCAGGTTGGCGGGAACCGCGTCGTGCCAGCGGAACGAGGGGTCGGCGAACGCCTCGCGCGTGGCGCCCTCCATCGGCACCTGATAGCCGTTCCAGGCAAAATTATCCAACGCGACGTCGAAGCGCAGTAGGTGGTCCAGGAACGCGTGCGCCGCGACCGGGTTGCGACCCTGCGCGCAGATCGCGGTGAGGTCGAGGCCGACGACGCGCTCGGGGCCTGTGGGCGACCAATACCGAAGCGACGCCGCGATCGCCTGCGCGTCGCCGCCCTCCTGGGCAGCGTAGCGGGGCGCCGTCAAGATGTCGCCCGACCACGCTTGGTGCACCGAGAACGTGCCCTCGGGCAGGCCCTCTTCCGCGCCGTCGTCGGTGAAACGGGCGTTCGTCGCCGCCACCGCTTCGGTCAGGAAATCCGCCGCGGCCGAGAGCTCGGCGTCGGTGGCCGCGCCAAGATCCACGACGCCGGCGCGCTGCAGACCCAACGCCAGCGCCTCGCGGTACGCGTCGTAGATGCCGACCCGGTTGCGGTAGCGACTGTCGAGGAAGACCGCGAACGGATCGGCAAGGCGATCGGGCGCATCGGCGGGGGCCAGCAGGTCGGCGCGCCAACCGATGCCACTCGTGTAGACCGTGTACGGCGTCGTATAGCGCTGGCCGGGGTCATAGAACGGCCCCTCGCCCGCGCGGAACCAGTTCCACAGGTTGCGGAGATGCGGCAGGTAATCATGGTTCAGCGGCCGCAGCAGGCTCGCATCGACCAAACCCGGCAGGACGTCGATCACCGGGAACACGACGTCGAAGTCGCTGGCGGGGTCCTGCAGGCGCGCGATGGCCTCATCGATGTGCGAGAAGCTCTCGACCTGGACGCGGAGTCCATGTTCGGCGTAAGCACGTTCGAACGCCGCGATCACCTCGGCCGACAGATAGTCCTTCCATTCGTAGACGCGCAGGGTGGCCCCGCGTTCGATCGGCAGGTCGCCGTCGAGCATCAACCCCGCATCGATCGGCAGCGGCTGCCCGAACGCCGACGCCGGTTGCGAACTGACGGGGGCCGCGGTGCGGCGATCGCACGCCGCGGCCGCGGCGCCCGCCAGCGGGAGACCGACGGCCAGCAGCGCCGCGCGCCGCAGGAACGTCCGCCTCCCGATCGGCTCCATGTCAGCCTTCTTCGATGACCCCGTCATGCCACTCGGGGTCCTCCTCCAACAGCGCTCGGATCTCCATATAGCGCTCGTTCTGCGCGGGGTCATCGGCGTTGGCGTCGTAGCTCGCCCGATCCTTGAAGATCACGAACAGCCACTGCGCGTCGCTGTCGTTCTCGGACAGGACGAACGAGCGAACGTAGCCGGGGATCGTCGAGCCTTCCATCTGTGCCGACGTCACCTTGCGCAAGGTGTCGACGTTGTCCGGCTTGACGCGCATCTTCGCGACGGTGCCGTACATGGTGCCTCCCTTCGAGCCGGAACCGCTCCGGCCGATGCCGACCAGCCTAGAGCGGGTCGTGCGATGGCGGAACCCCCGTTCAGGGCTCCAGGGGCGGCGGTTGCTCACCCATGCCCCAAGCGTCGGCGCCGCCGTCGATCACGACGGTTGTGCCGGTGATGTAGCCGCCGCCGGCCGATGCCAGGAACGCGATCGTGGCCGCGACCTCCTCGGGCATGCCCGCGCGACGCATGGGCACCTGCTCGGCGAACCCCTCCACCACCGCCTGACCGCCGTACTGCAGGATGCCCTCGGTCTGGATGACTCCCGGGGCGACGCAGACCGCCCGGATCCCGAAGGTGGACCACTCGAGAGCGATCCCCGCCGCGAACGTCTCCAGCGCGCTGCGTGCCATCGACGAGGCCACGACCGAGGGGATCCCTCGACGGGGGCTGAAACCGAGGAACGCGATGAAGCCGCCGCGGTTCGGGATCATCCAGCGCGCCGCAACCAGCTGCGTGAGATCCCACACCGCGTCGACGTTCAGCCGGTGCACGGCGCGGAGGCCCTTCAGGGGTGTCTGCGCCAGCGGCGCGGCGAACTGTCCACCGGCGTTGTTCACCAGGATGTCGACGCGCCCGTACCGCTGTCCGACCGCGTCGAGGAATCGGGCGACCTGCTCGGGCTCGCGGACATCGCAGGGAAGGGCGAGGCACGAGGCGCCAAGCGACCCAGCCACCTCGGCGAGCGGTTCGGGGCGACGTCCGCAGATCGCCACCGACCCTCCTGCCGCGACGATCGCTTGGGCCGTCGCGGCACCGATCCCCGTGCCGCCGCCGGTGACGATCGCGACCTGCCCGGCGAGCGCGTCGGGTGCGATCGGTGAGCGGAAGCCCTCTACCATGAGCGGGAGTATGCAGGAGTCGACGGTGATCGGGGCAGACGGTGTGCGCCTGGCGGTGCGCATCTTCGCCGGCCAGGACTCCGGCGTGCCGACCGCGGTGCTCCACCACGGCCTGGCCTCCAGCCAGCACATCTGGGACCTCATGGTTCCCGCGCTCTCGCGAACGTTCCGCGTCGTGACGTTCGACGCACGGGGACATGGTCGGAGCGGGAAACCTGGTGCCGGCTACGGCTTCGATCACACCGTGGCCGACACGTTGGCGGTGCTGCGCGCAACCCGCGCACGGCGTCCGGTGCTGGTCGGCCATTCCTGGGGCGCGATGGTGGCGCTGGAGCTCGCAGCGCGACACCCACGCGCCCTCGGGGGCGTCGTGCTCGTCGACGGCGGGATCACGCGGATGCGTGACGGGTTCTCGAGCTGGCCCGAGGCGCGCGCCGCGCTGTCCCCGCCGCATCTGGCCGGCACGCCGGTCGCGGAATTCCGGGCGATGATCCCGATGTTCTTCGGCGATGCCGTCGAGGTCACTCCCGAGGTCGAAGACATCGTGCTGGCCGTGATGCGGGTGGGTGCCGACGGCACGATCCGGCCGCGGCTCCGCCGAGCGAACCACCTGCGGATCCTGCGCGCGATCTGGGACCAGGACACCCACGCCCTGCACACGAGGCTCCGCACGCCCGCGCTCGCGATCCTCGCGCGCGGCGGTGACGCCGAGTGGGACGCGCGGCGGCGCGAGGCGGTGACGACCCTGCGGGCAGCAGGCTCCCCAACCCGCACCGCCTGGTTGGACGGGATCCACGACCTGCCGCTGCAGCATCCGAACGCGCTGGCTCGTCGGATCGCAGCCTTTGCGCGAACCGCCGTACGATAGAGCCATGTTCGTGTTCATGCTGATCTTGATCCTGCTGGCGGTGCTGGGCGTGCTCGGGCTCGCATTGAAGATCGCGGCCGCGCTCGTGCTCGGCGTGCTGATCGCGATCACGACGCTGCTCGTGATCGGGTACCTCGTCGTTCGCCATCAGATGCGCAAGGTGCAACGCCAGATCACCGACGCGCGCCCCACGGCGTCGATCCCCGCGACCACCGTCGAGATCGGCGAACCACGCCGGAGCCTCGAAGACCCGCCGGTCGACGACCGCTACTGAGGCGGCGCGCCGCGGCTGATCAGCCGCTCCCGATATCGGATCGGCGCGTCACCGATCAGCGCGTAGAGCCTCCCTCGAGGGTGCCCCGCGTCCTGCCGAGCGTCGCCGCGTGCGAGCGCGAACGCCGCCGCACCCACCGCCGGGTATCGCAACGGCTCCGGCGGTGCCTTCGCGATCTCCGGTCGGTTGATGGCGAGCGACGTCCACGCATCCTCGAGCCCGAGGGCCGTCGAGGCCAGGATGTGCCCGCCGATGTAGGTCTGGACGAGCCCGTGGCCACTGAAGCCAAGCCCGGCATGCACGTTGCCCGGCTCGAGCGTTCGATAGAACGGCACGAAGGTCGGCGTCTGGTCGATCGGCCCACCCCACGCGTGCGTGAAGCGAACCCCTTCGAGCTGCGGGAACATCCAGAGCAACCCACGCGCAGGCGCCTCGGCGTAGTGCCGTGTGCTCGTCGCGGCACGGCCGCTTCCACGACCTCCGTAGACCGCGGCACCCGCGCCACCGCCGATCACGATGCGCCCGTCGTCCGTGGGTCGCAGGTAGTAGAGCCATTCCCGTCCGTCCGCGATCCCCACCTGGGACGTCCAGCCGATCTCCTTGAGCAGATGCGGGATCGGTTCGGTCGCCACGACGTAGTCCGCGATGACCCCGAAGCTCCGACGGAACGGGGCGAGCTCCGCCGCCCAGGCGCCCGTCGTCAGCACGACCCGATCCGCTTTGACCGCGCCATGCTCGGTGCGCACGACCGCCGGCCGCGACCGTTCGAGCCCCGTCATCCGCGTGCGCTCGAACAGGTGGACCCCGCGCTCGAGCGCGACCCGACGAAGCCCCCTCGCGAGTCGCGCCGGCTGGCAGACCGCGCCGTCCGCAAAGAAGGCGCCGGCCAAAAAGCGAGGGGAGTCGGCGTGTGCACGCGTCTGCTCGGCGGTCAGCACCTCGACCCGATCCGTGATCCCGAGTCGCTCGAACGCGGCGAGGTCGCCCCCGAAGCCCGGCTGCCAGGCGCCGGTGCGGGCGCCCAACGTCCCGTTCTTGTGGAACCAGCAGTCGATGTCGTTGGCCGCGGCGAACGACCCGATCGCGTCGATCGCGTCGGCTTGCACGGCGCCGTAGCGAAGACCCTCTTCGTCGCCGAACAAACCCACGATCGCGTCGATATCGAACCACGAGGCCGACAGGAAGCCACCGTTACGCCCGCTCGCGCCGCCGCCCGCGATGTCCTGTTCGATCAACGCGATGCGGACGCCCGGCTGCCGCTCGGTGAGCTGGATCGCGGTCCATAGCCCGGCGAACCCGCCGCCGACGATGCAGACGTCGGCCACGAGATACCGCTCGAGGGGCGGCGCAGGCTCACCGGGATCGTCGGCGAGCGCTTCCTGCAGCCAGAAGCTGCGCGCCGCGCCGGGCGACGGCATGTCGATCATGACCTTGCCTTCCGGCCGAACCATACCGAGGTCACCACGCGCGCCACGCCGACGAACAGCGCCCCGAACACGACCGCGACCACCGCAAAGGTGAGGATCTCCCCGGCGTTCCACGCCTGCACGAATGTGGCGCGGACGACGACGCCCAAGGGGATGCCCAGGACCAAGGTCAGCAGAAGACCCGTGTTGGACGGCGGGCGGTAGGTGCCGAGGAGCCAGGCCGTCACGAGCCAGGCGACGACGAAGATCGCCGCCAGCGCCACGAACCGCGCGGCGACGTCCTCGCCGTGGCGATCGAGCCCGATCGCGAGGAACACGAGCAGCCCGAGGAGGTCGCCCACCAGCGTGGCGCGCGTCAGGTTCGAGCCGTCAGTCATCGGCCGCATCGGCCTATCATCGCAGGCGCTCGGCCGTACGCTGGAGCTATGGGAACCGTCACCGTGGCCTACGACGAGGATTGCGGCCTCTGCCGCTGGACCGCCGATCGGCTCCGCCGATGGGATCGCGTTGGAGCGCTCGCTTTCATGCCGATCCAGGCCTCCGACGACCTGCTCGCCGCGGTGCCGCCGGCGCGGCGTCTCGACGCGATGCACGCCGTCACCTCCGACGGCCGTGTCTTCACGGGTGGCGCGGCCGTGCCCGTCATCCTGCGCGTGCTTCCGGGAGGCCCGCCACTCGCCGTGCTCGCCGAAACAGCGCCGGGCGTCACCGATGTCGTCTATCGGGCGATCGTTGCCCGACGCGTCCGCATCGGCGCGCTGCTCGGTGAAGACGCGTGCGCGGTCGATCCAGGCAGACCGACGTCGGCGTCTTGATCCCAGCGGAGACACTCGAGGACCTTCGCGCGGTCGCCGATCCGATACGGCTGCCCGGCATGTCGCCGGTCGGTATCGACACGACCAACGCGCTCGGCGTCTCGGTGCCGAACATCCGTCGGATCGCGAAAGGGGGCCGGGACCATCCCGCAGCGTTCTCGTTCGCGGAGATGACACGCTGGGCGGGCGATCTGGACTCGTGGGATCTGACCGACCTGCTCGCCGAGACGTTCGCGGCAACCATCCACGTTGACCGCGCGATCCGCACGTGGAGCCGTGCACGGCACGGGTTCAGAGACGCTGCTGACACTCGACGAACGCAGCGCGCGATGGATCGCCCGCGACGCGCTGCGCGACCCCGCGGTCGTAGCCCGGATCAGACGCTGAGCAACGCCGGTGCGAGGGTGCGAAGCGCAAGGAGGTCCGCCTCGGCGTCGAGGGACCCGATCACCTGGACACAGACATGGTCCGCGCCCGCCTGCACATGCTCGCGCACGCGCGCCACGATCGCGTCGGCCCCCCAGGCGAACCCGGCGTCCAGCAGCCGGTCCGAGCCCGAGCCGGCAACGTCCTCGTCGTCGAATCCGAGCCGGCGCCAATTGTTTGCGTAGTTCGGAAGCTCGAGGTAGTGCCGGGCCCACGCACGGGCGAGCGCACGCGCCTCTGCGTCATCCGAGGTGAGCATCACTCCCTGTTCGACCGCGAGCACCGGCTTGGGGCCGAGCACCCGTCGGGCGTGCGCCGTGTGGGCGACCGGCACGAAGTAGGTATGCGCACCCAGGGCGTGGGCAGACGACAGTCGCAGCATCCCGTCCCCGAGCGCCGCGAGCAGTCGCGGCGCGGACGGGAGCGCATCCGCCGCGGCATCCATCGCGTCCAGATAGCTGCGCATGCGCATCAGCGGACGGTCCCACGCGATCCCCCGGCGCTCGGTCGAGTACTCGTGCCCGATCCCGACGCCGAGCGCGAGGCGTTTTGGATAGGCGTCCGCAAGCAGGGAAGCGCCGCGCGCGAGCACATCCGGCGCGCGAGCAGTGACGTTGGCGATCCCCGAGGCCACCGTCAGGTGCCGGCTCGACGCGAGCAACCACGACAGCTGGGCCAAGATGTCGGGGGATCCGGAACCTTCAGGGATCCACAGCGCCGGATACCCGAGCGTCTCGATCGTGCGGACATCGACGGCAACGGCGGCGGCGCCCCGCCCGTCGAACCCGAAGGTCCACACCCCAACGCGCCCGAGTGCGCGGCGAACGGTGTCGGCCTCGGCTCCCACGCGGCGGAGCCTACCCCGGGAACGACAGAAGGGGGCGGCTCGGGCAGCCGCCCCCTTCCGGGATCGAACGCGAGTCTGCGCGCTAGCTCTGGTCGCGCGCGTCTACCAGCTCGGGGACCTCGATCGTCGCATCGTGACCTTCCACATCGATCTTCGGAAGCCACTGGAGCCACGACGGCAGGTACCAGTTCCGATCGCCCAGCAGCTTCATCGCCGAAGGCACCATGACCGATCGCACGAGCGTCGCATCCAGGAATACCGCCACCGCCAATCCGAAGCCCATCTGCTCGAGCCCGGCGATCCGTCCGGACGCGAAGGCTGCGAACACGGCCACCATGATGATGGCTGCACCCGTGATGATCCCGCCCGTGGTCCGTAGACCGAACGCCACGGCCTCGGCGTTGTCGCCCGACTTGTCGTACTCCTCACGGATCCGGGTCAGCAAGAACACCTGGTAGTCCATCGAGAGCCCGAACAGGATCGAGAACAGGAACAACGGCAACCAGGACTCGATCGCATCGACCTGGATGAACCCGAAGCGGTGCGCGATCGAGGCCGCGAACGACGGGCCGCCCTTCTGGAAGATCAACACGATCAGCCCGTACGCGGCGCCCACCGACAGCAGGTTCATCACGATGGCCTTCGCGGGCACCACGATCGACCGGAACACGACCGTCAGCAGGAGGAACGAGAGCAGAAGCACCAGCACGATGATGATGGGCGTGTACTGGTCGGAGATGTCGAAGAAGTCCTTGACGATCGCCGTGTCGCCGCCCACGAGCACACCGGAGCTCTGCCCGAACGCCGCCGGCACGTAGGTATCGCGCAGGCGTGTGATGGCATTGACCGCCACCTCGCTCGACGCGTCGGCCGCCTCTCCGGCCATTGGGATCCGAACCAGGGTGACCGAGCCATCCTGGCTGCTGAGCGGGGGCTGCGGTGCCCCGAACGCTGTGTCGTTCGCGACCGCCACGGTCAGCGCCTGGATGCCCTGATCTCCCGACGCAACGGTCGCCGGAACGACGACGTCCGCCGTCGCCTGCTGGCCGGCCGCCGGGAACTTCGCGATGAGGACGTCGAACGCCTCCTTCGTTTGGATCCCATCGGGGATGGTCGCGATACCCGAGAACCCCGTCCTGATCCCGCGACCGTTGTCGCCGGGATGCGACTGCGCCCAGTACGGGATCGACAGCGCGATCATGAAGGTCGCGGCGAGCACCAGCCACAGGACCGGTCGCGCCATGACGCCGCGGCTTACCCGGTCCCAGAACCCACCCGGACGTCCACGCTCCAATGTGCGGCCGCGGCCGAACACACGGCCCGGCTTGACCAGCCTGTCACCGAACAACGCCATCAGCGCCGGCAGCATCGTCATCGAAAGTGCGATCGACACCAACACCACCAAGATCGCGCCTCCGGAAAGCGCCTTGAAGATCGTGCTCGGGATCAGCAGCATCCCTGCAAGGGCGATCATGACGGTGACGCCACTGAAGAACACCGCGCGGTTCGCCGTGGCCCCCGAGTGGCCGATCGCCTCAAGCGTGTCGCGACCTCGAGCGCGCTCTTCTCGGAACCGAGACACGATGAACAGCGAGTAATCGATCCCGACCGCCAAGCCCAGCATCGAGATCAGGTTGGTCACGAAGAAGCTGAAGTGCCAGATCTGGCCGATCACCCCCACGAGTCCGAGGGCGGTCGTGATCGCCAGGATGCCCATAGCGATCGGGGTGAGGCCCGCAAGCAGCGAGCCGAACACGATCAACAGCACGATGATCGCCACAAGGATGCCGATGCCATCGCCCTTCTTGAAGTCCTCGTCGGAGATCTTCTTGAAGTCCGCGGTCGACGTCGGCTCACCAAGCGCGTACATCTGCGTGTCGCCGGTGGAATACCGCGCGCGGATCGCCTCGAGTTCGGCGACGTGCGAAGCGGTTTGGTCGGTGTCCCCTGTCAGGACGACGGTGAACAACACGGCGGTGCCGTCCTCCGAGTCGATCGGGCCGAGCGCGGCCACCTGCGGGTCCTTCTCACCGGCGGGAAGCGGGAACCCCGAGGGCACCGTCGTGACCACATCGGAGCCGAGGGCCCGAAGATCGTCCAGGGCGGCATTGACCGTTGCAGCGAACGCCGGATCCTGGACGGCACCATCGCCCCCGGTGATCACGAACGTCTCGGGGATCACGTCTTGCTTGAGGTTGCTCGCCGCAAGGATCTGCTGGGCGCGCTTGGCCTCGGGGTTGTTCGTGAAGTCGAAGTCGGTCGTCAGGACCGGTCCAAGCAGCGTGGACGCCGCGATGATCCCGGCGACCAGGATGGCCCCCCAGATTCCCACGGTTCGCCACGGGTGCCGGCTGCTTGCTCGAGCCAATGATTCCGGGTTCAGCTTCATGGTGTGCCCCCCTCACTCCCGCCGGAGTGTCTTGACGTACGGTGTATGCTTACGGTGTACGGAGAATAGGTGTACAGCGTAAGTGTGTCAACCCCTGAAAAGGAAGCTTCGGACAAGATGGGACGAACGGCAACTCCGGCAACTCCCGCCAAACAGCGAACGCCGCTCACGCGGGAACGGATCACGCAGGCCGCGCTGCACATCATGGACACCGAAGGACTCGAGGCGGTGTCGATGCGCCGCGTCGCTCGCGAGGTCGGGGTCGAGGCGATGTCCCTCTATCACCACGTTCGCGACAAGGACGACCTCCTCAACGGCGTCGTCGAGCAGGTCATGCGCGAGTTTCCGTTTCCGCAGGAGCCCGTCGGCGACGACTGGCTCGAGGCCGGCCGCGAGATCGCGCGCGGCTGGCGCGATCTGTTGCGCACCCACCCGAGCGCGATCCAATTGTTCGCCGAACGCAAGAGCCCGAGCGCTTCGGAAGAGAGCCTTCGCCCGATGGACGTCGCCCTGACCGCGCTCCGCAACGCAGGCTTATCCGACCGCGACGCTGTCCAGGCCTTCCACACGATCGGCGGCTACATCTTCGGCTACGTGATGATGGAGACGGGCCGGCTCTTCGGCGACCCGGCCGCTGCCCACGACTTTCCCGACGTCTCCCCCGAACAGCTCCCGAGCGTGGCTGCGTGCGCCCCGTTCCTCGCGAACTGCGACTTCGACGAACAGTTCGAGTTCGGGCTCGACCTGATGATCGAGGGGCTGCGCGCGAAGGTCGGGGCCAACTGATGGAGGTCGACGCGTTCCTCGCGGATTCGGTGCAGGCAGCGGGCGGCAAGCTGCACGCGCTCGGTATCGGGTGGCGCGTGATCCAGGCGTCGGCGTTCCCGGCCCGTCACGATCGGATCGGGCTCGGCCTACTGGTCCGCACCGATCCCTCGGAAGCGGGAGCCCACACGCTCAGTGTTTCCCTGCTGGATCCCGTCGGGAGGCCGCGACCCTTCGGCGAAGGCACCGCCTTCGAAGCGCGGTTCGTCTCGCCCGAGGGCGAGGGCACCGCGACGCTGGCCCTGAACCTCGACGGTCTGATCTTCGAGGCCGAAGGGGACCACACGGTCGTGCTGGCGATCGACGCGCGCGAGGCCGCCCGGCTTCCGTTTCGCGTGCAGACTCGACCGGAGCCGCCCGCGAGCGAGTTTCGCACCGGCGTCTACCTCTAACGCGGGACCCGCTTCCCACGACATAAACGTTTGCGCTGTGCTCAAGCTAACCTTCCCCGGGGCCGATGGAAGGGCATCCGGAACCCGCCGGAACCATCGACCTGCAGGAGCCTGGTGGACGAGCACGCCGAGCACGGTGGCCCCGATCCGCATGCGATCGAGTCTGGGTTCTTCGCATCCTCCGATGCGGGACCCGATGCGTCGTCGCGCCTAGCCGACCTCGAAGCGCGATACCGAGGATTGATCGATCACCTGCCCGCAGTGCTCTACATCGACGGGGTCGAAGACGACGACTCGATGGTCGACGTGAGCCCCGGCATCCAGGACCTGCTCGGTATCAGTCGCGAGACGTGGCTCAGCGGCGTCCTCGAGTGGCGTCACTATCTGCACGCCGACGACCACGACCGTGTGCTCGCCGAAAGCGACCGATGCTCGGCGACGGGTGAGCCCTTCCATTGCGAGTACCGGGCGATCCACGCGGACGGGCATGTCGTGTCGATCCGCGAAGACTCCGTGCTGATCCGCGACGCCGCCGGCGCACCGCTGTACTGGCTCGGCATCATGCTCGACGTCACCGAGTTGGTCGATGCGCAGCGCGACCTGCACCACCTGCAGAGCACCTATGGCGCGTTGGTGGAGCAGATCCCGGCGATCGTCTATCAGGACGCGACCGATGAGAGCTGGACGACCGTCTACGTCTCGCCGCAGATCACGAATCTGCTCGGCGTCACGCCCGAAGAGTGGATCGGCGACAGCAAGCTGTGGTCCGAGATGATGCACGACGACGATCGCGAACGCGCGATCGAAGAGGTCGAGCGTGGCATCGCGTCCGGCGACCCGTACACGGTCGAGTACCGCATGGTCGGGCGCGACGGACGCGTCAAATGGTTCCAGGACACCGCGGTGATGCTGCCCGACAGCGAGGGCAAGCCCGCCTTCACCCACGGCGTGATGCTCGACATCACCGAGCGTCGCGAGGCCGAGGAGCGTCTGACCTACCTCGCCTACCACGACAACCTCACCGGGATGCCGAATCGCGCGATGTTCGATGAGCTGCTCGAGCTCTCGCTGGCGCGCGCGAGACGTGCCGACCGTGGCGTGGCGGTGCTGGCGCTCGACATCGACAACTTCAAGCTGGTGAACGACTCGCTCGGTCACGACGCCGGTGACCGCCTGATCGGCCAGGTGGCGCTCCGCCTGCAAGACGCCACCCGTGACACCGACCTGGTCGCCCGCTCGGGCGGTGACGAGTTCCTCATGCTGCTCGCCGACCTGGATCAGATCTCACCGGTGAACGATGAGAACGGCGGCGCGCTGACCGCGCAGGCGGTCGCGAACCGGGTCCTGCAATCGTTCGAAGCTCCCTTCGAGGTCGACGGCACCGAGCTCTACGTGACCGCATCGATCGGCATCAGCGTGTTCCCGCTCGATGCCGCCGACGCGACGAGCCTGATGCGCAACGCCGACAGCGCGATCTACCTCGCCAAGGCCGCCGGGCCTGGCGGCTACGTGCTCAACCACCTCGAGAACGAGGGCGCACTCAGCAAGCTCTCGCTGTCCACGCGGCTTCGAAAAGCGGTCGAGCAACAGGACTGGACCCTGCACTACCAGCCGCTGATCGACCTGTTCAGCGGCGACATGTTCGGCGTCGAGGCGTTGATCCGCTGGCCGGACCCCTCCGGCGGCCTGGTGCCGCCTGGGGACTTCATCCCGCTCGCAGAAGAGATGGGGCTGATCGAAGCGATCGGCGCCTGGGTGGTCGAGGAGATCTGCCGGCAAGACGAGATCTGGCGTACCGAAGGGCTCGAGCTCGAGATCGGATTCAACCTGTCTCCGCGGCAGCTGTGGCAGCCCGACCCCGTCGGCCGGATCGCCGATCAGATCGAGAACGCGGGGATCGATCCCCAACGGATCACCGTCGAGATCACCGAGTCCACCGCGATGCACGATCCCGACCGGACGCTTGGCGTGCTGCACGGCTTCAAGGACCACGGACTCAAGCTGGCGATCGACGACTTCGGCACGGGGTACTCCTCGCTGTCGCGGCTGCGATACATGCCGGTCGACGTGTTGAAGATCGACCGCACGTTCATCCGCGATGTCAACAGCGACGCGCAGAGCGCAAGCATGGTTTCGGCGATCATCGCGCTCGCCTCCAACCTGAAGATGAACCCGCTGGCCGAAGGGATCGAGACCGAAGAGGAGTGGCGGTTCCTGGCGGCGCGCGGCTGTGCGGCCGGCCAAGGCTTCCTGTTCTCTCGGCCGGTGCCTGCCGAAGAGATCACGGCGATGCATCGTCGCGCGGGTCTCACCGTGGTCCAGGGCGGCCTCGCCGTCTGAGCACTACTTGCGCTTCGGCGGTCGAAACGCGCTGCGGCGTCCCTTCGGTCCCCCGCTGAACACCACGCGCGGCGGGACCACCTTCATTCCCTCTTGCTCGAACTCTTCATGCAGATCAAGCCGGGCAGCCATCCGCGACACGTCGCCCTGCTGATCCGGCGTCACGAACGTGATGCTGGTCCCCGATCGCCCGGCGCGCGCGGTACGACCGACCCGGTGAACGTAGGCCTTGTCGTCCTGCGGCGCGTCGTAGTTCACGACCAGGGTGATGTCATCGAGATCGAGTCCGCGCGCGGCGACGTCGGTGGCCACGAGCACCCCCACGTGGCCCTCGGAGAATCGCTTGAGCGCCCGGTCGCGGGCCTCTTGCCGCATGTCGCCGTGCAGCGCGAGCGCGGGCACCTCTTGGGCCTTGAGCTGCCGGGCCAACGAATCGACGGCCCGCTTCGTATTGACGAAGACGAGCGTGAGTCCTTCCTGCGCCTGCGCCAGCTCGATCAATGCGGAAAGCTTGTCGTGCACCGGCACCGGCACGAACCGGTGGTCGGCCTCATCCACCATCTGGTTGTCGTAGCCGCCGATCTCGTGCTGGACCGGGTCGCGGGTGTAGACCTGGGCGATGCGCCCGACGGCGCCATCGAGCGTCGCGGAAAAGAACATCGTCTGGCGATCCTTCGGCAGACGCCGAACGATCCGATCGACCTGGGGCTGGAACCCCATGTCGAGCATCCGGTCGGCTTCGTCCAACACCAGGATCTGGATGCCGTCGAGATCGACGATGCCTCGGGTCGCGAGGTCGTCGAGTCGGCCGGGCGTCGCGATCAGCACGTGGGTCCGGTCGACACCCTTGGCCTGCTCCTTGACGTTCGTACCGCCGTACACCGCCATCACCCGCATCTTCGACGCGTCGGTGATCGCCAGGAAGTCCTCGCAGACCTGTTGTGCGAGCTCGCGCGTCGGCACGAGCACGAGCGCGGCCGGCAACGGGCTCGACGCGGGATCGAGCTGGTCGACGATGGGCAGCGCGAAGGCCAGGGTCTTTCCGGAGCCGGTCTTCGAACGGGCCAAGGTGTCGCGCCCGGAACGGGCGTCCTCCCACACCATGGACTGGATCGGGAAGGGTGCGGTCATACCACGCGCTTCCAGTGCCGCGGCGACCGGCTCGGAGACCCCGAGTTCGCGAAAGCTCTCGGGTACCTCGGTCACCCGTCCAGGCTACCGCAGGTGACTACAACTCGAACGCCCCGTCGAACGCGCCCACGAGGTGGGAAACGATCAGGAGCTGTGCCAGCGCAAGGGACTCGCTTCGCTCCGGATCGCGCCCCGGCCCCCGGACCATCCCGATCCGGTCGCGCTGGAGCCGCTCGTCGGGGTGCAGCGAGGACCACAGCGCCTCCTCCAACTCCGCGCCGAGGCCCGCGGGACAATCACCATCGATCTCGAGCACGCTCATGGGGCCGCGGCGGTCCGTCCGCACCGACCAACGCACAGGGGTCTCGCCCCGGGCGCGGAACTCCCCGAGCAGTTCCCGCAGGGCCGGATACGGCAGGGTCGGGCGCACGATCACCCGCGCCGACAGCGGGCCGTCGTCGGACGCCCCGTGCTGCTGGTGGAAGCGCACGATCACATCCGCGTACTCCCGTTGTGGCCGGATGTACTGCGCGGCATCGGGCTCCCGACGCTTGAGCTCTGCCACGACGTCCTTCGGTGAATAGCCTCGTTCGAACACGTCGCGCTCGAGCTTCCATCGATGCCGCAGCGATTCCTCGGGCTCGAGGAAGACCGCCACATCGATCGCATCTCGCACCGATCGATCCGCCAGCGGCAGGAGACCTTCGACGATCACGATCTCACCCGGCTCCACGACCTCGTCCTCGCCGAACGTGCCGGTGTGATGGTCATACGTCGGCTTCGACACCGCGACGCCGGCGGCCAGCGCGCGCAGGTGCTCGGCCATCAGCGCCATCCGGTTGGCCTCGGGAGCCAACGGTGTCACGCCGAGCGTTGCCCGCGCCGCCCGATCGTGCAGGTGGTAATCGTCGGTGCACACGCGCCCGACGCGGCCGACGCCGAGGATGAACTCGACACCGCGTGACAGTGTGGACTTGCCCGACGCGCTGTCCCCGGCCAGCGCGAGCAAGACCGGGCGAGGCCCGGAACCGCTTGCGGCCACCCGCGGGGCGATCGAGGCGACGTCGTCGGACATGGGTGGCGAGCCTACCCCTTAGGGCGGGAGCGCCGGTATGCACGAGGACGACCGGCGGTCGCGGTGGGCGGTACCCTTGGCACCGTATCGAGGGGAAGGGAACGCCGGGTGGTCAACGACACACAGCGATGGAACGAACTCGCCGCACAGATCGCGGTGGACAGCATCCGGGCAACGACGGCCGCCGGCTCCGGGCACCCGAGCTCCTCGATGTCGTGTGCACACCTGCTGGCCGTCCTGTTCGCCGACCACCTTCGCTACGACGTCAAGGACCCGGCCAACCGGGCCAACGATCGTTTCATCCTGTCGAAGGGACACGCCGCACCGGCGCTCTATGCCGTCCTGAAGGCCTCGGGGGCCTTCGACGACGAGCGACTGCTCTCGCTGCGCACGCAGGGGTCGCCGCTACAGGGCCACCCCGCACCGATCGCCGAGCTGCCGTGGGTCGACGTGGCGAGTGGCTCTCTCGGTCAGGGTCTCGCGGCCGGGCTCGGCATGGCGCTGGCGATGCGGATCGACGGCATCGACGCCAACGTGTGGGTCTTGTTGGGGGACTCCGAGATGGCTGAGGGCTCGGTGTGGGAGGCCATGGAGGCAACGGCGTTCCACCGGGCCGGAAACGTGACCGCCATCCTCGATCTCAACCGTCTCGGGCAACGCGGCGCCACCATGCACGGATGGGACTCCGACGTCTTCCGCGATCGCGCGGAGGCGTTCGGGTGGAGCGCGATCCAGATCGATGGCCACGATGTCGATCAGATCGATCGCGCCTTCCGAGACGCCCGCACCGATGACCGACCGACCCTGATCGTCGCGCGCACGCAGAAGGGCCATGGAGTGTCGTTCATGGCCGACCAGGAAAACTGGCATGGCAAGATCGTGCCGGCCGATCGGTTCGACGAGGCGCTGGGTGAGCTCGGCGGCGACCGAGGGGTTCGCTGCAGCCCTCCGTCGCCACCCGAGCTTTCCATCGCCCGCGTCGAGCGCGACACCGAGATCGCTCGGCCGGCGTATGACGGCGCGATCGCGACACGCAAGGCGTTCGGCGATGCGCTCGCGTGGTTGGCGGCGACCTATGACGACGTGGTCGTGCTCGACGGCGAGGTCGGCAACTCCACCTTCACCGAAGAGTCGGAGGCGGTCGCGCCCGAGCGATTCTTCCAGCTGTATATCGCGGAGCAATGCATGGTCGGGGTCCAGACCGGTTTGCAGGCTCTCGGCAAGACAGCGTTCGCCGCATCGTTCGGTGCCTTCCTGACGCGCGCGGCCGATCAGATCCGGATGGGGGCGATCAGCAGGGCGAACCTGCGCCTGTGCGGCTCACACGCGGGCATCTCGATCGGGGAGGACGGTCCCTCCCAGATGGCGGTGGAGGACCTCGCCCTGTTCCGTGCGCTCAACGGCTCGACCGTGTGGTACCCCGCAGACGGTGCGAGCGCGGTGGCCGCCGTGGAGCAGATGGCGCGCCAGGACGGCATCTCCTACATCCGCACCACCCGCGAGGCCACCGCGAAGCTCTATCCGACCGACGAAGCGTTCACGGCGGGCGGGTCCAAGACCCTTGCCACCACCGATCACGACGATGTCGCGCTGATCGGCGCCGGGATCACGCTGCATGAATGCCTTGCGGCGCATGATCTCCTTGGGGCCGCCGGCATCACCGCGCGGGTGATCGACTGCTACTGCGTCAAGCCGATCGACGCAGCGACGCTGCGCCGTGCGATGACCGAGACGGGCACCTTGGTCGTCGTCGAGGACCATCGGGTGGAAGGAGGGCTCGGCGACGCGGTGCTGGACGCGCTGGCCGCCACGGGCCCGCTCCAGGGCCGGGTGATCAAATTGGGGATCACCGAGATGCCGGGGTCGGCGACCCCCGAACAACTGCGTGCGTGGGCGGGCATCGACGCTGCCTCGATCGCGGCTCGCGCCCGCGAGGCCGTCGCGGGCTAGACGCTTCGCATCGCCACCGCGGTTGGGATCCCTCCGAAGGCGTAGGCGATGATCTCCTCTGGCGGGACCGGCTTGGAGAAGTAGAACCCCTGGCCCAGCTTGCAGCCGCGCTCCCGCAAGAAGGCGAGCTCCTCGGCCGTCTCGATCCCCTCGGCCAGCGTGACGAGATCGAGGCCGGACGCGAGCTCGAGGAACGCCGCTACGATCGAGGCCGCCTGACGATCCTCATGCACGTTGGACACGAACGACCGGTCGATCTTCAACACGCGAACGGGCATGTGCCTCAGGCGAGACAGCGACGAGTACCCGGTCCCGAAGTCGTCGATCGCGATCGAGAAGCCCGCCTCGGTGAGTTCCCGCAGGATGACCTGCGCTCGATCTGGGTCCATCATCGCGGAGGTCTCGGTCACCTCGACCAGCACCTTCGAAGGATCCACGCCCCCCGCTCGGAACTCGCGCTGGATGCGCTCGGCCAGGTCCGGCTGCCAGAACTGCCTGGGCGACAGGTTGAAGCCGACCTCGAGATCGATGTCAAGCTCCTGCCAGGCCGCCACCTGGTAGGTCAGCTCGCGCACGACCCAGTCGCCGATACGCTCGATCAGACCGAGCTCCTCGGCAAGGGGGATGAAGTCGTCTGGCGGGATGATCGTGCCATCGGGCTCGATCCAACGGATCAGCGCCTCGACACCCACCATGCGGCCGTCCTCCAGATCGACGACCGGTTGGTAATACAGCGTCCAACGCTGCGCATCCACCGCCTTACGCAAACGCGTGACGAAATGCAGCCGCGCACTGGAATCGGCATCCGCACCGCCGGACAGCACGTAGTTCGTGCCGCCGGTGCGCTTGGCTTCGAACATCGCCGTCTCCGCATTGCGCTGCAACGCGGCGGCGTCCTCCGCGTCTCGGGGAAACAGGCTGATGCCGACGCCCGCTCCGATATACACCTCGGTGCCATCCACGGTAAAGGCTTCCGCCAGCGTCTCGTGCACGCGCTGCGCGACCGATTCCGCCCGCAACACCGCGCCATCGGGCCCGGTCTCCTCGCGATCGAGATCCGCGAGCAGCAACAGGAACTGGTCGCCCCCACGACGCGCCACCAGATCGGTTTCGCGCGTTGCTCCACGCAGGCGCTCGGCCACCGCCACGAGGAGCCCATCGCCTCCACGATGACCCAGAGAGTCGTTCACGAGGCGGAAGTCCACCAGGTCGACGCAGAGCACCGCGACCGCGCCGTCGTGGCGCCGGGCCCGTGCGACCGACAGCTCCACAAGCTCTTCGAACATCTCGCGGGACGGCAGCCCGGTCAGCTCGTCGTGATACGTGCGGAACGCGAGCTGCTCGTCGGCCCGCTTGCGGGCCGTGACGTCGAGCATCACCCCATGGGAGGCCACGATCTTGCCACGCTCGTCGCGAACGACGCGGGCTTGATCGTGGACCCACACCGCGTGACCTTCGCGATGCACCATCCGGTACTCCAGCTCGAAGTCCTCCCCCGTCTCGTTGTGCCGCGCGTTCTCGGCGAGCGCACGCGCGCGGTCATCCGGGTGCAGGATGCTGGGCCACAGCTCCGGATCGTCCATCCACTCCTGCACCGAGTAACCGATCAGCGCTTCGATCTGCGGGCTGACGTAGACGGCGGCTGCCGCGTCGTCGGGGGCATCGATGTAGGTGACGAGCGGGCCATCCTCGACGAGGGAGCGGAATCGATCTTGGCGCCGCTGGTGCTCGGTGCGGAGCTCACCATGTCGCGCGGCTGCCTCGACCGCGGCCGACAGCGAGTGCACGACCTCGCCGTCGGCATCGCTCCACATGCGTGCTGACATTAGGTCGATGCCGACGAAGCCCCACCAGCCCTCGCCCGCGGAGATCGGCACGAGCCAGGTTGCGACGGTGCCTTCCGCGAGCAACGCGCCGCGAGCCGGCTCGTCCATCGCGTCGGCCGGCCCGACGATCTCTCGTCCACCGTCGAACACGTCGATCCAGTCGTGGAACGCCGGATGGTAGGGACGCAGGCGAGTGGTCGGCTCGCCGAGCAAGGATCGAACCCCCGGTGCGGTCCATTCGCCGATCAGATCCATCCACAAACGCCCGTCGTCGCCCCGCAGATTCTCGAAGGCGTAGCAGCGGTCGGCCTCCACCGCGGTCGCGGCGACGGCCAGGGCATCCGGCAGCCGCTCCCGCCAATCCTCGCCGGTGAGCAGGGCGCCAAGATCCCATCGGGACACGCCGCGGCCGGCTGCAGACGCACTGGTCTCCTGCATATCAGGGACATCGGCGGGCTTCACCGGCACCTATATAGGTGGAGAAGGGTTTCGGCAGGGTCGCAGGAAAACCGCCTGTTACCCTGTTCGGACATGTCCGACTACAAAGAGATCATCCACGAACGTCTCTACCTGAAGGTGCCCGGCGGGGACCGTCTGCGCAAGACCGCCGATGCCCGCCTGAAACACCTGCTGGCCAATGGATGGCGCGAGATGGAGCGAACCCAGACCGCGGACTACCTCCAGGTTCGGCTCGAACGTACCGGACATGCGCCGATGAAGGCGCGCTTGCCCAAGAAGGGACCCGAGATCCGCGATCAGCGGCGCCCGCGTCGTGACGGCCGCGGTGGCCCCGGCGGACGGCGCTAGCTTTCGCCCTTTCGGCCTTCACCGAACATCCTGCGGTTTTCACGTTCTCATTCCGAACGTTTTCCGGGTATCATCGTGATCTGCCGATGAAATGCCTGTTGCGCGGCTTGGTGTAACCCACCGCCCGTGCCCAATGCCCAGGAGGTGCCGCCGTGAGCGTGGAATTCCAGCCACATCCTTCGAACGTCCGCCCCGGTCACCGCGAAGCACACGCGCATGCGGGCGGTCAGCCCTTCTCCTACCCCCTGCAACGGGAATACATCGAGCCGGACTGGACCCGGCTTCCCGGGTATGCGGACGTAATCAAGGAGCAGTGGGAGTCGGCGCAATGGCAGCGCGCCCACTCGGTGAAGAACCTTGGCGAGTTCAAGGGGGCGCTCGGGGCGAACCTGACCGAGGAGCTGTACACGGATATCGAGCGCGACCAGCAGGAGCGCGCGACGATGTCCATGCTGATCCCCCCGCAGATGATCAACACGATGGACGAGACAGACCTGTACGCCGACCCCGTTCGTCGCTACATGGCCCCCGCGCTGTCCGAGCGCGAGCCGGAGTGGCCGAGCCACCCGCTGTCCAGCCGGGACTCGCTGCACGAGGCCGACATGTGGGCCGTCGAGGGCTTGACGCACCGGTACCCCACGAAGGTGTTGGCTGAGCTGATCCCCACCTGCCCGCAGTATTGCGGCCACTGCACGCGGATGGACCTGGTCGGCAACGACACGTTGCAGGTGCTCAAGTACAAGTTCGAGATGAAGCAGAACGACCGCTGGGACGCGATGCTCGACTACCTGCGGGCGACGCCGCAGGTACGCGACGTGGTGGTGTCGGGCGGGGACATGGCCAACGTACCGGCCAAGCGGCTGCAAGAGTGGCTGTTCAAGCTGATGGACATCGAGAACATCCGGGACATCCGCATCGCAACCAAGGGCCTGATGGGGATCCCGCAGCACTTCCTTCAAGACGACGTGCTGCAGGCCTATGACGCCATCGCGACGCGCGCACGCGAGCGCGACATCGATGTGGCGCTGCACACCCACGTCAACGCGGCGCAGCAGGTGACGCCCCTGGTGGGCACGGCCGTGCGCAAGCTGCTCGACATGGGCTTCCGCGACGTGCGCAACCAAGGGGTGTTACTGCGCGGCGTGAACACCACACCGAACCAGCTGCTGGACCTTTGCTTCACGCTGTTGGATCACGGCAAGATCCTTCCGTACTACTTCTACATGTGCGACATGATCCCCAACGCCGAGCACTGGCGATTGTCCGTGGCCGAGGCCCAGAGCCTGCAGTACGCGATCCTCGGGTACCTGCCCGGGTTCGCGACCCCTCGCTTCGTCTGCGATGTTCCGTTCGTCGGCAAGCGTTGGGTGCATATGACCGACGACTACGATCACACGCGCGGGATCAGCTACTGGCGCAAGAACTACAAGACCGGGATCGAGTTCGACGACCCCGAGGCGTTGCTGCGCCGCTACCACTACTACGACCCGATCTACACGCTGCCCGAGGACGGGCAGGAGTGGTGGCGGCAGGAGATCGCGGCCGGGCTCGACGATCTGCTTGCCGCGTTGTCCGCCGAACAGGGAATCGCGGTCGGCGCCTAGGCTCGGCTACCAGCTGACATCGGCCGAACGACGCTGACGCCGCCGCTCCGCGGCGCGCGTCAGCTCTGCTCGCGCCTGAGCGGCGAGATCGGTCGGATCCGGCTGGCGATCGACGGGGACCGCCATACCGAGCAGCCGACACCACGTCTCGACCACGTCGGCGTCGGCCTCGGCGTCGGCGATCTGCAGGATGGCGTCCATCTCCAAGGGGTCCACCGCCCGTGGCGCGTGCGCCGACCAGGTGGAAAGCGCCAGCGCGGTGCGCTGGCGCCAACCCGTCGCGCTCGAACCGAACCCACACCGAGCGATCGCCGCGGCGGCCGCATCGGGGGGGCCGCCGACGTCGACGCCCAGCAGGAACGGGATCGGCGACTCGCCCGCGGCGGCCGCAACCCCGTAGGCGAAGCCGTCGGCCTGCCACATCCCCACCGCCGCTCCCGCCCGCTCGGCGACCCCTTGCACGAGCGTGTCCAGGTCCTCGATCGAGTCGACATCACGCACGTGGCCACCGCGCCAACCCAGCCCGACGGGCAGCGACGACGGAAGTGCCGCGCCGAACGACGCCGCCGCCCCTTCCCGAAACGCGATCCACCGCACGTCCATGCTGCGTGCATCATCGGCGAAAGCAGGACGGATTTTAAGGAAGCTTAGCGGGGACTGAACCGGCGGAGTGCCCAGAGACCAAGCAGCGCAACCCCGATGACGCCGATCGCGACCCGCGCAGAATCGCCGCCGGCCGCTGCTTTCGAGGGCTCCGAGGGAGCGCTCGTCGGCGCAGGGGAGGGCGGGCGGCTCGATCCCGCCTCCCGAAGCCGCAGCGTGGGGCGATCGCCGACACGGTCGCATCGATCCCCGTCGCGCACGAACACGCTCCAACGAAGCCGCCGGACCGCCTCGCCCCCGTTTCTCGACTCCCCGAGCAAAATCCGCCCGGGCACGCGGATCTCGAGCGTTCTTCCATCGATGACCGCGGGGTTGAACGGCGTCCGACTGTGCTCGGGAACCCACACCACGACGATGGGCCGATCGGGAGAGGATGCGATCCATCGCACCACCCGGTTCAGGCCACGCTCGTCGCCCATCGTCACCGCCGGGAGCTTCGGGTCCCGCACCAGGATGTCGACCCGCATGGGCGGCGCGTTCGGATCGGGAACGTCGAGCGGCTCGGCGAATCGGAGACGCCACACGGCCGCCGTTCCCAGCTCCTGGGCCGTCGCCTCGACCGCCACCACGTCCGCCATCCCGCCGGTCGCGCCGAGGTTCGACCCGCAGACGGTGACGTCGCCCCGCGGATCGCGGGCGGCCATCAACAACGGGACCGCAGCGAGCAGCGCTACCAGGGCACCGACACGCCTCATGACGTCGGGCACACGCGCTCGCGTAGCTTCGGAACGTCGAGGCGTGGCGGTTGGGTGAAGTCGAACGCGCCGGCCAACGGCGATGCCTGCGCGTCGCGCTCGGTCATCGGGTCCAGCCCGTGCAGGTTCTCCATGAAACGCAACACGCTCGAGAACTCATACACCGTTGAGTCGATCGAGCCACCGTCGGGGTTCGACCCGGCCACGGTGTAGGGCGAGATGATCAGCGCCGGCGTGCGCGGACCGAGCCCCATCACGTCGTAATGCGGGGGCGACACATGGTCGTAGAACCCGCCGAAGTCGTCCCAGACCATCACCACGGCGGTGCTCGGCCAGGCATCTGAGGCGAAGAGCGCGTTGAGGTACTGCACCGTCCAGTTCTCGCCGATGCAGATGTTCACGTCGGCGCCCGGGTGCTCGTTCGGATTGCCCTCCGGCGGGATCAACCACGACACGGCCGGCAGTGTGTTCTTATGCAGGTCGGTCAGGATCGTCTCGGGGGTCTGGACCTTGTTCCACATCGGACCGAAGCGCACGTGCTTGATCGCCTGCATCGCGTTCATCCACTGATCCTGGTTCGCGTAGTACTTCCAACTGACCTTGGCCTGCTGAAGCTCGTCGGGCAACACGGGGATGTTCACGCACGTGCGGGTGTCCACCCAGTACGCGGCGATCCGGAACTCATTCGCCGGGTCGGCGAGGAAATGGTCTTCGAGGTCCATGATCGTCTTCGTGTCTTTGGTCGTGAGGTCTTCGATCGGGAACCGGCGTGTGTGCTCGCTCGGATCGTCGCAGTAGTTCCCCGGAGTGTCGGTGGTGGTCTTGTTGTCGACGATCCCGTAGGACTGCGCGGCGATCGTGTACAGGTGCTCGGGGAAGGTTGGCCCGTACATCGATGTGAAGAAATGGTCGGCCAGCACGAATCGGTCGGCCAGCGCCCAATACGCGGGCAGCGACTTCCGGTCGAACTGCGTGTACCCCGTCAGATCGTCGCCGTAGGTCACGCAATTGAACCCGTCCATCTTCCCGCCATCGATCGATGTCAAGCCGGGCACGAACGCGTGCCCCAGATCGTGTGGGTACAGGTAGGGGGCCGGCGTCAGCGGCACCGTGGGCCCGGGCGCGAAACCCTGATCGCATTTCAGGGTTGGACCCTCGGTCGCGCCGTCGGCTCCGGGATACTTCCCGAAGTAGTTGTCGAAGGAGTGGTTCTCCTTCACGAGGAAGATCACGTGCTTGATCGGATTGCCCGGCTGGATGGTGCTCGGCGGCGGGTTGCTACCGGTCGGCTCTCCCGAGCCGCCGGGCCCGGCCTGGCCGGTTCCCCCGATCCCGCCGGCCGGCCAGAATTGCCACAGCGCGATCAGCACCAGCACGACCGCGGCAACGACCCCTGCACGCCGGCGAGCGATCTGGCTGCGCGTCGGGCGGTCAAGGGAGGATCGGCGGATGATCGGGGGCCTGTTCTGCATTGCGCGCGAGTCTACTGCCGGGCTCCGGCGGCCAGGACCTCGAATACCGCGCGGGCACGCCTCAACAATCGTCCTGCCGACGGGTCCAGCGCAAGGTTGTCGCGTTGGTATGTGTCGACAGTGCGGTACAGCTCTTCGAACCCCCCTTCGTTGCGCACGTAGAGGTAGCCGCGGGTTCGCACGCCCCGCCAGGCCGGGACGTTCAGGTCACCACCCCAATCCAGGAAGACGCCGGGGCGAGGTGCGAGCGGTGCCCCGTGCAAGGCCGGCACCAGGCTCACACCGTCTTGTGGAAGGCCGGGCTGCACGCCCGCAAGCCCTGCGATCGTGCTCGCGAGGTCGAGGTTCGCCACGAGTTCCGGCACCCTGGCGGCCGTGGCCCATGGCGTGCGTATCGCAAAGGGAAGCCCGATCGAATCGGTGTACGGAAAGCGCTTCCCGTCGAGGCGATGCAGACCCAGCACGTAGCCGTTGTCGGTCAGAAAGACGACGACGGTGTTGTCCAGCTCGCCACGCGCCGCGATCGCATCGACCAGCGATCGGAAGGCGTCATCGACCGACAGCAGCATCGCCCGCTCGTTCCGATCGTCTTGCAGGTAGGCCTGCCGGTCTGCCTGCGTCTTGGCGGGCAGGCCCGTTATGTACGCCGGCTTGCCGGCCACGTCGTTCAGCACGGCCAGCGGAGCGATCGGCGGCGTGACGTCTGCGAAAGCGCCGGCGTAGCGCGGCGCCGGGATCCAGGGCAGATGCGGCGCGTTCGGGCTGAAGTACAGGAACCACGGCTGGCCCGTCGGCGCCTGCTGGACGAACCGCACAGCCTGCGCCGCAAGCACGTCGGTCGCGTAGTTCTGGGGGATCGCGCCGTAGTGCCGAGACACACCCTGGTCGACCACGTCGTAGTCGTAGTACGAGGTGGACTCGTTGAGGTTCTGCTTGGCGAACCAACGATCCCAACCCGGCGGGATGAACGGCGCTCGCCCCCACGGATACGCGTTGAGATACTTGCCTACGAGCCCCGTGCGGTAGCCGGCGTCGTGCAGCCACACCGGCAGGGTGTTCGTGTCGTCAAGGTTTGGTCCCTGCGTGTTGTCGCGCACTTGGGTGTGGGTGTCGTACCGGCCGGTGAGGATCGTCGAACGCGACGGACAACACAGCGGCGTGGACGCCACCGCGTTCGGGAACCAGAGCCAGTGCCCCGACGGATCCTCCAGCTGCGCCTGGAACCAGGGCATCGCCGGCGGATCCGACGGCAACGTGTCGAGGGTCTGGTCGTCGGTGAGGACGAGCAAGATGTTCGGACGCGGGTCGGGGGCCGCCGGGGGCGCGAGCGGCGGTGCGAGCCAGGCGGCGGCGAGCAGCGCGAGTCCGGCAAGTCCGGCGGCCAGCCCCTGCCTCAGGACGACTCCTTCCGCACCTTCCAGATGTGCTCACCGGGGAAGTCGCGCGCCCACGCCGCGTCGGCGTACCCCGCATACGTCGACGCACTCTCGGGCCCCGGGCGCAACTCGATGAGGTCCTCGATGCGCAGGCCACACGACCGGAAGAGCCGGATCCACTCCCCGTAGGTGCGTTGGAAGTCGACCGAGCCATCCTCCTCGTCCCAGACCATCCGGCCCATCCCGAAGTACGGACGCAGCAGCTCCCGACCCGGCGGACCGTCGACCAACGGCCACGTCATCCAGATGATCGGCGTCGAGATGTTGAACACGAGCGCGCCGCCGGGGCGAAGGACACGGGCGACCTCCGGCACGGTGGTGCCAGGATCGGTGAACGTCGTGGCTCCGTGGTCGCAGAACACCAGGTCGAAGCGCTCGTCGGCGAACGGAAGCTCTTCAGCGCTTCCTCGTACCAGTGGCATGCGGACGCCGGTTTCGAGCAGGTGGGGTCGGGCCGCAGCGAGCTGGTTGGCGCTGACGTCGAGCCCGACGACGCGGGCGCCCCGCATGGCGACCCGGATCCCGAACTGCGCGGCGCCACACCCGAGCTCCAGGGCGTCCAGCCCCTCGACATCGCCCAACGCACCGACCTCGTCTTCCGGCAGATCCCAGATGCCCCAGGCGAGCCTGTCCCAGCGGTTCAGCTGAGCGGCGTTGCGCTCCTGGTAGGCGGCGCTGTCGGCCTCCCAGCTCGCGAGGTTGGCACGCACGTCGTCGCGGCTCATCGATCCATCCAGCCACCGACGCGGTCGTTCGCGTCGGCCACGATCCCCGCGGCGATCGACAGCGCGATGCCGTCGGCATCGCGGCGACCCAGGTCGAGCCCGACCGGGATGCGCACACGGGCGACGTCCTCCGGCGCCAGGCCCATCCCGCGCAGGGCGTCAAGGTGGCCTGCCGCGTGGCGCCGCGAGCTCATCATCCCGACGAACCGCGCCGGCGAACGCGCGGCATCCGCGAGCATCTGACTCGCGTAGGGCGCATCGTGATCGGTCAGGACGATCGCGTCTCGATCGGTCAGGGCGAGATCGGCGAGCGACGCCACGACGGGCTCGTCGCCACGCGCGACCCGTTCGTCGCGCGGCTCCACGATGACCGTGTCGTACCCGAGCATGCCGAGGTGGCGACACAGGGCGCGGGCGACATCGGTCGCCGACACGGCGACGACGCGTTGGGGCGCGCGGTGCGGTTCCAGGAAGATCTCGATATCGCCGTCGTCGTGGTGTAGGACCCGCGTGCCCGGCTCCCCTACCTGCAAGATCTCGGCCGCCGCGACGACGGCCTGCTGATCGAACTCGGCGCACCCGAGCGTGCCGTGTGTCGGGCCGCCCGGGTCGATAGTCATGCGCATGCCGATGCGGCACGGCGGCGAACCGGCGATCACCTTGACGGCGCGGACCACCACGCGGTCTCCGACCGCCGAGGCAGGAGACGACGTCGAAACGGTATGGCCGGTGGGATGTTCGCCAGTAGCGCCGCCCATCAAGCCCACCGCATGAGGGAGAACCGGTAAGATCGCCTCCAACGACTCGCGCACGCCCTTCGGGCTGCCCGGGAGGTTCACCACGACGGCGTCGCCGATCGTGCCGGCCACCGCTCGTGATAGCGATGCCATCGGCGTGTGGGCGAGGCCCACGGTGCGCATCAGTTCGGCCAAGCCCGGCGCCTCACGCTGCAGCACGGCTTTCGTCGCCTCGGGAGTCACGTCGCGTGGCCCGAACCCGGTTCCTCCGGTCGTCACGACCAGGGCGTGGGCCGCCGCGAGTCGCGATAGGGCTGCCTCGATGTCAGGCCCCTCGTCGGCCACGACCTCTCGAGTCGTGACATCGAAGCCGGCGTCGACCAGCAGCTCGTGTGCGAGGTCGCCCGATCCGTCGGTCCGAGTGCCGTGCGTCACACCATCGGAAACGGTGAGCACGGCGGCGGTCGAGCGGGTCACGATCGTCATCCTGCCATCCGGGGACGCCGTGCGCGACCGGTCAGGCCGCCGAGGTGAGGATGTCGAGGATGCTCGCGGCCACCTCGGGTGCGCTTTTCAGGCTCTTGGCGCGACGGAACACGGCCCGTCCACGAACGTCGGCGCCACGCTCCTCGAGCCAGTCGGTCAGCGTCGCGAGCGTCCCCCGGGGCCCCACTTCGCAGGTGCAGAAGACGACGGTCGGGATGCCCTCCAGATCGGGCAGCGCCTCGACGCCTTCCCGCGTACCGGTCGCCGGCCCCACGCCGACGACGATCAGACCCTTGACCCACGTACCGACCACCAGCGCATCCGCGGCGGCGAGCGTACCGGCGTCGACGCCGCGCAAGGGCGCGGCCGTAGCCTCGACGCCTCCTGCGCGCAGGCCATCCCGCAGGGCACGGGCCACCGTCAAGGTGAAGCCGCGGCGGGATTCGTACAAGACCAGGACGCGCATCGCACGATATGGATAGCAGGTCCTTCAGAACCTGACCCGTCTGGGGAACCCCGCGGACGGGCGGCTCCGCTCGACCCGAGGTACGCTGGGCACCTGCCATGACGAGTCTTCCTATGCCCACGACCGGACCCCTGCTGGACACGTTCGGACGCGTGGCCGACGATCTGCGCATCTCGGTGACCGACCGGTGCAATTTCCGGTGCACCTACTGCATGCCCGCCGAGGGTCTGAAGTGGTTGCCGAAAGACGAGCTCTTGACGTTCGAGGAGATGACCCGTCTGTTGGCGGTGTTCGTGCGTCTGGGCGTCAAATCGCTCAAGGTGACCGGCGGGGAACCGACGATCCGCGCCGACCTCCCGACCCTCGTTCGGATGTTCCGTCACGTCGGCCCCGACCTCGACATCTCGATCACCACCAACGGCATGCTGCTGGACTCGATGGCGGCCCCGCTGGCCGACGCCGGCATCGACCGGGCCACGGTGTCGTGTGACTCGCTCCTGCGCCACCGGTTCGAGGAGATGACCCGGCGTGACGCACTGGACAAGGTGCTCGCGGGTCTGCGGGCCGCCGAAGCCGCTGGCCTCACGCCGATCAAGATCAACACCGTGGTGATCGGCGGCACGAACGACGACGAGGTCCTGGACTTCGCACGCTGGGCGCGCGAGACCGGCTACGAGGTGCGGTTCATCGAGTACATGCCGCTGGATGCGCAACATGCGTGGGAACGCGCGAAGGTCGTGCCGGGTGCCCGGATCCTCGAGGCGATCGACGCGAGCTATCCACTCCGTGCCGATGGTCCCGACGCCGAGCCGGCCACGACTTACGGCTTCGCCGACGGCGCACCGGGCAAGATCGGCGTGATCGCGAGCGTCACCGAGCCGTTCTGCGACACGTGCAACCGCCTGCGGATGACGGCCGAGGGCGAGTTCCGCAACTGCCTGTTCGCGCTGGAGGAGACCGATCTGCGCGGACCGATGCGCGCAGGCGCCACCGACGACGACCTCGAGCACCTGATCCGCCAGGGCACCTGGGCGAAATGGTCGGGCCACCGCGTCAACCACGCGGACTTCGTGCAGCCCGCCCGTTCGATGAGCGCGATCGGCGGCTGACCCCCAGCGCGCGTTAGCGGTTCTGGATCGGCAGCGTCGGCACGTCACCGGCTGGCTGGAACCCGAGGATCTGCGCGTAGAAGGACAGCTCGGCGTTGCGAGCGCGCACGATCGTCTCGGCCTTGCGGAACCCATGGCCTTCGCCCTCGTACAGCTCATAGGCATGTGGGATGCCCTTTCGCTTCAACGACTCGACGATCACCTCGGCCTGCGACGGCGGCACCACGTGGTCATCCGCACCTTGCAGGACGAGCATGGGCGTCGAGAGCAACTCGACGAAGTTGATCGGGCTGCGAGCACGATAGGTGTCCTCGGCCTCCGGCCACGGCCCGATCAACGTGAACTCATAGCGGCATTCGAACTTGTGCGTGTCGCCCGTGGCAAAGGGCACCAGGTCGGAGATGCCGAAGAACGAGGTCCCGGCGGCGAACACGTCGGTGAACGTGAGAGCGCACATCGTCGTATAGCCGCCGGCACTCCCGCCGCGGATCAGCAGACGATCGCCGTCGGCGTCGCCTCGATCCACGAGGTGCCGCGCGGCGCTGATGCAGTCGTGCAGGTCGACGACCCCCCAGTTGCCGTTGAGCCGCTGACGGTATTCGCGACCGTACCCCGTTGAGCCGCCGTAGTTCACGTCGACCACACCGAACCCGCGCGACGTGAAGTACTGGATCCCCAGATCGAACATCGGCGTGCAGTGGCTCGTCGGCCCACCGTGGCTCATCACGATCAAGGGAGCGCGTTCGCCCTCCGGCGCCGCCGTGTCGGGGTTGGTCGGGGGGTAGAAGAGGGCGTGCGCGGTCACACCGCCGTCGGTCGGAAACTCTATCGCCTCTGGGACCGACAGGTACCCCGGCTCGATCGGCACGCTCGTACTCGTGCGCAAGACCTCGATGGAGCGCGCGGCAAAGTCCAGCCAAATCACTTGACTCGCCTCGGTTGCCGACCCCGCGGTGAGCACGATCGTCGATCCCTCGGCACGGATCCCGGGTCCCCATCGCAGGGCGTCCAGTGGCAGATCGAGATCGACCAGCTCCCGCGTCTCGGGATCGAGGATCGCCGTGTGGGTGCGGCCCTCGAGGTCGTAGTGGCATGCGATCCGCCCATCGCCCAAGAACGCGATCGAGCGTTCCCCCATGGCCCATTGCGGGTAGCCGAACTCCGCCTCGGTGTGGTGCAGGACCGTGCGTGCTCCATCGCTGATGCGCTCCAGGTTCCACCAGCCGCTACGATCCGAAGCGAACACGAGATCGCCCGCCGAGCTCCATTCGGGATCCCAGATCGACTCCTCGCCGGGGCGTCCGGCCAGCGAGACCGCCTCACCGAGCTCCGCCTCGAGCGAGAGCGGCGCCACCAGCAGCTCGGTACCGTCCCAGGGCATCCACGGAAGGTCCCAGCTCAGCCACGCGAGTTGCGAGCCGTCGGGCGAGATCCGCGGCGACGAGTAGAAGTCGCGGCCCCTCGCGAGCGTGCGAGGCTCCGACGATCCATCGGTCGGCACGGCGACGAGCTCGTTCACCACGTCGAGCATGGCCGGACCGAGGTCGTGGCGTTCGCGCACGCCGATCCACCAGCGGCCGTCCGGCGTGATCACGCCATCGGCGAAGCGCTGCGCCGCGTTCGTGTCGGGAGTGATCCCAACCGGTGCGGCACCCGGGTCCTGTCGGTACAGCCGCGCATCCGGCATGTTCGAGAAGAACACCGTGCCATGGCGCACCGTATAGGAGCCTCCGCCGTACTCGTGCACCATCGTGCGGGCATCGAACCCTTCCGGCGTCACGTCGACCGGCTCGGAGTGCGGATCGCCTTTGACCACGACGTATCGGCCGCCCTCGGTCGGGCGCATCTCCAGCCAATAGGCGATGCCGTCGTCCAGCCACGCCTCGCCGAGACCGATCGCGGTCGTGGCGAGCATGTCCGCGGTGATCGGCGACGGCCACGCACCGTAGGGCGCGGTGGTCTTCATCGGGGACGCTTCCCGACGATCACGCGCGTGATGGGGATCGGGCCCCCTTTGGTCGACTCCACGTCCCGGAACCCCCCGGCGGCCATGACCTTTCGCACGTCGCGCGCCCGATCCGGGTCGGTCTCCATCAGGAGCCAACCGCTCTTCACGAGCCAGTCGGGCGACTCCTCGACCGTTCGGCGCACCAACCCGAGTCCATCGTCGCTCTGATCGGTCAGTGTGTGCGCCGGTTCCCAATCCTTGATCTCATCGGGCAGCTCGTCCAATTCGTCCTTGGCCACATAGGGCGGGTGGATCGTGATCACGTCGACCTTGCCTCGCAGCCGCGAGGGCACGGGGGCGAACAGATCGCCGGCGCCGAACTTCGCGTGCAGTTTGAAGTGCCGGGCGTTTCGACGAGCCAGCTTGACCCCTTCGTCAGACAACTCTGCCCCGAACACCTCGGCCTCGGGCACCTCGTTGGCCACAGCCAGCGCGATCGTGCCCATCCCGCTGGCAAGGTCGACGTGCACCGGCCGTTTGCGCCTGCGCAACCGGCGCACGGCCTGCTCAGCGAGCCACTCCGAGGAGTCGCGAGGCACGAACACGCCCGGCTCGACGATGAGGTCGAGACCACGGAACTCCGTCACGCCCGTGATGTGAGCGACCGGCTCACCGGTGTATCGCCGTTCGATCCACTCCTCGAAACGGCGCTGCTTCTTCTTCGAGATCTGTTCGGTGGGCTCGGGCTCGTAGCCGTCGTTGATCGCTATCAGGAGGATCTCGGCTTCGATCTTCTCGCGACCGGCCTGCCAGTGGTCGATCGCCGGCGAATCCTTCAATCGCGCCGTGCCTGCCTTCAAGAGCGTTCGCGCCTTCATGGACCGCACATGCTAGCGGGTCGCGCTCGGTACACTCGGCCCATGCCACGCGCCACCGACACCAAGGACGGCGCCACCTCGTCGAAGACCAAGACGACGGCCGCGAAACCGCGGAAACCTCGCAACGCCACGGCGTCGGCCGACCCCGCCCTGCGGCTCACCGGCGACCGCCTCGTGGTGCGCGTGCCGGGCAACGGCGAGCGCAAGAGTGCGGGTGGGCTCCTGATCCCGGCCACGGCGATGCCCGCCCCCAAGCGACTGTCCTGGGGCGACGTCACGTTGATCGGGCCCGACGTGCGCGTCGCCAAGCAAGGAGACCGGGTGCTGTTCCTGCCCTCCGCGGGCCTGGAGGTCGAGCTCGAGGGCGAGGACCTGGTCCTGCTCCGTGAGCGCGACGTCCAGGCGGTTGCCGAGACCCCCGCCGCGTCCACGGCGAAGGACCGCGCGCCCGGCCAGTACCTCTAGGCAGGCACGAAGCTCAGACGAACCGTGCGCTCGTTGTTCTCCCGGTTCGGGTCCACGAGCACGATCGACTGCCACGTGCCGAGCGCGATCTCGCCGTCCAACACCGGCACGATCAGCGATGGCGAGACGAACGCCGGCATGATGTGATCCCCGCCGTGACCAACGCTCCCGTGACGATGCGCATAGCGATCCTCCCGGGGGAAGGTCCGCTCGAGCAGCTCGTCCAGGTCCTGCTCGGAACCGGCGCCGATTTCGATCATAGCGACGCCGGCCGTCGCGTGCGGAACGAATACGTGCAGGAGCCCGTCGCCGCCGACGTCGCGGACGAACGCACGCGCCTCGAACGTGAGATCCACCGTTCGCCGCCCGCGCGTGTCGGCAGTCAACGTGGCCGAACGCATCGTTCAGCCGGCGGAGGTGGCGAACGTCGGCTCGGCGAGCACCTCGGTGTGCTCATCCTCGACGAACGCGTCGAAGCCGAGCTGCCACGTCCTTGCCGGCCAAACGTACCGCGCGACCCGCTCGGTCGCGCGGTACACGGCCGTGTACAGGGTGCCGAACCCGTGGGCATACGATGTCGAGAACAACGGGGCTCGCAGGAAACTCTCCACGAAGGTATCGGCGTCGATCGTCGCATCGTCCAGCAGCCGGACGATCGTCTGCTCGCGCTCGATCGTGCGGGTCGCGCGCGCCTGCTCGGGCCACTCCACGATCCCCTGATGGTTCGTCGCCGCCGGGAAGGCGCGGAAGATCGGCTCCCGGTCGGGCGACAAGTAGGCGGTCAGCACGGCTCCCGTCCCGTCTACCAGCGTGAGGTTGTGACTCAGCGAGTACGGCAGCCGCGTCAGGACGGCGCGTGCTTCGTCGATCGTGCTGCAGGTCTCCAACAGGTAGCGCAGCACGATCGGGATGCCGAACCCGTCGCCGAGCACGCGACGCCCACCGAAGGTCAACGAGACCGCGAGCCCGTCGTCGTTCATGCCGTCGAGCAGCCCCCACAGACAGTCGGTCATGCCGAGCACGCGCTTGTCGAGCAGCCGCGTCGACCAGATCAGCCCCTCGAATCGCGACGGCGCGTAGTCGTAGTTGCGCACCAGCATCGGCGTGGCGTCACGCGTCCAGACACCCTGGGAGCAGGCCGCAAGGTACGGCGGTGGCTTGTAGAGCGAGAGCATCCTGGCCGCCAGGTCGCCTCCACCCGCTAGCTCGACGACCCGCTCGTAGGCGGGCATCAGCTCCGGCATGTGCGCGCGGAGCATGCGGACACTTGTCGCGTAGGAAGACCGCGCCGCCTCGCCTTCACGCAGGAACCACGTCTTGTAGTGGGGCCATTTCTCCTCGAAGACGGCCTGCCATTTCGGGCCGGCCTCGAGTTCCTCGACGGCACGGAACGTGAACGGGATCATCCGCATCGCGAGATGTTCCCAGGTCGGCGGTGCCGAAGCCACCACCGTGCGTCAGAGCATCTTGAAGCCGAAGGGCTCTGGCTTGACCGTCGGCGGCTCGTCGGCGCCCGGCGGAACGCTTGCGAACTCCCCTTTGATGCCCGTGATCCAGCCTCGCGCCCGGTCGAGCAACCGGTGCTCTTCGTCCATGAATCGCCCGCGTGTCACCATGATGCCGAGATCGGCACCCGGGTAACGGTACTGACCGACCCCGGCGATCCGCAGATAGAACGCCTCACTCTCGTCGGCCACGGTGTGCCAGTCGGTATCGCGACGCGCGAACCCGATGTCGCCGTCGCCCATCCGCCAGATCCCCGAGCGTGGCGCCTCGGTGATCAACTCGGTCACGTCCTCCGTCTGCTTCAAGATGAACTGGGTCCATTCATCGAGGTTGTGCGTCTGTGCCCACCGCTCGTTGAGCTCCTGCACGTCGAACTCGAAGTCGACGTCCATGAACTCCAGTAAGTGGAACAGGAATAGCGGCATGTCCCCGTAGGCGACGGCGGTGACGTTCGTGATGCTGCTCGCGCCAGTGACGCGGGGGTTGAGCTCGCCGAGCCACATCTCTCCGGTGTCGGCGTCGAGCAAGAAGTCCAACTCGAAGTACCCGCGGTAGCCCTCTTGGCGCAGACGCTCGCCCATCGCGATCGTGCGCTCGCGCGCGGTGCGCCGCTGTTTCTCGGTGAGCAGCTCCGGCGAGACATCGTTGCCGCACCAGCCACCGTCGTACGGGGTTAGCTCCGGGAACCCCGTGAGCTCGGCCATCAGCGGACCCACCAACGTGCCGTGACGGGTGATCACGCCCTCGATCGCGAGCTCGCGAGGCTCGATACGTTTCATCACCTTGATCCGATCGCCGACGATCTTCTTCTCGTGCTCCTTCCAGCCCCTTCGATCGGCGATGAAGAAGGTGGTCTGGCCGGAGTCGCCGTACGGCGTCTGCACGACCAAGTCGCTGCCGAGCCCCGCGTCGGCCGCCAACTGCAGCAGCGCCTCGTAGTCGGTACCGCGGCCCATGACGTTCGGCACACTCGGCACCCCGGCCTCGTTGCCGAGCCGGGTGGTCTCGATCTTGGAATCCATGCGATGGCGCAGCGAGGCTTTGGGGAACACGACGTCGAGCCCAAGCTCTGCGGCCAGTTCCTCGGTCTCCTCGTCGAACATCAGGAAGGCCGCCTTGCCTGATCCGCCGTTGGCGGCGATCAGGTCGCCAACCTCCTTGTGCCCCAGCAGGTAGTTGACGATCTCCTCGATCGACTCGAAGGCGCGAGGCGTCTGCTCCTTCGGCACGACGACGTTCGGATGGGTGCCGTCGAACGAGTCGTAGTAGTTCACGAACCGGAAGTTCCGCACCCAGCGGTCGATCCCGAGCAGATTGAACGCGGTCGCACTGACGAAATAGATCGGGGTCTCGTTCGTCCGAAAGAAATTCCGGATCTCCGGGATGCCAGTCAGCGGCTTGGTCGTGATCAGCAAGCCGGGCGCGCCGATCGGCAGGGTCGGCGTCGCGACCGGCGCCGGGGCCTCTCGCGACAGGTGGTCACGACGATCGGTCCACGCAACCAGCTCGCGGGCGGCGAAGACGAGCACCACCGCGCCGAGCGCCCACAGCACGGCGGTCATGACAAGCCGCACCAGTCCCGGATGAACAGCCCCATCACCTGTGCGGTCTGGACCACGCTCGGAAGGTACACCCGTTCGCCTACGCCGTGCGCGGCCTCGGCATACGGCCCGAAACACACAGACGGGATCCCACCGACGTGCCCGAAGACGCGCGCGTCGGTGGTGCCGGTCGTTGCCACCAAGGCGGGCGAGGCCCCCATGTGCCGGGCATAGGCAGCCGACAGCGAGTCCACGAGCAAGTGGTCCTGCGCGAGCTCGTACCCTTCCGCGGCGAACCCTCGGTACACGACCTGCGGCGGTCGAGGGAACGCCGCAGCGTTCGCCGCAGCCGCATCGGCCACGACCCGCTCGACGCGCCGCCGAAGTTCCTGTAACGACATGCCCGGGTAGGCAGCGAACCGGTAACCCGTGACGCATTCCCCGGGCACGGTGGAGTTCCAGTCTCCGGCGTGGATCTGCCCGACGTTGAGCGAGATCGGGTGCGGGTATGCGTCGTAGGGCGGCGGCGGCGAGGCGTTGAGCTCCGCTTCCAGCACGCGCAGCGCACCGATCATCGTCAGGCTCGCCTCGATCGCGTTGATCGCGTTGCCCGCCTCGGCGGCGTGGCCGGGCAACCCCTCGATCACGACGTCGAACCACAACACGCCGACCTGCGACGTCGTGATCGCCGCTCCGAAGGGCTCGGCGATGATCGCGGCGTCGGCCCGGTACCCGGCGAGCAGCGTCTGCAGCGAGCCGTTCCCGGTGCACTCTTCCTCGACGACCGACTGGAGGAACACCGGCGCATGGGGCGACAGACCGAGCTCGCGGAGACCTTTCACCGCACCCAGGATCGCGGCGAGCCCGCACTTCATGTCCGCCGCGCCGCGTCCGTACAACCAATCGGCCTCGACGTGTGCCGTGAATGGATCACGTTCCCACTGCCCGAGGGGCTCCGGGCTGACGACGTCGATGTGACCGTTCAGGATCAAGCTGAGCCCGCCGTCGCGGCGCTCGGGAGCCCAGGCGGCGACGAGGTTGTTCTTGCCGCTCACGTGCCAGTCAAAGGGTGAGGCCGCTGGGTGGGCACGCAGTGCCTCGGGATCCATCGCCACATCGACGGGCTCGAGCCCCAGCTCCCGCAGCGCCTCGCGCATCACGCCCTGACCGGCTTCCTCGTTCCCAAGCGTCGTATCGCGGTCCACGAGACGGGCGAGCACCTCGGTCATCCAATCGGCACCGGCGGCGATCGCCTCGGCGATCTCGGTGTCCTCAGGAGCCATCTCGGCTGCCTCGAAGTCGGGCCCCGGCATCGGGAGACCCGCGTACGCCAGTTCCGGTGGCCCGGGGCCGGCCGAGAGCTGACTCCCCGCGTACGCCGCCGGGGCCACGTCTTCAGGAAGCGGTTCCAAGGTCGTGAAGCGTACCAACCGAACGTGACGCCACGTGGGACTGGACGTATGGATGTAATGATGTAATCTTCTCGCATGAATGAAAACAGCGATTTCCAGGAACATCTTGTCGGTTGGTTCGCAGGACGCCTCCCCAACGATTGGTTCACGGCGGCGCCGGACGTGCGATTCGATCGAGACGAGATCCTGGTGGTGGGATCGCTCGACGAACCCGACCTGCCAGGGGATGCCGGCCCCGAAACCCGCAAGGCGGCCCTCTCGGCCCGGATCCAGGGGTTCCGCGAGGACACGCGTGGACAGCGGATGCGGGTCGCCGATGAGGCGGAGCGCCGATTCGGGCGCAAGGTCAGTTGGGGCGCAACGTGTGGTGACCATCGTGTCTTGTTCACCGCGGTCGCGACGCCGGCCATGACCCGCCTGCGGATGCCCGAGCGCACCGTGCTCGACACGCTCGTCGACGCAGGGGTCGCCCGCTCTCGCAGTCACGCCTTAGCCTGGTGTGTGCGTCTGGTCTCGGAGAAGCAGGAGGAGTGGCTGGCTGACCTCCGACAGGCACTCGAAAGCGTCGAGGCCGTCCGCCGGGAGGGGCCGACGACCTAAGGGCGGCCCGAGCGCCGCTCGATCCCTACGACAACGTTCATCGCGAAACGCACCACGACGGGCTCACCGACGACGAGCGCCTCTGGAACGCTCTCGGTCCCGAGTTGCGCCTGCATGAATGTGTGATCGGGGAAGGCGAGCGCGACCCTCACGTACGGCGATCCATGGACCGCATACGGCTCCACCTGCGCCACCACCGCGTCTCGCTCCCCCAGCACACAACGAGCCTACCGCCTCAAGGTTCTTGGCCCCAGGGCCGACCACCACTACATGCTTCCGGGGGGATGCCCGTTGGGTCGTCGTGCGCGCACGATGGCCGTCGCGATCGTCGCATCGCTGGCGGTGTGCATGCCATCTGCCCTGTCGCCCGCACACGCACAGCCCCGTCAGCACGTCAGCGATGCCGGCGATGCAGGTACCGGTCTGCCGGCGATCCCCGTTGTCTATCCGCGCGTTCGTTCCGTCGTGGATCGGTCCGCGCGCAGTGCCACCAAGAGCACCACCGTGACGTTCGCCGACCTCGATATGAGCGACACGTGGGCCAAGGAAGGCATCGTCTGGGTCGCCAAGACGAACAGCTGGATGCTGGACTTCGCACCCAAAGCCGACGGCACCTACAACTTCCGACCCAGCGCGATCGAGACCCGCAAGTACTTCGCGCGCTCGGTCGTGCACGCCTTTGCACCCGATGAAGCCCCCGATCCGTCGATCGTGTTCAACGACCTCGACGCGTCGGTCGCCTGGTATCGCTACGCGGCGGTCGCCGTCGCCCACGGCTGGCTCACGGCACGAGGCGGAGCCTTCGACCCCGATGGTCACGTCACTATGGCGATGGTGCACCGCGCGCTCGCGCTGGCGCTCGGGCTCGGTCCGGCGGCCAAGGCACTCAACGCCATCCACACACGCGACGGTGTGACGTTCAAGACGTCCCCCAACTTCGGCACGAACGTGCTCGGCATGCGGCTCGGGCTCCGGTACAACGCCCCGACGGGATCAGAATCCCACGACGTGGCTCCCGGCGACGAGATGCCCCGCGCCCAGGTCGCCTACTCCTTGTGGCGCGCCACCACGCAGCCCTCATGGAACGTCCCGGGCCTGCTCGCCCAGTACGCGAACGTCGAGTTGCCACATCTCGGGCCCCGCGCGACCCAGATCGTGCGATGGGGCATCCGCTACGCGGGCTACCCCTACGTCTGGGGGGGTGAGTGGGGGTTCGAAACGCAGGAGCCCTCGGCGCTGGGCGGTCAGCCCCGGAGCGGCTTCGACTGCTCCGGCCTGACGTGGTGGCTGCTGCGCGCCGACGACGGCGGGTACTGGAACGTCAACCCACCCCGGCCCTATCACGGCTGGTCGCTGCCCCAACGGACCTCGGCCGATATGGCGGCGATGGCGCCCAAGAAGCTGCACTATGCCGACCTGCACCCCGGCGACCCGATGTTCTACGACGGCGATCTCAACGGCACCGTCGACCACGTCGACACCTACATAGGCAACGGGTGGGCGCTCGATTCCTCGAGCACGCCGGGTGGCGTCACGATCATGTGGGTCGGCAGCGGTTGGTATCGCGACCACTTCAAGTGGGGTCGGCGGATCCTGCCGACCTAGGCGCCGTCCACCACGATCGCAGCATCCAACCAAGCGCGTTCCTGCGCCGTCAGCGCACGCGATCGGCGATCGGTGGCATCGTGTGCCACGACCACCGACTGGGCCTCGGCCGCGACCCAGCCGGCCCTCGCGACGACCTGCTCGGCCGTTCTGATCGAGGAGGTGCCGTAGCCGGTACCCCGGCAGGTCACGGTCACCTCCTCGTCGTCGAGGGCAAGCTCCCGCCGGTAGTCGATCGCGATCCGCACGATGACGAAGTTGGTGTCGGGCAGGGTCGTCTGCACCCAGCGATCGCGCGCCTCCTCCAGGTACGTGAGGTACACGGCGTTGTTGACGTGACCGTAGCTGTCCACGTCGCGCCACCGGATCCGGATGGGGAGTTGGATCATGGCGAGGAGCCTAGATGGTCGAAGGCCCCAGCCGCGGGGCGGCCGGGGCCTTCGATCGGAGAGAGGGGCTCCACCCCTGCGTTCGACCGATCCGAGCGCGAGGTTCGCGCCAAGTTGTTGCGATGGTGTGTCAGTCCTCGTCGAGGGTATCGAGCTCCGAGAGACGTCGATCCACCTCCGCATCGGCCATTCGCACCCCCCGGCGTGAGCCGGTGAGCGCGAGGAGGAAGTCCTCTCGCTCGAGGGCGAACAGTTCGACGTCGGTCTCGGCTACGACGTCGGCAGTACGGGGGACGTCGCGGAGCAGGGCGATCTCGCCAACGTACCCGCCCCGGCCGTGTCGGGCGACCTCGTGCCCGTTCACGCGGACGACGACCTCGCCGCCGGCCACGATGTAGAAGCGCTCCCCCACCTCCCCGCGACGGATGACGAGTTCCCCCTCGGCGACCCGTACCGGCTGGAGAAGCGCCAGGATCCGCTCGAGCCGAGGCTGCGACAGCAACCCGAACATCGGGATAGACCGCAGCAGCGCCAGCCGTTCGGGATCGGGGAGCACCGCGCGACGGTCGAGCGAACGCAACGCGGGCAGCGCAACGACACCCAGCCCGATCACAAAGACGCCGACGGCCACGAACGCGCCTTGATTCCCGAACGTCGCGATCAGCGACGGCGCCGCGGCCGATCCGAGAGCGGTCGCCAACATCAGCAGGGCTTCCTGCAGTCCGAACACCCTGGACAGCACCTCGTTCGGCAGGCTGCGCTGCAGGAGCGTCCGCGCGCCGACATCGAAGAAGACGCGCGCCGCACCCGCGACGATCAACAATCCGATCGTCGGCCCGAATGCGGCGCTCAACGAGATGGCGGCCGTCGCGCCCGCCATCACGCCGACAGCGATCTCGATCGGTGAAGCGAATCGCCGCCTTCCCACGAGCATTGCGGTCGCAGCGGCACCGACCAGGCCGCCGGCACCGATCGCCGCGGCCAAAAGCCCCGCTCCCTGCTCTCCGATCCCGAGTACGTCGATCGCCAGGACCACGTAGAAGATGTCCAGCACGCCCAGCACGAAGTACTGCGCACCGGCGAAGAACGTCAGGACCGCCGCCGGCGGATCGAGGCGCAACGCGCGCCAGCCTTCGGCGACATCGGTCAGCAACCGGGGCGATGCGGCAGCCTCGCTCGCGTCCATCACGAGCGCGGGCGCACCGGCGGTCGCATCTCGAACCGGGTGGAGTCGCATCCGATGGGTCAAGCACGACGCGAGCATCATGAGCACGCCCATCACCACGCACACCAGGGCCGGACCGCTGAGGGCGATCAGGACGCTGTTGAGCAGCGGCCCGAGTAGGAGACCGAGGCTCTCCGTCGTGGCCGACAGCGAGTTGGCGGCGGTGAGCTGCTCGGGCGTGTCCGCGATCTGGGGGAGCACCGCGTTGTGCACCGGTCTGCTGAGAGTCATCGAGCACGACGAGAGCACAGCCGTCGCATAGACGATCGACGCCGGCGCGAACCACAACGCGAGCCCCAACGACAACGAGCTGAGCGCCTGCACACCGTAGCCCAGGGCGAGTGCGCGATCGCGGCGGATCCGGTCGCCGAGCACGGCTCCGATCGGCGCGACCACCGCTGCAACCACGAGCTGCAGGACGAGGACCGCTCCGGCGACGGATGCGCCTCCCCGCGCGAACGCATAGAGCGTGACGGCGATCCAGATCGCGTACTCCTGGGCGTTGAACAGGAGGAAGGCGGCCAGCGCATGGCGCAGGGATCGGTTGCGCCCCACGTCGCGATAGGCCGCCGCGACCAAGGCGCTCGACGCCACCTCAAGGCCCCGGTCGACGGGTCACCGGCTCATCGTCGGGCATCGACAGCACCCCGGTCAACGGGAGGGGCGACTCAGTCGTCGTGTTCGGAGAGCCGCCGATCCATCTCCTGGGCCAGCGCCACGGCGCCGGCGGGCGACCCCGTCACCGCCGCGAGGAAGTGACTCCGGTCGAGCGCTCGCAGCGAGGAGGGCTCGGCGGCGATGACCGTCGCGGTCCTCGCCACATTGCGGAGCAATGCGATCTCACCGACGAAGTCGCCACGCCCCAATTTCGCCAGCGGTGTGCCGCCCCGGGACACCTCGAGGGAGCCGTCCGCGATCAGGTAGAAGCGGTCGCCCTGGTCACCTTCGGCGATCACCACGTCTCCCGCGGCGACCTCCACGGGGATCAGGTTCCGAGCGACGCGCTCCAGGTTTGCAGGCCCGAGCGGGGCGAACAGCGCCGTCCCACGAAGCAGCGCGACATCGGCCGGATCGGCCGCCGCCGAATCGCGGTCGACGGAGCGGATCCGCTCCAACGCGATCACCGCGACCGCAGGCAACGCCAAGCCCGCGAGAAGGAACGCCGCGTCGACACCGATCCGGTTGACCACGATCGGCGCGATCACCGAGCCGAGCGCAAGCGCCGCCATCGCCAACCCCTCCTGCACGCCGAAGACCCGCGCCAGGACGTCGTCATCCACACTGCGTTGAAGCAAGGTCCGGGAGGTGACGTCGAAGAAGCTCTTGCCGATCCCGGCGACGCCAAGCAAGATCAGCGCTGCCGTCGAGCCGCTCGTAAAGGCGACCAGGGCGATCGGCACCCCGATCACGAACACGCCCAGGAAGAAGGCAGGGGCGAGTCGTTCTCGACCGATCAGCGTGACGGTCGCCGCGGCGCCGATGAGGCCGCCCACGCCAACCGCAGCAGACAGCACACCCGGCCCCGACGGACCCATCGACAACACGCCGTATGCGAGCACGACGGTCAACACGTCGAGGGCGCCGATCACGACGGTCTGCCCCGCCACAAACCCGAGCAAGAGTCGCGCGCCCGGACGGCGCTTGAGCTCGCGGAACCCTTCGAGGGCATCGCCCACCGCCCCGTGATGCTCCGTCATCCGCGCTCGCGCGTGCACCGCCAGCACGAGGAGCCCGACCGCGATCATCATGAACGCCATCACGCCGAACACCAACCGCGGCCCGTCCGCAGCGATCAACACGCCGGCAAGCAGCGGGCCGATGAATACCGCGAACCCCTCCAGCGTGCTCGTCAGCGCATTGGCCGCCGTGAGCTGCGCCGGGGTCTCCGCGAGCTCAGGCAGGATCGAAAGGTGGGTCGGACGGATCATGGAGATAGAGATATTCACGAGCGCAGCGAAGAGATAGACGACGGTACTCGGGAGGGACAACGCCAGGGAAGCCGCGGTGAGCCCTGCAGCGACGCCGAGACAGAGGTAGCCGAGCGCAAGCGCTCGTTCGCGATGGATGCGGTCGCCCACCTGCGCCACGAACGGGGCGGACAACGCCGTCGGGACGAGCAGCGCGACGGCCGCGATACCCATCTCCTTGGTGCCGCCTGCACCGTAGGCGTACACCAGGATCGCTATCCACTGAGCGGATTCGGTGGGGCGGAACACAGCGAACGCGAGCAAGGCGCGCCGCAGCCCGCGGTTCTTCAAGACGGCCGCGATGTTGCGCCCGGTATCTCCAACACCCAACGACACGCGCGGATGGTCGCAGGGCTGCCGTCCGCCTGCAAACGCGATCCGCCATCGAGGGGACCGCTCGGGCCCACAACGCGAAACGGGGCCCGTCGGGGCCCCGTTTCGAGGACAACTGGTACGGCGATCGGATCAGAAGTCCATGTCACCGCCCGGCATGCCGCCACCGGGCATCGCAGGAGCCTTCTCTGGCTTCTCCGCAACGATCGCCTCGGTGGTGAGGAACAGCGCGCCGATCGAAGCCGCGTTCTGCAACGCGGAACGCGTGACCTTCGCCGGGTCGACGACGCCGAACTTGATCATGTCGCCGTACTCGCCGGTGGCCGCATTCAGACCCTCACCCTCCTTCAGGGCGCGGACCTTCTCGACGATCACGCCACCCTCGAGGCCTGCGTTCAGCGCGATCTGCTTGATCGGCTCCTCGAGCGCGCGACGCACGATCAGCGCGCCGGTGAGCTCGTCGCCCTCGAGGTCGATCTTGTCCAACGCGGCCTGCGCGTTCAACAGGGCCACGCCACCGCCGGGCACGATGCCTTCCTCGACAGCGGCCTTCGTCGACTGCACGGCGTCCTCGATGCGGTGCTTCTTCTCCTTGAGCTCGACCTCGGTGGCCGCGCCGACCTTGATCACCGCGACGCCACCCGACAGCTTGGCGAGGCGCTCTTGGAGCTTCTCGCGGTCGTAGTCGGAGTCGGTCTTCTCGATCTCGGCCTTGATCTGATTGATCCGGCCGGCGACATCGTCGGCCTTGCCGCCGCCCTCGACGATCGTCGTCTCATCCTTCGTGACGACGACCTTGCGGGCGGAACCGAGCAGATCGATCGTGGCGCTCTCGAGCTTCAGACCAACCTCTTCGGAAACGACCGTGGCGCCGGTGAGGATCGCGATGTCCTGCAGCATGGCCTTGCGGCGGTCCCCGAAGCCAGGCGCCTTGACCGCGACCGAGTGGAACGTGCCGCGGATCTTGTTCACGACCAGCGTGGCGAGCGCCTCACCCTCGACGTCCTCGGAAAGGACCAAGACGGGCTTGCCGGACTGCATGACCTTCTCGAGCACGGGGAGCAGGTCCTTCACAGCGCTGATCTTCGAGTTCGCGATGAGGACGTACGGGTCGTCCAGAACCGCTTCCATCCGCTCGGGATCGGTCACGAAGTACGGCGAGATGTAACCCTTGTCGAACCGCATGCCCTCGGTGAACTCGAGCTCCATGCCGAAGGTGTTGGACTCCTCGACGGTAATGACGCCGTCCTTGCCGACCTTGTCGACGGCCTCGGCGATCTTCTCGCCGATCT